>NC_017262.1:1500000-1787500 GCF_000175255.2 Zymomonas mobilis subsp. mobilis ATCC 10988 | reverse complement strand
GTCATACACGAGTATTTAGGCTTGGAGGGTGGTCCCCCCATGTTCAGACAAGGTTTCACGTGCCCCGCCCTACTCAAGACCTTCAATATTGTTTTAACATACGGGACTGTCACCCACTATGGTGTCTCTTTCCAAAGACTTCTGCTAACGCAATCAAAGGTACTGGCCTACTCCGCGTTCGCTCGCCACTACTAACGGAATCTCGGTTGATGTCTTTTCCTCCGGGTACTTAGATGTTTCAGTTCGCCGGGTTCGCTTCACCAAAGCTATGTATTCACTTTGGTAATATCCTTCCCACCTAACTCCGATACTGCAGAACAATATCGAAATTAAATGGTGAGGATGGGTTTCCCCATTCGGAAATCTACGGGTCAAAGATTGCTCACATCTCGCCGTAGCTTATCGCAGCGTGCCACGTCCTTCATCGCCTGTGTATGCCTAGGCATCCACCAAATGCTCTTACCTCACGCTTGAGAACTTCCACCATCAATGTCAGAATTGCTTCTTCCACCGATGATGCTTTTTGTTAAATCTCAGCATCAATTGAATATCTTTACTTTTGCAACTTTCGCTTTCTAAACAACCACCGAAGCAGTCATTCAAAAATCGAAGTCGCGGCATCGATTTTCAATATTTCCATTCACAATTTCAAATAACATTCAGGGATAAATCCCCTACCCTCCTGATATCATCAGAAGGATCTCTTTTCCTCTTCATCTTTCTTTGGAAAACAACCAGATAATTTCTGGTGGAGCCTATCGGGATCGAACCGATGACCTCAAGCTTGCAAAGCTAGCGCTCTCCCAACTGAGCTAAGGCCCCTTTGAAATTCCCTACCTGAACCATGGTGGGCCGGGGAGGAGTTGAACCTCCGACCTCACGCTTATCAGGCGTGCGCTCTAACCACCTGAGCTACCGGCCCATTGGCAATAGCACATAGGCTAACTTTACCACCATCAAACACTCTACAGTGCTCAACAGGCTTTTTCCAAGATGAAGGGACATGAGGACGGCGGAATTTTTTATGTTCCAGTACAGTCAAACTATCTAACGATATGTTCGACTATCCTTAGAAAGGAGGTGATCCAGCCGCAGGTTCCCCTACGGCTACCTTGTTACGACTTCACCCCAGTCGCTAAACCCACCGTGGTCGCCTGCCTCCCTTGCGGGTTAGCGCAGCGCCTTCGGGTGAATCCAACTCCCATGGTGTGACGGGCGGTGTGTACAAGGCCTGGGAACGTATTCACCGCGGCATGCTGATCCGCGATTACTAGCGATTCCGCCTTCATGCTCTCGAGTTGCAGAGAACAATCCGAACTGAGACGGCTTTTTGAGATTAGCTAACCTTTGCAGGCTTGCGGCCCTCTGTCACCGCCATTGTAGCACGTGTGTAGCCCAGCGCGTAAGGGCCATGAGGACTTGACGTCATCCCCACCTTCCTCCGGCTTATCACCGGCAGTTCCTCTAAAGTGCCCAACTTAATGATGGCAACTAGAGGTGAGGGTTGCGCTCGTTGCGGGACTTAACCCAACATCTCACGACACGAGCTGACGACAGCCATGCAGCACCTGTCTCTGATCCAGCCGAACTGAAAGAATGTGTCTCCACTTTCCGCGATCAGGATGTCAAACGCTGGTAAGGTTCTGCGCGTTGCTTCGAATTAAACCACATGCTCCACCGCTTGTGCAGGCCCCCGTCAATTTCTTTGAGTTTTAATCTTGCGACCGTACTCCCCAGGCGGATAACTTAATGCGTTAGCTCCGCCACCCAGATACCATGTACCCGGACAGCTAGTTATCATCGTTTACGGCGTGGACTACCAGGGTATCTAATCCTGTTTGCTACCCACGCTTTCGTACCTCAGCGTCAACTATAGACCAGTAAGTCGCCTTCGCCACTGGTGTTCTTCCGAATATCTACGAATTTCACCTCTACACTCGGAATTCCACTTACCTCTTCTATGTTCTAGTCTAACAGTCTCAAAGGCAGTTCCAGAGTTGAGCTCTGGGCTTTCACCCCTGACTTATTAAACCGCCTACGTACGCTTTACGCCCAGTAATTCCGAACAACGCTAGCTCCCTCCGTATTACCGCGGCTGCTGGCACGGAGTTAGCCGGAGCTTATTCTCCCGGTACTGTCATTATCATCCCGGGTAAAAGAGCTTTACAACCCTAAGGCCTTCTTCACTCACGCGGCATTGCTGGATCAGGGTTTCCCCCATTGTCCAATATTCCCCACTGCTGCCTCCCGTAGGAGTCTGGGCCGTGTCTCAGTCCCAGTGTGGCTGATCATCCTCTCAGACCAGCTATGGATCGTCGCCTTGGTAAGCTTTTACCCTACCAACTAGCTAATCCAACGCGGGCTCATCTTCAGGCGATAAATCTTTGATCTCTCGATGTCATACGGTATTAGCTCGAGTTTCCCCTAGTTATTCCGTACCTGAAGGCAGATTCCCACGCGTTACGCACCCGTGCGCCACTAAGGCCGAAGCCTTCGTTCGACTTGCATGTGTTAAGCATGCCGCCAGCGTTCGTTCTGAGCCAGAATCAAACTCTCAAGTTCACTTCTTACCATCTAATCACCAACCTAAATCAGCAACTAAACAGCCTTGAGCTTTTTGACTAAGGCGTTCTTGCACAAACTGCAGATAATTTAATATCTACAATCTAGACATATGAACGACTTAAGGTGCTATCCGTAAACTCTAACCAACCTAAGTCAGCCAGACAAACCGAACAGCTCCGCCGTCCACATGTCCCTTCACTCATTCTTACAATGTCAAATAGCGAAAAATCCTCTTAACCCCTTGACTAACCTTAGTCAACCAAGAAGTTTGAATTCCTTCAAATTCATGAAGATTTTCTCCTTAAGAGCGTTCCGTTTAGCGGTGCGCCCCGTCGGTGTGAAGGCCTTCTATGCATTTAAACCAAACCTTGCAAGCAAAAAATTCATATTTTTGTAAACTTTCTTATAACTACCTGTTTTATAACGCTTTTTTCACAAAAATCCCCACAAAACTAGCACCGACACAAACCTAAAAACTAAAAGCAAACCACAAAACCTACCCCTCGCAAAAAACCTGAAGGCTAAAATGAGGAAAAAACCTTCTTCCAAGGCTGATTTCTGCCTTCTATCCCTTATATTTGGAACAAGGACGATGTGATCTGTCCTTTTATAAAGGAAAATAGAATGTCTACTGCCATTGATATTGTGGCTTCGGTTCAGGCTAAGGCCGGTCACGAAGCCGAAGTTGAGAAAATCATTAAAGCCGCAGTGCCGCCTGCCCGTGCGGAAGAAGGGAATATCAAATATGATGTTCATAAAGACCTTCAGCGCAAAGGGCATTTTGTCTTTATCGAACGCTGGGCTGATAATGCCGCTATCGGCAAGCATGGCGGAACGCCCCATTTTCAACAGCTGGTCAAAGACTTGCAGCCCATCAGCGAAGGGCTGGATGTGACTTTCCTCGAATGTATTTCGCAGTAATCCAGCTATTCAAGCAGTGTCTTTCTTTCAAAAGGCACTGCTTGAAGTCAGTTTGAAATGATTTCTTGTAATTTGATCCAAGCGGCTTTCTTCACATCATAAGCAACCGCATGTGCCGGACTAGAGGACGGCAGAATGTAATAAGGTAGCTTTGCGCCTATTTTTTGTAATTCTTTGATGCCTAATTGGGCGGCCTTTTGACCATTAAAGGCGAGCGCTTTGAGGTTGGGTAGTTTCCCGATCAAATCCCCCAGAGGATTGGGGCTAACTTCTTTAATATTACTATCGAGACTGCCTTGCCTTTTGGCTGTGCCGATGACATCCCAAAGACCAATATGATGGCGTAGTAACCCTTCAAGCCTTTCGGGGTAGGCTGCGGAATCTATATCCTCTCCGATAATATCGCTCATTAGCCGCCAGAATTGGTTGCGTGGATGACCATAATATTGCGCTTTTTCAAGAGAGGCGACCCCCGGTAGGCTTCCTAAAATCAAGAGACGGCTATTGATATTTGTTACCGGAGCAAAACAACGCAGCATTGGATCAGCCAATACTCCCTCCCCTTTTTTGACGTAGAATGAAAGTCTAATGATAGAACGGGACAGCCAGATCCTAAAGGTAAGAATGGTTTTTATAGGAAAGCTGCAGGCTTGGCCTTTATAGTGATTTTAGATTTTTAGTAGGTAATGCGCTTAGAAGATTTTGAAAGGCGACTTTATTTTGATGGCCTAATTCATCAAAAGAACGGTTTTCTGGGGTAAAATTATAGCGGTGAGATAAGAATTGAGAGTTAGATAATGTCAGGGTAGCTTTGAATTTGCGAAACTCAAGCGCGTCGTTCTTTCTAAACTCCGCGCTATAATCGAAATTAAAGTAATAAAAAACCGACCTGAAAAATCAGGCCGGTTTTTCTGTTTTTAAGGCTATGAAGACGCCTTTTACAAGTCAGCTAAAGCCCAGTAACCGTTTTTAAACGTCGAGATTGGCGACTGATAACGCATTCTGCTGAATGAAGTCACGGCGTGGTTCCACCACATCGCCCATCAGACGCGAGAAGATTTCATCAGCGACATCGGCCTGTTCCACTTCGACTTTCAGCATCGAACGGTTGGCAGGGTCTAACGTGGTTTCCCAAAGCTGTTCGGGGTTCATTTCACCCAAACCTTTATAGCGGGAAATCGAAAGGCCTTTGCTACCGACTGCCAGAATGGCTTCAAAAAGCTGTGAAGGACGATAGATATCCTGACCGGCCTCTTCATCCATCTGTGCAGCCAGAGTGACTAACCGTGCCGGATGGGCAGAAATATAGCTTTCTGCCTGTTCCTGTGCCAGTTGATGCAGCTTAGCGGCTTCTGATGACTGAATGAAGTTCCAATCCAATGTATGGGCATCGGTGACCCCACGCCATAAGCGTCGGAACAGGAAGCCTTCGGGGATAAATTCAACCGACCAGCGGGCATCGCTTTCGCTATCGGAACGGGTCAGAATTTCAGCGACCTGTTTCAAGATATCTTGGCGTTTTTCATCCGCGATATCGCTTTGGAAAGCCCCTGCCAACGCCGCTGTTTCAATCAAAGGCGCATAATAGCGGTTCGGGACGTAATTCATAAGAAGTCGCGTCCGGCGGGCATGTTCTACCATCTGATGAAGATCGTTACCGGAACGATCGCCGTTATCGGTATGCAGCATCATGCTGGCAACACCGGCATCCATCAGATAGTTATCAAGTGCGGCTTCGTCCTTGAGATAGACCTCGGAACGGTTTTTCGCCACTTTAAACAAAGGCGGCTGCGCAATGTAAAGATGCCCGTTTTCGATAATTTCTGGCATGTGGCGATAGAAGAAGGTCAAAAGCAACGTTCTAATATGCGCACCGTCAACATCGGCATCCGTCATGATGACGATTTTATGATAACGCAGCTTTGCAATATTAAATTCGTCGCGGATACCGGTGCCTAGCGCCTGAATAAGCGTGCCGACTTCTTTCGATGAAAGCATCCGATCAAGGCGAGAGCGTTCGGTATTCAGGATTTTACCTTTGAGCGGCAAAATGGCCTGATTATGACGATTACGCCCCTGCTTGGCGGAGCCACCTGCGGAATCTCCCTCAACGATGAAGATTTCGGATTTGGTCGGGTCACGTTCCTGACAATCCGCCAATTTCCCCGGTAAGGAAGCGATATCCATCACGCCTTTACGGCGGGTCAATTCACGAGCGCGCTTGGCAGCTTCACGTGCCGCCGCCGCATCGATGATTTTTTGGATAATGACCTTGGCATGTGCCGGATTTTCTTCCAGCCATTCTGCCATCTTATCGGCCATCAGGCTTTCGAGAGGTTGCCGAACCTCGGAAGAAACCAGTTTATCTTTGGTCTGGCTAGAAAATTTCGGGTCTGGCAGCTTGACCGAAATGATTGCAGTCAGCCCTTCTCGCATGTCATCGCCGGTAAGCTGGACTTTTTCTTTTTTCAAAAGACCGGATTTATCGGCATAATTGTTTAAGGTGCGCGTCAAAGCAGCGCGGAATGCTGCCAAATGGGTACCGCCGTCACGCTGCGGAATGTTGTTGGTAAAGCAAAGAACCTGTTCATAATAGCTGTCGTTCCATTCCAGAGCGACATCAATCATCACATCATCGCGGTCGCCATGAATAGCGACAGGTTCGGGAATTAACGCTGTTTTTGCCCGATCAAGCCATTTCACAAAAGCAGCGATACCGCCTTCATAGAATAATTCGACCGTTTTTTCAGGATCGGTGCGCTTGTCGGTTAATTGCAACCGGACACCGGAATTCAAAAAGGCCAATTCGCGGTAACGATGTTCCAGCTTTTCAAAATTGAATTCGGTAATTTTGAAGGTTTCGGCAGAAGGATGGAAGCGAACCCGCGTGCCTCTTTTATCGGAAGCGCCGACGACCTGTAACGGTTCAACGGCAACACCATGCTCGAAACGCATCCGGTGTTCTTGTCCATCGCGCCAAACGGTCAATTCAAGATAATCACTAAGCGCGTTCACCACGGAAACGCCCACGCCGTGCAAACCGCCGGAGACCTTATAAGCGTTACTATTCGCGTTATTATCGAATTTACCACCGGCGTGAAGCTGGGTCATGATGACTTCAGCTGCCGAAACGCCTTCTTCGGGATGAATACCGGTTGGAATACCGCGTCCGTTATCTTCAACCGAGACCGAACCATCGTCATAAATCGCGATTTTTACCAGATCGCAGTAACCGGCCAAGGCTTCGTCAATGGCGTTATCGGAAACTTCGAACACCATATGGTGCAGACCCGATCCGTCATCCGTATCACCAATATACATACCAGGCCGTTTGCGAACGGCATCCAGCCCCCGCAGAACCTTGATAGATCCTGCATCATAATCGTCATGCTGTTTTGATGTTGCCATAGTCTTAACTTATAGCGGGATGTTGCCAATAACCCAAGCAAAAGCCGCCTGATTTTAAAGGAAATATTACATTATCGGAGGAAGCGGTAAAAAGAGCGCGGATCTTTATATCCCCTTTTATACAGTCAGTCGGTTCTCTTTTTCAGAAAGCGGAGATAATTTCGCCCTTATCAAGCTGAAAATAGCAGGCGGCCTCCCCTGCGGTTTCAAAGAGAGAAGGTTCGGTACCGGTCATCCAGACTTGGCCGCCTTTTGATCGCAAAATATCAAATAAAATCGCCCGACGGGACGGGTCAAGATGCGCCGCAACCTCATCCAGTAACAGAACCGGCGGCTGGCCATTTTTTTCGGTAATCAGATTAACTTGAGCCAACACAAGCCCAAGTAACAGGGCTTTTTGCTCGCCTGTCGAGCTTTGGGCAGCAGGCATGGCTTTGGCATGATGGGTGACCTTTAGATCTGCGCGATGAACGCCTTGCAATGTCCGACCAATGGCGGCATCGCTTGTCCGGCTTTTTTGCCAGATATTTTGCAAAAGCGGCATGATCTCTTCGGAATTATGAGTCACAAGATCGCGGCTATCAACACCTTCTTCCAAAGCCAGATCCGCTTTGGCGAAAAGGCCGTCTTCCTGTTTGGCAATTTCTTCGGATAGTAAATCCACAAGCTGCCGCCGTGCCAAAAGAATATGGGTCGCCTGTTCCGCCATAATCTGTTCCAAGCCGTCTAACCAAAGAGGATCATAGCCTTTTTCATCGGAAAGCAGCTTGTTCCGTTGTCGCATCGCCGCTTCATAACGGCTGTAATGTCGGGCATGAGACGGAAAAATCGTCAATGTCAGCCGATCTAGAAAACGGCGGCGCGAAGAAGCACCTTCCTGAAACAATCTGTCCATTGCAGGGGTAAGCCATAATATCGCCAGCCATTCCGATAAGGCATTAGCCGAAGTCGTCACGCCATTAACGCGCACCTGACGCGAGGATGCCCGAGGTGCAAGCCCGATACCAATGGTTACGGGATCAATTCGGCCTGAGGATTCCAGTGGATGCAGTTTGGCCGAAATCGCAAAACCGCCCTCGCCTTCGCGCCGGACAAGATCAGGTAAAGGGCTGCCGCGAAATCCTCGCCCCGGAGAAAGCAACGAAATCGCTTCTAAAATGTTTGTTTTACCGACACCATTTTCACCGGTCAGGATTACCAGCCCAGCTTCGGCCTGTAATCGTATTTGCTGGTGTGACCGGAAATCATGGAGAGAAAGGCCGGATATAAACACAGTAATGCCCCGTTCCGATAGAATTATATGATAATGATATTGGGAAAGTTAATTTTTTATAATAAAGTTTTAATGCTAGGCTAATAAAAGCTGAAGAGCGAAAGGCACCCATCAATGAGCGCAGATCCTAAAATAATCGAACATCTTAACCGCCAACTTACCAATGAATTGACGGTCATCAATCAATATTTTCTCCATGCCCGCAGTTTAGAACATTGGGGCGTTTCGGTTCTTGCCAGAAAAGAATCCGAAGAATCTCTTGAAGAAAGAGGCCATGCCGATGCTTTGATCGAGCGGATTTTTTATCTTGGCGGCCTGCCTAACTTGCAGCGTTATGAAGCTATTACCGCTAGTGAAGACGTGCCTGCGGTTTTGAATACGGACTTGCGGCTTGAGAAAAAAGCGGTCAGCGATTTGAAAGTAGCCATCGCCTATGCAGAATCAACGCATGATTTTGTATCCCGCGATCTGTTCGTCAAAATTTTGATCGCCGAAGAAGCCCATATCGATTTCCTGAATACTCAGCTTAATCTGATCGAGCTGATGGGATTGGAACGCTATATTCAGCAGAATTCTGATCCAGCCTGATTTATCGGAAAAATAGCTGCCATGTCTTGTCATGGCAGCTATGCCGCCGCCTGTTATGAAAGAAGAAGTCATCTTATGGGAAAAAATCTTTTCTGGGCTGGAATAGGGCTTCTTGCCTTGACGCTTTCGGTTGCGGCCATGGCTTATCCCCATGGATATCACTATGGCCATTATGGGCGGTCGGGATATATCCGAAACGGTTATTCATCTGGTTATGTCAGAGGTTATGATCATTCCGGCTATATCCGTCATTATGGCTGGTCTGGCTATGTGCCGCGTTATGGGTCAATGGGCTATAACCATCGTTATAATCCCTATAATCATAATCCTATGCGCTATAATCACAGCTATAATCATCTGGATAGGCAGCTTTTATATCCGTCCAATCGCTGGGATGGCGCTTATCGCTATAATGGCTATGAACGGTAGCAGAATGACATTTCTGCCGATTTCAAAGTCCCTTGCCTTGCCGTTTTTGGATAGCCTCTTGTAGAACAAAGGGGGAATATCCATCTCTTTTCCTCGCCCTGATTGATAGCCCCGCATCACCAGACCCATTTTCTGAAAGATAGGATTTTTGCCTGTTATGCTTTCGACTATTTCTATTCGCGGCGCACGCGAACATAATCTCAAAAATGTTTCGATTGATATTCCGCGCAATAAACTTGTCGTCATGACCGGCTTGTCGGGGTCGGGTAAATCCAGCCTCGCTTTTGATACTATCTATGCCGAAGGACAGCGGCGTTATGTCGAATCCCTGTCCGCTTATGCTCGCCAATTTTTGGAAATGATGCAAAAGCCGGATGTCGATCATATTGAGGGTTTATCGCCAGCGATTTCTATCGAACAGAAAACGACCAGCAAAAATCCGCGTTCGACGGTCGCCACAGTCACCGAGATTTATGATTACATGCGGCTGTTATGGGCGCGGGTCGGGATTCCTTATTCTCCGGCAACGGGATTGCCTATTACCGCGCAGACCGTCAGTCAGATGGTTGATCGGGTGATGGCTTTGCCGGAAGGGAGCCGTTTGCATTTATTGGCTCCGGTCGTCAGAGGACGAAAAGGCGAATATCGCAAAGAAATGGCCGAATGGCAGAAAGCAGGCTTTTCACGACTTCGGATTGATGGTGAATATTATCTGATCGAAGAAGCACCAAAAATTGACAAGAAACGCAAGCATGACATTGAGGTTGTGGTTGATCGTCTGGTTATCAAAGAAGGGCTGGAAACCCGTTTGGCGCAATCGCTTGAAACCGCATTAAAATTGGCGGACGGGATTGCGATTGCCGAGCCAGCCGATGAAGGCCGTTTCGAGCCGATGCTTTTTTCCGAGCATTTTTCTTGTCCGGTATCAGGTTTTACCATTCCTGAAATCGAGCCACGCCTTTTCTCTTTTAACGCGCCACAGGGTGCCTGCCCTGCTTGTGATGGGTTGGGCGAAAAGCCTTATTTTGATGTGCGGTTGATTGTGCCGAATGAATCCCTTTCTTTGGCAAAGGGGGCTTTGATGCCTTGGGCGAGAAGCACGCCGCCCAGCCCTTATTATATGCAGATTTTATCCAGTCTGGCGCGTTATTATGATTTCTCGTTGGAAACGCCTTGGAAGAAGCTCCCTGAAAAAATTCAGAATGTCATTCTTTACGGGAGTGAAGGCGAAGTTATTCCTTTGCGCTTTTCTGAAGGTAATCAGATTTATGAGGTTGAAAAAGCCTTTGAAGGTGTGATCCGCAATTTGGAAAGGCGGCTGGTAACGACTGATAGCGAAACCATTCGCGAAGATA
Source organism: Zymomonas mobilis subsp. mobilis ATCC 10988 (assembly GCF_000175255.2). Taxonomy (NCBI): domain Bacteria; kingdom Pseudomonadati; phylum Pseudomonadota; class Alphaproteobacteria; order Sphingomonadales; family Zymomonadaceae; genus Zymomonas; species Zymomonas mobilis. Next base: position 1,776,961 of record NC_017262.1, on the reverse strand, counting down.
TTGGACGTTATCAATCGGCAGCGCCCTGTGAAGTCTGTCATGGTGCGAGATTAAGGCCGGAAGCCTTGGCCGTTCTGATTGACCATCATAATATTTCTGATGTGACCAAGATGACCGTCAAGCCAGCTTTGGAATTTTTCAGACAGTTACCCGAAAAGCTGACGGAAGCACAAAATCAAATTGCTGAACGCATTTTGAAAGAGATTATCGAAAGGCTGGGATTCCTCGATAATGTCGGGCTGGATTATTTGAGCCTCGACCGCTCTTCCGGCACACTTTCTGGTGGTGAAAGTCAGCGCATCCGTCTCGCTAGTCAGATCGGTTCCGGTTTGTCCGGTGTTTTATATGTGTTGGATGAACCCTCTATCGGTTTACATCAGCGTGATAATGATCGCTTGCTTGAAACCTTGAAGCGATTGCGCGATTTGGGCAATTCAGTTCTGGTTGTCGAGCATGATGAAGATGCTATTCGTCTTGCCGATTATGTCGTCGATATGGGCCCCGGTGCGGGGGTGATGGGTGGTAAAGTGATTGCCGCCGGTTCGCCACAGGATATTATTGATTGTCCTAATAGTTTGACCGGGGCGTATCTTTCAGGGCGGCGGGAAATTGCAGTTCCCGATAAACGTCGCAAGGGGAATGGTAAAAAGCTGACCATTAAAGGAGCGACCGCCAATAACCTTCAAAATGTGACGGCATCTATTCCCTTGGGGACTTTTACCTGTGTCACGGGGGTTTCAGGCTCCGGTAAATCCAGCCTGATTTTGGATACGCTTTATACGGCGGCGGCCAGAGAATTGAATGGTGCGCGGCTGATTAGTGGTGACTATAAATCTATTTCGGGATTGGAGCATCTCGACAAGGTGATTGATATTGACCAATCACCTATTGGGCGCACGCCCCGTTCCAATCCGGCAACCTATACCGGTGCGTTTACCGCTATTCGGGAATGGTTTGCCAAATTACCGGAGGCTCAAGCCCGCGGTTATAAAGCCGGTCGTTTTAGTTTTAACGTCAAGGGCGGGCGTTGTGAGGCTTGCCAAGGTGATGGCGTCAAAAAGATCGAAATGCATTTCTTGCCGGATGTTTATGTCACCTGTGATGTCTGTCATGGTGCGCGCTATAATCGCGAAACGCAGGAGGTCAAATTCAAAGGCCAATCTATTGCCGATGTTTTGAATATGACGGTCGATCAGGCAGCAGAATTTTTTGAAGCGGTGCCTTCTATCCGTGACAAGATGGCAATGCTTGCCCGTGTTGGTTTGGGCTATATCAAGGTTGGTCAGCAAGCGACGACTTTATCAGGCGGTGAGGCGCAACGCGTTAAATTGGCAAAAGAATTGTCAAAAAGGGCAACAGGGCGAACGCTGTATATTCTTGATGAACCAACCACGGGTCTTCATTTTGAAGATGTCCGAAAATTGCTGGAAGTTCTGAATGCCCTAGTCGATCAAGGAAATAGCATTGTCGTGATCGAGCATAATCTGGATGTCATTAAGACAGCTGATTGGCTAATTGATCTGGGTCCCGAAGGTGGCACTGGTGGCGGTCAGATTATTGCGGCTGGCACGCCAGAAAAAGTGGCCGAGACTGAGGGAAGCTATACTGGCCATTATTTAAAACGGATGCTTCAACCCAAATAGGCGGTCAAGATTAGGGTCAGTTTTTTAGAAGCTGACCCTGATTTGTCTTTCAGACTTAAAGATGATTGTAATATTTGAGAAAGCTGAAAGTCACAGAAACCAACATAATTGTTAGAAATAACAGCCGTAACAATTTAGAGCTTTTATAAATGACCAAATAAGCCCCTATTTGGCCGCCCAGAAAAGACCCGATACCCATCATTAAAGCGGCGAAATAGTTTACTTTGCCACCCCCTATAAAGATAGTCAGTGCCGTGACATTGCCTGCGATATTTAACGGTTTTGCATACATTGTCGCGATATTCAGACGTAATCTGTAGATATGATTCAAGATAATTGTCCAGATCGCGCCTGTACCTGGCCCGAAAAAACCGTTATAGAATCCGACAGCCCCGCCAAGACAGGGCAGTAATTTTGGATTTTCGGGAAGGCTTTCTTTCTCGGGCTGGGAATAAGAGGTCGGAGAAAAAATATAATAAAGAAAAACCGATAGAAGAAGCCATGGGACAATTTTATTAAGCCTTTTTTCGTCGCAAATTTGAAGTAGAATTGTTCCCAAGGCAGAAGCGATGACCGTCGAGAATAAAGACAAATATAATGGTCGTAATTTGAGATGACGGCTTTTCCAAAAGTGTAAGGCAGCAGAGAATTCACCAATAGCCGATTGGAATTTATTAGTTCCTAAGGCGGTCACGGCACCCATTCCGGTTAAAGCCAAGGCAGGAACCGTAATTAGCCCCCCGCCCCCGCCCAATGTATCGACGATGCCCGCGATAATGGAGATGATAAAAAGGAAAAGATCGCAATATAGGGTTGAGTCCATGGGGCGGATACCTTTTAAAGCCGCCTATCCGGCTGTCGTAAAATCAGAGACGTCAAAATTATGTCGAAAACGCGCGGAAGAGAGCGAGATTGAAGGACAGAGCCTTCCGATGATGTCCATACTCTGTCCTTGTAAAATATGAAGGTATTTTACGTTAAAATAGCCGTGTTCCGAGTGGCACCGACTGTTCCGGCGAAATGAGAATAACGCGCCCTTCGGCATCGGACACGCCCAAGGTCAAAACTTCCGAGAAGAAATGCCCGATTTGTCTTGGCGGGAGATTGACAACGCACAGAATCTGACGGTCTATTAAATCTTGGGCAGTGTAGAAATCGACTATCTGGGCGCTTGAGCGTTTAATCCCGATATCTGCCCCGAAATCAATGACCAATTTCCATGCCGGTTTACGGGCTTCTGGGAAAGCCTGCACTTCGATAATTTTGCCTACCCGAATGTCTATTTTTAAAAAATCGTCAATAGTGATGTTCGACATTATTAATACCCATTTCCAATAGAAATCAGAAGCAGGCTAGCATCACGAATATGATTTTTGCGCTCGATCTATCGCAATTAAATGCAACAAAAAATCAGCTTTTTATCGGGTCGTTTAATGAAGGGGCCCTTCGGCTTTGCGATCAAAAAATTGCCGAACATAGGGATTGTCGGTTGTCCGAAGGTCTTGAGTATTTCCTGTCCAGATAATACGCCCTTCATGCAGGAAGGCGATCTTATCCGCAATTTTGCAAACCGAAGCCATGTCATGGGTAATGGTAATTGCGGTCATACCATTATCGCGCACGAGGCTAAGCGTTAAATCGTCAATGACATCAGAGCGAATGGGGTCGAGGCCTGCGGTCGGTTCATCAAACAACAGGATTTCGGGTTTAGCCGCAATCGCCCGTGCAATCGCTACGCGTTTTTGCATCCCTCCCGATAATTCCCCAGAACGAAGATTGAGAATCCTGTCATCCAATCCGACCCGTGCGAGATATTCGCTCGCCAATTTTTGCATTTTGGCGGGATCGCGTAAATGACCTTGGGTAATGGCAAAGGTAATATTGCGCCAAACTGGCAAGGAATCGAATAACGCCCCGCCTTGGAACAGCATCCCGATATGATCGCGAATAGAAGCCAATTGGCTTTGGGACATGGTTTCAATATCCTGCCCCTCTATTTCGATAGAACCGGCATCGGCTTCGATCAGGCCTAATATGGTTTTCAGCAAAACCGATTTGCCGCCGCCGGACTGGCCGATAATGACAACCGACTGTCCTTTGTCGATATCAATATCCACGCCTTGTAAAACAGCGTGATCGCCAAAAGATTTTTTTAACCCGCGAATTCGGATGAGAGGCTGTGTCTGAGGCATAAGAATCTTTATCCGAAAAAGAACATGGTAATCATCAGATTTGAAAACAGGATCATGATAAAGGCGCTGACCACCGCCCGCGTTGTTGAACGTCCAACACCTGCCGCGCCGCCGGTGGCAAAAAAGCCGTTATAACAGCCCAATAATGCAACGAGAAAACCGAAAACTGTCGATTTTACCAGCGCCATATGGACATCTTCGGCCTTTAGGAATTCGCGTGTTACCTTGAGATAATTTTCAGGGTTAAAGCCCAATTTGCTGATTGAAAGAAGATAGCCCCCGAAAATGCCGATAACATTGGCCAGCATTACCAAGAAAGGCAAAGCGAGGGTAGCTGCATAAAGGCGAGGTGCCAAAAGATAGCGATAGGGATCTGTATGCAGCGTTTCCATCGCATCAATTTGCTCGGTCACCCGCATAGCGCCCAATTCGGCGGCGATCGCAGAAGTGACCCGACCGACAACCATCAATCCGACCAAAACGGGGCCTAATTCCCGAACCATACCGATAACAACCGCCGCCGGAACTGTCGATTGCGCTGAAAAACGGCTGGCCGCAGCATAGACCTGTTGTGCCAAGGCTGATCCGGTAAAAACAGCGGTTAAGGCCACAACTGGAAGCGAATTCCAGCCGATTTCAAAAAATTCGTGGAAAAAACGACCGGGATAATAAGGCGGTAAAGCGCCTCTCAACAAAATCGTTATTCCGAAACGGGCTATCCGACCGATGCCAGCCAAAAAAGCAATAAACAAACGACCAATGGCGGCCAAGCACCGAATAGGGAAAAGCAATGCTGATCCTCTCTCTACATTATTAGATAATGGCGGCATTTATATTGCCTGCCAGACAGATTGGTAACGATGTCCCAAGCCCGTCAGTAGTTCATATTGGGATAATCCGGTCTGTTGTGAGGCGGAAGGCAAGTCAAAATCAACCGAGAACCAGTCACCTTCTTGAGCTGTCAATGCATCCGGCAAGGCAACCGTTATCATATCCATAGAAACCCGACCAGCCAAAGGACAGATAACGCCGTCTTTTCGGGCATGGCCTTTTTCAAAGAAAGCCCGCCAATACCCATCAGCATAACCGACATGCAAAATAGCCACCCGCATTTTTTTGGGCGTGACAAAACAAGCACCATAGCCAATCGCCTCACCGGCGCTGACTTCTCTTACCTGAATGGCTTGGGCGGCAATAGCAACGACGGGTTTCAGAATATCTTTGGATTGCGGAACAGGCAGGCCGCCGTAAAGCGCCAAGCCCGGACGCGCCAGATCAAAATGATAGTCTTTGCTGAGAAAAATACCGGCAGAATTAGCCAAACTATAGCGTTTTGCCTGTTTTCTGGCGGCTAAAATCCGAAAGCGTTCAAGCTGCTTTTGATTAAGCGGGTGATCTGCCTCGTCTGCACAGGCCAGATGGCTCAAAATATTGTCGATAGAAAGACCATCCAGCAGGCCTGAACCCGCCTCTTCCATCGAAAGACCCAGCCGATTCATTCCAGTATCGACCATGACATCGCAGGGACGGTTCGGCGCGTGAGCTTTCCAGCGGGCAATCATCGCTGGACTACATAAAACCGGCTTGACCGAAGAATTCAGAGCATAGCCGAGGTCATCTTCCCTTAGGCCATGGAGAACAGAAAGGGAGAAATCTTTTTCCGAGCTATCGAGTAAGCGAGCTTCATCCCAACTGGAAACAAAAAAATCGCGACATCCGGCCTGTGCCAGATAATGACGAACGCGTTCAGCCCCTAAACCATAGCCATTGGCCTTGATCGCGGCACCACAATGACCAGCCGTTATCCGGTTCAAACTTTGCCAGTTTGCCATCAGGGCTGATTTGTCTAATTCCAGACGGAGAGGAGAAGAAATCTGCACTCTTTTTCAATAAGACTGAAAAAGCAGTCAGGCAAGCACCGAAATCGGCTTTATACCTGACTGCTTTTCATCATGGATCAAAATTAATTTTTGGCTGCGAGTAAATCCTCGAGATAGCTATGGGTTTTATCGATTTTCTCAAGGCGCGGGTAACGCAAGCCGTCATAATAAGGAATCGCGACATCCCGATAATTATCGCCTTGCTTGATGAGCAATTTGATCGGCGTTTTATTGGCCTTGGCATTTTTGATCGCTGTTTTTAGCAGATCATTGCTAAAGGCATGACCATCAACCGCGACCAATTCACTTCCTACGGTCAATCCAGCGTTAAAGGCAGGGCTATCCCACATAACCGAAGAGACTTTGCCTTTTTCAGAAGTCGATAATCCCAAAGAGAAAGACAACTCGGCCATATGGCGCGCGCCTTCAACACCTTTGATCCAGTCGGTTGGCTCATCACTGTAAACCAGTTTGTAACCGCCACGGCTGATCCAGTCCAAAGGCGCATGAGTCGAACGCTGATTCAAACGCTGGTTAAAGAAGGCTGCCCAGTCATAAGGCATGATGTCATTTAAGGTTTTGACGACATCGTCAAAATTATAGGTTAACTCACCCCAATCACGGTCACGCATTCCGAAAAAGGCTTTTGCAAAATCGTCAAGCGAATGTTTGCCATGAGTCTGTTGCCGGAGCAGGCTATCAACATCAAGCCAGATCAACTGACCTTCACTGTAGTAATCTTCGGAACGTTGCCAGCTTAGCCAGCCTTTGGGGCGGCGTTGCGAAATAATCGGATCATTAGTGGTATCTTCCACCGGACGCCAGCGGCGGCCTGCCCGATTGTCGTAAGTGGCAGCCACCAAAGCCAAGGCTTCCAAGGCATCTTTTTGCTGCCACAGACCGGAACGCGCGGCCAATACATAACCCCAAAACTGGGTTTGACCTTCATACACCCAAAGGAGGCTATCCCGCATCGGCGTTTTATAGTCCGGTGTCCAAAGATCAGCAGGGCGGCGATATTTACCATTCCAGCTATGGTTATATTCATGGGCGAGGAGATCACGACCAACGGCTGATTTATCCCATTTCGAGAAGTAATCAGCCCCTTCCCCATCTTCGGAAGATTGGTGATGTTCTAAGCCAATACCACCGAGCTTTTCGGACAAAGCCAGCAAGAAATCATAATGGCTATAATGTTGTGCGCCGTAAAGTTTTACGGCTTGAGTAATAAGCTGGCGATGCGCGTTAAGCTGTTTGTCCGTCATCACCATATCTTCGGGTTTGTCTGCTATAAGATTGAGACGAACCCCGGGGGCGAGCGTTTCTGTCCGCGTATAACGACCCGCCATTACCGGCGAATCAATTAGCGTATCAAAATCGGTAGTTTTATATTGGACGACATTGGGTGTCTGTCCATCAGGTGTGATACCAGAAATTTCTAAAGCAGAAGCCGATTTCCAACCCGTTGGATAAATAACGGTCGGCTGTATCTGGATTTGGCGGGTAAAATATCCGGCCGGATATAAAGCCAGCGTATTCCACTGCAAATTGACCATTTCCGGTGTGGACTGGATTCTTCCCTGCGACTCCGAAGTAGGAGAGAGATATTGATATTGGGCGGTGATTTCGGTCACGCCTGCCGGAATATCAAGATGAAAGGCATAAACATCGACAGAATCGCGTTGCCAAGGAATAACCTGATTATTGGCGGTAACAATCAAACCTGCCAATTTTTCGATGGGGCCTGATGGACTATGATGTCCCGGCAACCATTCAGGATAGAGCAAAGTCAGCGCACCAGCCTGAACAGGAATCGTTTCCGTTACCCGAACAATGCCGCGCTGCGTGTCTGTGGCATCGACATTAAGACGGATGAGACCGCTATAAGGTTTATCAACCGCAGCCGGAATCGTTTCAGATATCGCCATAGGTTGAGGTGCAGAATTTCCAGCTGGTATCGCTTGTGCCTGCCAAGCGATGGCACTGGTCGCTAGCAAAAATAGCAAGGAACGCTTCATAAAAATATATCCCCCCGTTGAATCATTGTTTCCAAAACAGCATCATCTTACTGATTTTTGTTTAAAAACAACAAAGATTGTCTCGTCGAGACTGTAAATAGATAAAATATCCGCTTCCACATAAAAGCGGCAAAAATTTTCAAAATTTCTTTTATTTTTTCATTACCGCTGCAATTTTTTTTGTCTTTTTGCGTTTTTTGAGGAAAGCCTGATCTGCCATTTTGAGCAGAAGAAAGAACAAGCTGCTTTTGATGCAGCGTTTGAGACAATTGATTAGATCAAAAATGGAAACGATAATTTTCTTTTTTTTCTATTTTTATTATGGATGAATATCCCTATTTTGGCAGAGCGGGTGGCGGTAGCACTTCCCCCCCCTCCTCCTCAAGCTACCGCGACCCCCATAGCTTCTTTTTCTGACTATTCCTCTGCATCCTTATAAATTATTCTTTTATTTCTTTTTCATAATCTATTTAGATATCTGAAAATGTCTTTATTTTAATGTCGTGCAATTTATACAGTATATTTTACCATATACGATATTTTCTTGTTTTCTATTTACAATTTGGCTTTTAATATTTGAACAATAAATTGGAATGAATGCCTAACAACTATGTTATTTTTAGTCTTATCTTTCCCTAAAAAGCCTCAAAAACGAACAAAATAACAGATTCTTCAAAATTTCCTTTCTTAAAATTTAACATAAATGTTTTATTTTAAAATATTTCGCCTGAAATTTATTATTTTAATTTAAAGGCAAAATCGGTAACCACATCCCAATTATTAAATAATACTTCATAATAAAAAGACAACTTTTTCATAATTTGCATAAGTCTTGATGTAAAAAATACATATTTAGAAAGAACAAGCAGCCTTGCTCATCACCGCTGTCGCGAGTAGAAAAATCTCGGCTTTCAGAAAATAGAGGTCGCTTCGTTAAACAGACTATAAATGTGCTGGAATAAAGCGAACCCCTTGATCTGATAAAACTGATAGACATATTGCTTTTGCGCTGCCCGATTGCTGAAAATGCGTAAAATTGGTGATTTTACTCGTTTTCAGGAAAAACTTTGAGAAAACGTCTCGAAAACGGGATTAAAACGCAAAAACAATAGAAAGCGATTTCGCGAAAATGGTTGTTTTCGGGTTGTTGCTTTAAACTAGTATGTAGGGTGAGGTTATAGCTATGGCTTCTTCAACTTTTTATATTCCTTTCGTCAACGAAATGGGCGAAGGTTCGCTTGAAAAAGCAATCAAGGATCTTAACGGCAGCGGCTTTAAAAATGCCCTGATCGTTTCTGATGCTTTCATGAACAAATCCGGTGTTGTGAAGCAGGTTGCTGACCTGTTGAAAACACAGGGTATTAATTCTGCTGTTTATGATGGCGTTATGCCGAACCCGACTGTTACCGCAGTTCTGGAAGGCCTTAAGATCCTGAAGGATAACAATTCAGACTTCGTCATCTCCCTCGGTGGTGGTTCTCCCCATGACTGCGCCAAAGCCATCGCTCTGGTCGCAACCAATGGTGGTGAAGTCAAAGACTACGAAGGTATCGACAAATCTAAGAAACCTGCCCTGCCTTTGATGTCAATCAACACGACGGCTGGTACGGCTTCTGAAATGACGCGTTTCTGCATCATCACTGATGAAGTCCGTCACGTTAAGATGGCCATTGTTGACCGTCACGTTACCCCGATGGTTTCCGTCAACGATCCTCTGTTGATGGTTGGTATGCCAAAAGGCCTGACCGCCGCCACCGGTATGGATGCTCTGACCCACGCATTTGAAGCTTATTCTTCAACGGCAGCTACTCCGATCACCGATGCTTGCGCTTTGAAAGCAGCTTCCATGATCGCTAAGAATCTGAAGACCGCTTGCGACAACGGTAAGGATATGCCAGCTCGTGAAGCTATGGCTTATGCCCAATTCCTCGCTGGTATGGCCTTCAACAACGCTTCGCTTGGTTATGTCCATGCTATGGCTCACCAGTTGGGCGGTTACTACAACCTGCCGCATGGTGTCTGCAACGCTGTTCTGCTTCCGCATGTTCTGGCTTATAACGCCTCTGTCGTTGCTGGTCGTCTGAAAGACGTTGGTGTTGCTATGGGTCTCGATATCGCCAATCTCGGCGATAAAGAAGGCGCAGAAGCCACCATTCAGGCTGTTCGCGATCTGGCTGCTTCCATTGGTATTCCAGCAAATCTGACCGAGCTGGGTGCTAAGAAAGAAGATGTGCCGCTTCTTGCTGACCACGCTCTGAAAGATGCTTGTGCTCTGACCAACCCGCGTCAGGGTGATCAGAAAGAAGTTGAAGAACTCTTCCTGAGCGCTTTCTAATTTCAAAACAGGAAAACGGTTTTCCGTCCTGTCTTGATTTTCAAGCAAACAATGCCTCCGATTTCTAATCGGAGGCATTTGTTTTTGTTTATTGCAAAAACAAAAAATATTGTTACAAATTTTTACAGGCTATTAAGCCTACCGTCATAAATAATTTGCCATTTAAAGCCTATTATCAGGATTTTCGCCCCGATTTCAGCCATGGCAGAAATCTTTTCGGGTTTAATAGCGGGAAATTCTTTGATAGCTGGCCTTTTGCTCGCTTGCTTTATTATTTTTACATCCAGGCGGTGAAAGTGTACAGAAAAGCCGCGTTTGCCTTATGAAGGCGACGAAATATTTTTCAGATAAAGTCTTTACCTTGTTAAAACCGCTTTTCGTTTTATCGGGTAAATGCCTAATGCAGAGTTTGATTTCAGGCCTATGTTTCCGAATAAAAAGACGCCGTTGTTAGACAAGATCAAGACACCGGCAGAATTGCGTCAATTAGATCGCAACAGCCTCCGGCAATTGGCGGATGAATTACGGAAAGAGACCATCTCGGCAGTGGGTGTGACCGGCGGACATCTCGGTTCCGGTCTAGGGGTTATCGAATTAACGGTAGCCCTTCATTATGTTTTCAACACGCCCAAAGATGCTTTGGTCTGGGATGTTGGGCATCAAACCTATCCTCACAAGATTTTAACAGGTCGCCGTGATCGTATTCGGACATTGCGGCAACGTGACGGCTTATCGGGCTTTACGCAGCGCGCGGAGAGCGAATATGACGCTTTTGGAGCCGCGCATAGTTCGACTTCTATTTCTGCGGCGCTCGGCTTTGCGATGGCCAGCAAATTATCCGACAGCGATGACAAAGCGGTTGCGATTATCGGTGATGGCTCGATGACGGCAGGCATGGCTTATGAAGCTATGAATAACGCCAAGGCGGCGGGTAAGCGCCTGATTGTCATTTTGAATGACAATGAAATGTCGATTTCACCGCCGGTAGGCGCCTTATCTTCTTATTTGAGCCGCCTGATTTCCTCACGGCCTTTCATGAATTTGCGCGATATCATGCGCGGTGTTGTCAACCGGATGCCAAAAGGCTTGGCAACGGCTGCCCGCAAGGCTGATGAATATGCGCGTGGTATGGCAACCGGTGGCACCTTCTTTGAAGAGCTGGGCTTTTACTATGTTGGCCCCGTGGATGGTCATAATTTAGATCAGCTCATTCCGGTTTTGGAAAATGTCCGCGATGCCAAGGACGGCCCCATTTTGGTGCATGTCGTCACCCGCAAAGGCCAAGGCTATGCTCCGGCTGAAGCGGCCAAGGATAAATATCACGCCGTGCAGCGCTTGGATGTGGTTTCCGGCAAGCAGGCGAAAGCCCCCCCGGGGCCTCCCAGCTATACCTCTGTTTTCTCGGAACAGCTGATCAAGGAAGCTAAGCAAGACGATAAGATTGTGACCATTACGGCAGCTATGCCGACTGGCACCGGTCTTGATCGCTTCCAGCAATATTTTCCTGAAAGAATGTTTGATGTCGGTATTGCCGAACAACATGCCGTAACCTTTGCAGCTGGTTTAGCGGCTGCCGGTTACAAGCCTTTCTGTTGTCTCTATTCGACCTTCTTGCAGCGCGGCTATGACCAGTTGGTGCATGATGTCGCTATCCAGAATTTGCCGGTGCGCTTCGCCGTCGATCGTGCGGGTCTTGTCGGTGCCGATGGGGCAACCCATGCGGGTAGCTTCGACCTCGCCTTTATGGTTAATCTCCCGAATATGGTCGTGATGGCGCCTTCCGATGAACGGGAATTGGCCAATATGGTGCATAGCATGGCGCATTATGACCAAGGCCCGATCTCGGTGCGTTATCCGCGTGGTAATGGTGTGGGTGTCTCCTTGGAAGGCGAAAAGGAAATTCTGCCTATCGGGAAAGGTCGCCTGATCCGTCGCGGTAAAAAGGTTGCTATCCTATCTCTCGGCACTCGATTGGAAGAATCCTTGAAGGCTGCCGATCGGCTTGATGCTCAAGGTTTGTCGACATCGGTTGCTGATATGCGCTTTGCTAAGCCCTTGGATGAAGCGCTGACCCGCCAACTTCTGAAAAGCCATCAGGTCATTATTACCATTGAAGAAGGCGCTTTGGGTGGTTTTGCAACCCAAGTCCTGACGATGGCTTCGGATGAAGGCCTGATGGATGACGGATTGAAAATCCGCACCCTGCGTCTGCCGGATCGGTTCCAGCCGCAGGACAAGCAAGAACGGCAATATGCCGAAGCTGGTCTTGATGCTGATGGCATCGTTGCTGCCGTAACGGCTGCATTACAACGGAACTCAAAGCCTGTCGAAGTCGTTGAACTGACTACAAAAGTAACAGAAGATATGACTTTATGATCCAAGTTATCTTTTATTCTGAATCGTCCGGTTGTAACAGCTAAGGCGCTTGGGCTAGCCATACGGATTGATCTCGTGATATCGGACACATCATGCATCGTTTTCTTGTAACGCGTCTCGCAGGTATAAGCTGTCGCTTTCCTCTGCCTGTTCTCGCCTTCACCCTTTTCTTAACGCTGGTCTCTGCCTATTTCGCGGCGAGCCATTTTGCGATCAATACGGATACGGCGACCCTTATTTCTCCCAAGGTAACCTATCGCGTCAATGAAGATAGATTTGCCGATGCTTTTCCATCTACAGGGGGGACAACCCTGATCGTTGTGGAAGGACAAACACCGGAATTGGCAGAATCTGCTGCCGCCCGATTAAGCGAGAAATTGGGACAGGATAAAAAGCATTTTCTGACGGTGACGCGACCTGATGGCGGCGAATTTTTTGCCCGTGAAGGTATCTTGTTCGGCCAGTTGCCGGATGTTCAAGATACGATGCAACAGCTGATTTCAGCACAGCCTTTTTTAGGCCCTCTGGCTTCCGATCCTTCTTTAAGAGGAATCAATAACGCCCTGAATACCATGTTGATGGGGGTCAACCGCCATATGGCTAATCTGGATCAAATCCAGACCCCAATCCGTTCGATTGATAAGGCTATCCGTGACCAGCTTTCTGGAAAACAGACATGGTTTTCTTGGCAACTGCTTTTCTCAAGCAAAAATCCAGCACTGAAACCGCCTCTAAAACGGTTAATTTTGGCACAGCCTGTTCTTGATCTAAGTGCTTTGATGCCGGGGATTGAGGCCAGCAATGCTATTCATAAGGCTGCTAGTGATCTGAAATTGGATGCCGATCATGGCGTCGATATCCGTTTAACCGGATCCGTGCCTTTGGCGGATGAAGAATTTGCTTCTTTAGCGGATAAAATCTGGTTGGTTGCAGGCGCAATGATTGGCGCGATGCTTATCACCCTGTGGTTGGCGGTGCGCTCCCCCAGTATTGTTGCGGCAATTATGTTGACGACCATTGCCGGATTGATTGTGACGGCTGCGGTTGGTCTGATAACAGTCGGGCGATTCAACCTCATTTCTGTCGCCTTTATTCCGCTTTTTGTCGGTTTAGGGGTAGATTTTGGGATTCAGCTTTCGGTACGTTTTTTAGCCGAATTGGAAACAGAACCCAATCAGCCCACGGCGCTTTTGAATGCCGCCAATGCGTTGGGTCATTCCTTGTTATTGGCAGCCGGTGCCGTTTGCCTTGGTTTTCTGTCCTTTTTGCCGACAGCCTATATCGGGATTTCCGAATTAGGGATGATTGCCGGTGTTGGCATTTTGATTGCCTTGTTCTTCTCGGTAACGATGCTGCCCGCTTTTTTAATGCTGTTTCGCCCTCGCCCACCGCGGCATCATGTGGGTTGGCGCAATATGGCGCCAGTCGATCATTTTCTGGTTAAAGAAAGACGTTGGGTTATCGGAAGCTTTTTGGGGCTGACCCTGATTAGCATCATTCTTCTGCCTTGGGTACAATTCGACTTTAACCCGTTGCATTTGAGGAATCCCAAAGGGGAAGCGATGTCGACTCTTTTGTCCTTGATGAAAGACCCTAATCAGACACCGAACACGATTGATATTGTCGCCCCGAATAGCAAAACAGCCGAAGACTGGGTGAAACGCCTGTCCAAATTGCCGGAAGTCGATCAGGTCGTCACGATCGACAGTTTTGTGCCGACCAATCAAGAACCCAAATTGGCGGTTATTTCCGATGCCAATATGATCCTTGATCCGACGGTTAACCCGATTGAGACGCAGGCTGCCCCAAGCGATGAGGAAGTACAGCTTTCCTTGCGGCAAACGGCGACCTCTTTGAGAGAAGCGGCAGGCACCAGCACCCAAGCCTCGGCCAGCGATGCTCGTAGCTTGGCAGATTCGCTCGATAGCCTTGCCAGAAGTTCTGCGGCAACGCGACAGGCTACCAATGAAATGTTCTGTATGCCCTTGGCGGTCATGCTTGATCAAATGAGGGCGATGCTACAAGCCGAAGCGGTAACACCAGAAGCCTTACCCCAGACTTTGAAAGAGGGCTGGACAACGAAAGATGGCCGTATCCGCATCGAAGTTTTCCCGTCAGGCGACAGCAATAACAATGAAAATCTTATCCGCTTTGCGAAAGCGGTTCAGAAGATCGTTCCGACAGCTTCGGGTATGCCGATTTCGACCCAAGCCGCCGCCTATACGATTGCCAAGGCCTTTATCGAAGCGGGTATTCTTGCCTTTATTACCGTCTGTCTTTTGCTGTTTATCGTTCTTCGGAATGTTCGGGAGGTCGCCTTTACCTTGGCACCGATTATCCTTTCGATTTTCCTGACTTTGGCAAGCTGCGTTATCATTGACCAGCCGATCAACTTCGCCAATATTATCGCCTTCCCGCTGTTATTCGGGGTGGGTGTGGCCTTTCATATTTATTTTGTTATGGCTTGGCGGAATGGCGAACGCAACCTGCTGCAATCTAGTTTGGCGCATGCTGTCTTTTTCTCGGCTATGGCAACAGGCACGGCCTTTGGTAGTCTGTGGCTGTCTTCTCATCCGGGAACGGCCAGCATGGGCAAAATCTTGATGATTTCTTTGGTCTGGACGCTGATTTGCGCTTTGATTTTTGAACCGGCGCTTCTTGGCAACAAGGAAAATAAGGCAAAAGAAGACGGGAAAGTGTAAATAAATACGCTATCGGCAAAATTTTTGCCGATTCTGCCCCATTATTGCCTTGCTTATAAAGAAATAGCCTATCGCCCGACTTGATAAAAAACAGGTAAGGCGTAACAAAAGGTCGAATAAAAATAAAAGAATGGTGTTCAAAAATGCCAGTGTAATTTTCAATCCTGTCTTATGCCAAAGAGGACAGGAGAGGAATTATGTTGAGCCATTCGATAAAGCAGGAATAGTGGTACATGGCTGTATATACTTCGGTCAGCGATGAGGAAGTCTCTTCATTCTTAGATCTTTATCCGGATTCAGGCCGGTTGCTGTCGATAAAAGGGATTACTGAAGGCGTCGAAAACAGCAATTACCTGATTACGACCGATGTCCGCTCGTATATTCTGACATTATATGAAAAACGGGTAAATCCCGAAGAGCTGCCTTTCTTTATGGCTTTGACCGATCATTTGGCGGCTGAAAATCTGCCAGTTCCCAAAGCATGGAAAAGCCATGACGGAAAACAGATACAGACATTGGCTGGACGGCCTGCCTGCCTGATCGAATTTTTGCAAGGGCGTTGGACGCCCACCCCTAATGCGGAACAGACCCGTGCTACCGGTGAAATGCTGGGTAAAATGCATAAAAGTCTGACCCATTTTTCGGAAAATCGGAAAAACAGCCTCGATCTTGAAAATTGGCATATTCTGGCTGAAAAATGTGGTTTTGAAGCCATGAACCAGATCGAAGCCCATATGGGGGACGAGGTTAAAAAAGAGCTGGATTATCTCGATGAATTCTGGCCGAAAGATCTGCCCCGTTCAGTTATTCATGCCGATTTATTTCCCGATAATGTGTTATTTGAAGGCGACAGCTTAAAAGGCGTTATCGATTTCTATTTTGCCTGCACCGAAGTCCGTGCATGGGATTTAGCCATTACCTATAGTGCATGGTGTTTCGATCAAGAGAACCATTTCCTTGCCGATCATGCGAAAGCTTTGATTAAAGGCTATCATCAGAGCTTTGCCCTGACGGAAGAAGAGCGAGCCGCCTTTATTGTCTTGCTGCGGGGAGCAGCTTTGCGCTTCTTGCTGACGCGGGCATGGGATTGGGTCAATACGCCGCCTGATGCTTTGGTTGTGCCAAAAGACCCGCGTGACTTTTTCAAGAGACTGCGTTTTTATCGAGAGGCTTCTTTCGAGTCTTTGGGCTTCTGACTTGATGCCTGATTCCTCGACACAAGATAAAATCGTCATGATCGCGACGGATGGCGCGTGCAAAGGCAACCCCGGCTTTGGTGGCTGGGGTGCGCTTCTTCGTTATCAGGGGCATGAAAAAGCGATTTCCGGTTCTGAAAATCCCACAACCAATAACCGGATGGAATTACAGGCTGTTATTGAAGCCCTCTCCTGCCTTAAAAAGCCTTGCCAGATAGAGCTTTCCACCGATAGCAAATATGTAATGGATGGCTTGACCCGCTGGATTCACGGCTGGCAAAAAAATGGCTGGCTTACTGCGGCTAAAAAACCGGTTAAAAATGCCGATTTGTGGAAGCAACTTTTAGCATTGACCCGCCAACATGACATTGCGTGGAAATGGGTCAAAGGGCATGCCGGACATCCCGATAATGAAAGAGCCGACCAATTGGCGAGCGATGCTGCGATTGCTCTGATGCAGCAAGAAAAGGCCTGATCTTTATTCTTTAAAAATTGATCCTTCCTCTGCTTTCTTAAGCCTAATCTTTATCGTGAAATGTCCTTTTCAGGGCATATTCATTGTAAAGAATGTTAGAAATTTGATAGATATCTTTTCCTTGAAAGCAGAGAAAAACGATGACCGAGGTCTCAAGACGGAATTTTGTGGCAGCCGGAGCAACTTTAGCAGGCGCTTTATTGGGGACACAAAAATCATATGCCTTGGGAAATGGTAACGGATTTAGAGCCGCCGCCCCTGATCTGGATAGCAAGTCAGATCAGGCCAAAACATCGGGTATTCAGAGAGTCTATGCGCTTTGTGAAGTGACGGGTGGCGGTGAAAAAGTTTATGGTATTGCTGTGGAATACGATAGCGATATTGATCCCAGCAGTTTAAAATTGGATAGTTATAAGGCGGCGGTTTACCCTGTGGCTAAGGGCTTTTTTGCGGGTATGCCGCAAGAGCCAGATAAAAATCAATCTACTGAACCCGCAAAAGATCGCTCTATAGTCGCCATTTATACGAATGATGCGCCTCAATTAGGACGAAATGCCGCAAAAAATGGCTCATATGTCATTATCGAATTTGCGCATGATTCAGATCTAAGTCTTCCAACAGCAGATAGTGACAGAGTGGTTATCCTGCAAAATAAAGCGATTAAATCTGTTAAAGGAAGTCTTTATCCCCCCAGTAAAGCCGCATGGAGCAATTCTGATCGCCGAGGGAATCATGTCGTTATTCGCGGTGTCGATGATTGGGAACAAAATCACTGGTGGTGGGATGATACGCGTTCGGCATGGTTGGAATATAGTATTTACTTGCCGAAGTCTTTTTTGAAAGCCGGAGGAGAGCGCCAGTCCTATCCACTATTATTAGCTATTACCCATTCCGGCACCAGTTATGACGGGAATTGTACCCAAACATTAACCGAGCAATGTATCGCTAGTCTGTGGAGTCTGCCTGAAGAACAGGCGGAGCATGAATGTGTTGTAATCACGCCCCGTTACGAGCGGACAACCATGAATGACTATTGGGAACATACATATGATGTCGAAAACACCTATAAGCTGGTCGAATCGCTTCTAAAAAACACATGGAATTACGGTAATCCCAATCTCGAAGATCGCCGCGATAAAGTCTTAAAAATTGATCCTAGAAGAGTCTATTGCACCGGATGGTCAATGGGAGCGATGACCTCTCTTTGGCTTATGGCGAAGCATCCTGATACTTTTGCTGCCGGTCTAATTATTGCCGGTCAACAGCGGCCTAGTGATGTTCGTAGTCTTGCTCGGCAAAAATTGCTGATTATCACTGGAACAGAAGACCACAATGCGACCCCGTGGAATGAAAAATGTGTCCCCGTCTGGAGAGAAGCCGGTGGCGTAGTTATCCGTCCTGAAGAGACGCTTGACCCTTCATTGATTTTTCCTGTCGATAATCAGAAATCACTAACCCATCAGATCAATAGCTATCTCGATAAAAACGGGAATATTACCTTCCTGACTTTTAAAGGGGTCGATCACATGGCATCCGCGCGCAAATTCTTTTATATCAAAGCGGCTAGAGACTGGCTTTTTAAACAAGTAAAAAATAACAGAAGGTGATAGCGGATAGCGCTTCACAAAAAGCGCGGCGATATCGGGACGGCAACAAGGGATCCGTAGCGAGTTCAAAAGGATTCTGTTTTATCAATGCCGGATTCTCATTTCGGCTTTATATCAGATTGGCTGGAGTGAAGGACTGTGATCGGGGCGCGGCTATCCAGCCGAAATCATCTTTGGTCAGTTATTAGGCATCTTACTGTTATCGTTTTTTTGTCCCCTGCCCCTTTGCTTTTCGTGGCATAATTCTGTCAATCCATATAATCGGGGATAGAAATGAACCGTTTTAAACGTCTGAATAGTGAAATCGCTGTTAGTCCCCAACTATCGGTTGAGGACGTCAAGGAAGCTGCCCGTCAGGGGTTTCGGTACATCATCAATAATCGTCCCGATGGGGAAAGTCCTAATCAACCTGCTGGCAGCGTTATTGAAGCCGCAGCTAAGGAGGAAGGGCTTGGATATATCGCTATTCCCGTTCGCGCCGGTG
The DNA here is from genome assembly GCF_000175255.2 of Zymomonas mobilis subsp. mobilis ATCC 10988. Lineage (NCBI taxonomy): Bacteria > Pseudomonadati > Pseudomonadota > Alphaproteobacteria > Sphingomonadales > Zymomonadaceae > Zymomonas > Zymomonas mobilis. The sequence goes on along the minus strand of NC_017262.1, from coordinate 1,758,053 downwards.
GTCTGGATGAAAAGGCCGTAGTTGCAATGGCAGAGACTTTGAAAAAAGCAGATAAGCCGATATTAGCCTATTGTTTTAGCGGAACACGTTCCGCCTTTTTATGGGCATTGGCCAGCGCGGCAACAGGGGAATCCGAGGCTGATATTCTTTTCGCAGAAGCCGCCAATGCCGGTTACGATTTATCCCCGATTATGGCCTTGGTTGATTCGCTTTCGGAATCGGCACAAGCGAAATAACGCCAAAGGCTGTTTGAGCCTTTGGCGCAGTTTTATTATTGAGCGAGAAAACGCTGTTCGATGTCGGAAGCTGTTAGGCTGCTATCGCCTTTCGGTGCTTTCAGCTTTAAGACCTGTGCGACCAAAGGTTGGACATCAATATTGTCCATGGATTCGATCACTTTATGCTTTTGGAAAGCGGGCCCATTGGCGATAAATAAAGCACCCATTTCAGGCGTTTGGTTGTCATAGCCATGATTGCCCTTGGTGGCATGCGCCGCCATGCTATCATCACCCATGATCGACCAGCCGACTTCGGCCGCGCAGACAACCGCGGGAACCCGTGGATTTTGGCCATAATGAAAACGAGCTGGAATCTGCTGTTTCGGCCAACATTGCATATGGTCATGGGAGGCAAATAAAGGCTCAAGATCTTTGAGGCTATGGCCGGAGCTGGGTTCAATACCCGCATAAGCACCGCCGGTGACGACATGATAAAGGCTGGGATCGAGGATTTTATTCAAGGCGACAACCCGATCGGAAGAGGTTGCAGCCATACCATGATCAGAGACGATGACCAGATTGGCCTTGATACCGCGTTGCTTTAAGCCCTGCACCAGCTGCCCGATGGTTTGATCGATCTTGACCAGATTGTCGTTCACCTCTTGGGAATCGGGCCCGTAAAGATGTCCCGCATGATCGACATTTTCAAAATAGAGCGTGATGAATTGCGGACGTTTCTTTTCAGGATAAGCCAGCCATGAAAAGACTTGATCGACTCTTTCTGAGAAAGGCACATGACTATCGAATTGCCGCCACATTTCAGGGCGAACACCTTCGATGTCAGCTTCGGACCCCGGCCAGAACATCGTGGCTGAAACAACGCCTTGTTTTTCTGCTGTGACCCAAAGCGGTTCACCTTCATCCCACCAACGCCGATCGGTGACGGCCTGATGATCGCTCATTTTAAAATGGCTATCGGGCGTAATATGCGCATCGTCCATATTATTGCCAACAATACCGTGGTGATCGGGATAAAGGCCAGTGACCAAGGTATAATGATTGGGGAAAGTGATAGACGGGAAAGAGGGGTGCATTACTTTAGCATAGCTACCATTTTTAGCCAAAGAGACCAGATTGGGCGTTAATCCCCGTTTGATATAATCTGCCCGAAAACCATCTATAGAAATCAGGATTAAAGGCGTTTTTGATTGAGCCGTTGCATGCGCCGTTGCGGCAATGGCATCGCTGTGAACCACCGATAATCCAGCGCAACCCAAGAGGAGCGATAAAATGCCGGATATCCACGGCTTTCGTTTTTTAAGAGGCTTATATCCGGCTGACATATCTCATTCCCGAAATAGTTGAAATTCTGACAGGTATTATCATAAGTTTTATGTGTAACTTTGATATGTGACAGTATCGAACTATTTCGGGAACAAAAATAAAAATTTTACAATTTACTTGCGATAGCAGACCTTGCGGACGGCCTCGATAATGGCTTCAGGATTGACCAAGCCTTTTTTCTCGAGATTTTCGGCGTAAGGAGTCGGCGTATCGGCATTGGTTACCCGCAAAACAGGGGCATCCAAATTGTCGAAGCCTTCTTCCATGGCAATGGCCGCAATTTCAGAAGAAATCGAGCAAACCGGCCAGCCATCTTCTACCGTCACAATACGATTGGTTTTGGCCAGACTTTGAAGGATCGTTTCCTTATCCAATGGGCGAAGCGTCCTAAGGTCGATTACTTCCGCATCAATGCCTTCTTTGGCTAAAGCTTCGGCAGCGGTCAGTGCAAAAGAGACACCAATGGAATAGCTGACAATCGTGACGTCCTTGCCTTCACGGATGATGCGCGCCTTACCAATGGGTAAAACAAAATCATCCATTTTTGGCACGTCAAAAGTCTTGCCGTAAAGCAGTTCACATTCCAAAAAGACAACAGGGTCATCGGAACGGATAGCGGCTTTTAACAAGCCCTTGGCATCAATGGCATCATAAGGTGCAAGAACGACCAATCCGGGAACGGCGGCATACCAAGGCCCGAAATTCTGGGTATGCTGTGCGCCGACGCGCGGGGCTGCCCCATTGGGCCCACGGAAGACGATAGGACAACGGACTTGGCCGCCGGACATATAATGCGTTTTGGCCGCAGAATTGATAATATGGTCAATCGCCTGCATCGAGAAATTCATGGTCATGAATTCGATGACAGGGCGCAAACCTTCCATTGCGGCACCCACACCAATACCGGAAAAGCCATATTCGGAAATCGGCGTATCCACGACACGACGCGCGCCAAATTCCTGCAACAGCCCTTGCGTGACTTTATAGGCACCCTGATATTCAGCGACTTCTTCACCCATAACAAAAACACGGTCATCGCGCCGCATTTCTTCGGCCATGGCATCGCGTAAGGCTTCACGCAAAGTCTGCTGAAAGAATTCGGTGCCTTCCGGTATTTCGGGAGCGGAATTGATGACTTTACCCAATGAAGGCGTTGCCGCTTCTTCAACCGCTGCGGCCTCTGTTTTGGCAGGTGATGCAACAGGGGCGCTTTCTTCTGCTTTGGTTTCGGCAGAGGCGCCATCCAAGGTCACATCATTGGCATCCGTCCCAAGATAAGCGATAGCGGTGCCAACTTTGACATTTTCGCTACCCTCGGGAATGAGGATTTTCGTTATCACGCCTTCATCAACGGCTTCAAATTCCATGATGGCTTTATCGGTTTCGATTTCAGCCAAAATTTCACCAGCTTTGATGGAGTCGCCTTCTTTTACCAGCCAGCGGGTCAGCGTGCCTTCCTCCATCGTTGGAGACAGAGCGGGCATTTTAAGCTCTATGGCCATATCAATACTTTCCTACCAGAATATTGGTATATAATTCTTCATCAGCCGGTAAAGGCGCTTTTTCAGCGAAATCGGCGGCCTCTTTGACCTGCTGGCGGATGTCTTCATCCAGTTTAACCAGCTCGACCTCGGGAACGCCTGCGGCGAAAAGGTCTTTTTTCAGATTGTCTAAAGGATCGTGGTTTTCCTTCATGTCATTGACCTCTTCGCGGCTACGATAGCGCGCCGGATCAGACATAGAATGTCCCCGATAACGATAGGTCTTCATTTCAAGGATGATGGGCCCTTTTCCAGCCTGCACCCAGTCAACCGCGACTGTAGCAGCGCCTCTGACTTCAAGCACATCCATGCCGTCAACAACCAAAGCCGGAATACCAAAGCCTGCGCCTCTTTCAGACAAAGCTGTATGGGCATTAGCGCGTTGGATACTGGTTCCCATGGCATAACCGTTATTTTCGATGACGAAGATCACGGGTAATTTCCACAAAGCCGCCATGTTATAGGCTTCGTAAACCTGTCCCTGATTGGCTGACCCATCACCGAAATAAGCCGCAGAACAACCCCCATCATTCCGGTATTTATGCGCAAAGGCCAATCCAGCACCAAGCGGCACCTGAGCCCCAACGATACCATTTCCGCCGAAAAATTTATGTTCGGTCGAGAACATATGCATCGAGCCGCCTTTACCATGCGAAATACCGCTGGCACGACCCGTCAATTCAGCCATAACAATTTTGGGATCAATACCATAGGCCAGCATATGCCCATGTTCGCGATAGCCGGTAATAACGCTATCCCGTCCCGGTTGCAGGGCGGCTTGCAGACCAACCGCAACGGCTTCCTGACCGATATAGAGATGACAAAAACCAGCAATCAGCCCCAAACCGTAAAGCTGTCCGCACCGTTCTTCAAAACGGCGGATCATCAGCATCCGTCGATAAAATTCTAGCAGCTCTTCCCGGTCGGCGTGATAGCGACCGGGTATCGGTGGCAAATCGTGATTGGGAATGGCGGATCCGACATCAGCTTTATGAGGCCGATTGGAATCCTGAGTTGCTTTGGCCATGTAGAGGCCTCCTGTCAAAAAAGACTAAAAATTTTCTGACGGACAGGATAAATCGACATTATGGGTCTGACCCCTGCCCTGACAGCTCGGGTTTATTAAAAACGGATTTCGGGCTTAACCAATATCCGTCCTTCTGTCTTTAGTAATTTGTTTATATTGATTGATTTCGTCAAAGTCACTCTTGAAGGCTCTTCATCAAAAGAACAGAATTTTGACCTTGAATGATTTGAGATAATGACGCGTTTTTCAAAGAGAAACTGTCAATCGCGGCGATAACAGCCTAGGAAATAGAAAGCTTTTTTACCCATAATCAACAAGGCTGTTTAGTCCTCGTTAGATCATGGTGATCCATTCCAAAAGTTGAATTTATTTCTGGCTGTCGAGAATAATCACTTCATCCGGCCGGATCTGCCGCGTTTCTTTACGCACCAATTCTTCGGCATAATCAGGATCAGTAGCCTTGGGATTAAGAAGGGCGATGCTATTCGCCAATTGGTCTCGCTGGTGTTCTAAAGCCGCCAATTCCGCTTTTCTAACGGCCATTTTTTGGCGGTAACCATCGAGTGCCAGTAAACCATTTGCCCCCAAAAGGGCATTACCGACGAAGACCCCCAAGACGACAACCATCAAGGCGGGGCCTATTGCAGCACGGAAAAGACTGTTCTTTGAACGAATCAGGGACATGGAGCCTATAATTACCGCTTTAAGCGATAAATCAAGGCTCAATGTCCCCATTCAGTTAGAGCGGTTTAAAAACCGGTTCTAGCTGTGATTCTTATTTGGCTTTTCTAAGAACCGAACGGCCAGCATATTTAGCAACCGAACCCAGTTCTTCTTCGATGCGCATCAGCTGATTGTATTTAGCGATACGTTCGGAACGGCAAAGGCTACCGGTCTTGATCTGACCGCAGTTGGTGGCAACAGCGAGGTCAGCAATCGTGGTATCTTCGGTTTCACCGGAACGGTGAGACATAACAGCCGTGTAAGAAGCGTCGTTAGCCATGTTAACGGCTGCGAGCGTTTCAGACAAAGAACCGATCTGGTTGAACTTCACGAGCAGCGAGTTGGCGATACCGCGTTCGATACCATCAGAAAGACGCTTCACGTTGGTCACGAACAGATCGTCACCGACCAACTGAACTTTGTCACCGAGCTTTTCGGTAAGGATCTTCCAGCCTTCGAAGTCATCTTCGGCCAGACCATCTTCGATGGAATAGATCGGATATTTGCCGCAGAGTTCGACATAGTAATCAACGAGCTGAGCGGAGGTCAGTTTACGGCCTTCACCCTTAAGATCGTAGATGTTCTGATCTTTGTTGTAGAACTCGGAGGAAGCTGCATCGAGAGCGATGAACACATCTTCGCCCGGCTTATAACCGGCTTTGGAGATGGAATCGACGATGAAGTCCAGAGCAGAAGAAGCACTGTCAAGGCTAGGAGCGAAACCACCTTCGTCACCGACGTTGGTGTTCATGCCTTTAGCAGACAGTTCTTTTTTCAGGGTATGGAAAACTTCGGTACCGATGCGGACAGCTTCATTGATGGAGCTGGCACCAACCGGAGCAATCATGAATTCCTGGAAATCGATGGGGTTGTCAGCGTGCATACCACCGTTAACGATGTTCATCATCGGAACCGGAAGAACGTGAGCTGCCGTACCACCAACATAACGGTAAAGCGGGAGACCGCGAGCTTCAGCAGCAGCTTTAGCAACAGCCAAGCTGACACCGAGGATAGCGTTAGCACCGAATTTACCCTTGTTCGGGGTGCCATCGAGCTTGATCATCGTCTGGTCGATCAGTTCCTGATCTTCGGCTTCCAGACCAATAATTGCGTTAGCAATTTCGTTGTTTACAGCGTGAACAGCTTTGGTGACGCCTTTACCACCCCAACGGGTTTTGTCGCCATCACGAAGTTCAACAGCTTCATGAACGCCGGTAGAAGCACCTGACGGCACTGCAGCGCGGCCGAAGCTGCCATCTTCAAGCGTAACATCAACTTCAACGGTCGGGTTACCGCGGCTGTCGACAACCTGACGGCCATGGATACTGACAATAGCTGTCATATCGAAACCTTTCTTAAAATCTTTTAGACGAGTCTCTTTTTGAACTCAGTCCGTCAATGATCTATCCTTCCTTGACGCATAAGGCAATTCCACTGTTGCAATGAATATATTGCTTATGGTGAAACGTTATCGCTTCTCATGCGATTCTATAGTTAGGATAAACTGATTATTGTTACGTATTGAGTAACTGGAGTATAGACAATGGCCGAAAACAAAACTGTGGCGAATGTAGCATCAGCTGCCAATGATTTGCAGAAAAACGCCGAAAATCAGGCTGAAAAAGCCACTCATGAAGCAAAACATGAAGGCCATCATATAGGACAGCATATATCGGAAACGGCTTCTCACCTTGCTGAAAAAGCAAAATCGCATCTTTCCGAAGCCAAAGATTTTGCTGAAAAAGAAGAAAATAAACTGCATCATTTATTTCAGGATCACAGTCCCTTTCATGGAAAAATTCATGAAATTGGTGATGAAGGTCATCACAAAGCCATCGAAGCTGTTAATAATGTTGCCAAAATCGTCGACCAGACCGCAGAATTGGTTGCCGAAAATCTGGGAAGTTCCTATGGCGACTATATGCACAAGGCTTCCAAACATATCGGCAAATTGTCAAAATCTCTGAAAGATAAAAAATTGGCTGACATCACCAAAAGCGGTCATAGCATTATCCGCCGTAACCCAGTTGTGACGGTTGGTGTCGCAGCAGCCCTTGGCTATGCGCTTTATCGCTTTGCCAGCCACAAAAAGCATAAATGTGAAGCCAATCATGCCTGCAACCATCAGGAAGCAGATGCATCCTCTTCTGACAGCAGCCATCAGGATTCATAACATTGACGCTGGAAAATAAAGGCGAAAAAGAATCGAACATTACTTCTGAAGAAATCGCCGAGGCCTTGTCTGAAGCTGAAATCGACCCTGTAGCTGCCGAAAAGGTGGCTACAGGCGAAGAAAATGATGAAGCAGCTGTTGCCGAAGCCGAAGCGAGATTGGAAGAAGGTAGAATGGAAGCCGAAGCCGCCGGAGGAGAAGATTTCATTTATGAAGAGACCGGAATTTTCCAGTCTTTTCGGAATCTTATTCAGGCCGCCAAAAACTTCTTTCACCATGAAATCGCTTTTTGCCGCGAAATTGTCATGCTGCGCGTCAAAAGAATTGCGAAGGCGGCGATTGCGTTGGTTTTGGCCGCTGCCTTTGCGATTATTGGCCTGATCGGTTTGTTGGTAGGCGTTTTCATTGCCTTGATCCATGCTGTAGGGGCTTTGGGTGCAGGCCTGATTTTCGCAGCTGTGGGGTTACCCATTGCGATTATTCTGGTGCTGGTCGCTTATCATTGGTTGACCGAGGCACCGTAATATTCGCCAAAGCTATCATTCTGGAAGGAAACGGTCTGAAAAGGCCGCCATGCTATGCTTCATACGTCTAAAATTAATCAGAAAAAAGCTGAACTTGAACAGGCTCGCACCCATCTTATGGCTTCGTTAGATGATGTTACCAATCATCTGAAACCGGGGTCAATTGCCCGTAGTCTAGTGAAATCAGGTGTTCAGGCGGGTAAAAATGTCGTCGATCGCCTTAATCAGGAAGCCCAAAAACGGCCTCTTGCAACGGTGGCAGCGGTGAGTGGTATCGGTTTTATTTTCCTGTGGCGTTCCAAAACGGGGGGTATGCTGTTTCGGCTGGTCAGTTCCCTTTTTAGAACAGCTCCGGCGGATAAAGATAAGGCCGAAAAAGCGCAAGAATAAGTCGGTTCAATAAAGGTTCATCTATTACCATGCACCCTAATACTGGTCAGTACAATTTTAGCTATACGTAATAGTATATTTTGTGTACTGACTAGTATTATTGATTCGCCCGAATAACCATTAGAGAAGAATCTGCATATCAACAGGCCATTCTCCTTGAAGGTGTTTTTAACATTAGCCGAATCAGCAAAAAGCCAGAAAATCTGGATTTAGCCTTGAAAACCGACTTCTCTGACACCGTCCGGGAAAGGAGAATTATGAAAAAAGTTGCGCCCTTTTTCGCGCTTCCCATTGCGCTTGTCTCATTTGCAACGCCTGCTTGTGCAGCGGTTGATAACCAGACCCCAACAGGTCTTATCAATGGTCTGATTGCAGAGGCTTTGTCTGTTGCCCAGAATAATGACAAAGTTCATGCTCATCAAAAGCTGAAAGCCCTGCTCGCCCAGTATTTCCAAGTAGATGAAATTGGTGAGAGCCTTGTCCGGCGCTGGAAAAGCCAGATTACACCGGAACAGCTAACGGCCTATAAAGCCGCTTTGCCGAATTTTATTATCAATACTTATGCCAACCGGATTTCTGATTACAGCTCGGCAAAGCTGAAAATCATTCGGATTATTCCGGCGGGGGATGGTGCAGCGGTATTGTCGCAAGTGACAAAATCAGGCTCTGATCCTGTCAATGTCATCTGGACATTGGAACACACCAGTCAGGGCTATAAAGTCAGCAATATGACCGTAGGGGGTATCAATCTGTTGATAACCCAGAGAGCTGATTTTGATTCCGTAGTCGAGCATAAGGGCTTTGATAGCCTGATTAAAATGCTTCAGGCACGTGCTTCGTGATGATCGGGCGTTAAGGCCTCTGATATCAACATTAGAGGCCTTTAAATGCGGCTAAGATAGACCTTCCTTCATTTTATGGGAGGTCTTTTTTATAACAAGACAGATCCTCTAAGAACCGACATCTAAAGCCTATAGATATAATTGTGGCTTGTGGCTTGTGGCTTGTGGCTTGTGGCTTGTGGCTTGTGGCTTGTGGCTTGTGGCTTGTGGCTTGTGGCTTGTGGCTTGTGGCTTGTGGCTTGTGGCTTGTGGCTTGTGGCTTGTGGCTTGTGGCTTGTTACATCATGGGAAAATAATCGACACAAGCCTTTCTACAACGGCTGTTCTTGCTGAAATAAGCGATTAAAGGCGATCCGCCTGTATTAAAAACGCCTTTTTCCAACGCAACGCTCGTCTAGGCTAGCTGTATTCACCGGATATTCGACGGCAATCAATATTTTTTGAACTTATTGTAATAATGGAAATGCAACATCGGCCTAATAAGAATAAGGCCTGTAATAAAACCGCCAATATGAGCCGCCGTTGCCAGCATTAGCCCCGGGCTTTCGCTGAAGCCAATTAAAATTTGTAGAATAGACCATGCCGCAGCCAACCATAAAATTTGGACGACTTGGTTAAACCAACGGGAAGCAAAAATCTGGGGTTCTCGTCCAAATAAAACGGCATAAGCACCGAATAAGGTGGATATGGCACCGCTTGCCCCGATCATCGGGTCTTGGCTGTTTGGATAGAAAAGATATTGGAAAAAAGCCGAACTATAGGCACCAATAACATAGAGCCATAGGAACTTACGGCTGCCTATAATCATTTCGACATAGCGGCCACAAAAAGCCAGCATCACCATATTGAAAGCAATATGCATCAGCCCGCCATGAGCGAATGTCGCGGACAAAGGCGTTATCCAGAATGGCAAGGAAGGCACGCCCGATGCCCAACCATGCAGACGAGCGGGAATAAATCCCGCTTTTACCGCCCAAAGATCCTGAATTTTCAGTAAAAAGGTTGTAAGCCACACGCCGGAAGTCAAAATAACCAGAACCGTAGTGGCACGGGCAGGAGGCAGACGCACGGCTTACAATCCAGACCTAAATAAATTCGATTTTTGAAATCAGATAATAACGATCACCTGATGGTACAGAGACTTCGATTTCGTCATCGACTTTGCGACCAATCAACGCCCGCCCCAAGGGTGAATTATAAGAAATTCGGCCGCCTTTAGCATTGGCTTCAGTTTGACCGACAATCTGATATTTGACCGGCTTATCGTCTTCATCCAACAGATGGACAGTGGCGCCAAAGATTACCTTATCACCAGATAAGGTTTTCGGATCGATCACAAGCGCCCGGCTTAATTTGCCTTCGATATCGCCAATCATCGCCTCGACCTGCCCCTGTCTTTCCTTTGCCGCATGATATTCGGCATTTTCAGACAGATCGCCATGAGCGCGCGCTTCTTCGATCGCGTCAATGATCTTAGGTCTTTCAGCGTGTAATCTTGCCAGCTCATCCATCAGCATTTGCTGACCTTCGATAAGCATCGGTATTTTTTCTTGGGCTGCCATAGGCAATATCCCCTAAACGATAAAAGTAAATCCCATACAGAGCAGAAATCTGCTCTGTTTGCACTCAATTAAAGATCGGGATTAGGCGTGCTTCATTGAATGATAGGATTGCAAAGAACGGACTTCAAGTTCCCGTGCCTTGATTGCCACAATCGCCTCAGCAGCAACAATAGCAGCCGCAGCGGTCGTGAAATAAGGAACGGGGGCTAATACTACCGAAGAACGGATAGAAGCCGAATCCTGTAGAGATTGCCATCCTTCTGTGGTGTTGACAACCAGACTAATGGCTCCATCCTTGATTAAATCGACAATATGAGGGCGCCCTTCCCTGACTTTGTTGACCCGTTCAACAGGAACGCCCTTGGATTGCAGGTAGCGAGCCGTACCGTCGGTCGCGACCAATTTTATCCCCAGATCGGTTAAAGCTTTTATCGGCTCGACTATCTGGGCTTTATCGCTGTCTTTGACAGAAATAAAGAAGGTGCCTGCCCGAGGAAGGGCATTACCGGCTGCCAACTGGGCTTTGGCAAAAGCCATCGGGAAGTCGATATCAATGCCCATCACTTCGCCAGTGGATTTCATTTCCGGTGACAGAACCGGATCAACCCCTGGGAAACGCGCCCATGGGAAGACCGCTTCTTTGACTGCGGTATACCCTTCTGGCCAGCTTATTTCCGGTAAATTCCGCAATTTTTCACCAGCCATAACTCTGGCGGCGACTTGAGCGACAGGACGACCATCTGCTTTTGCAACAAAAGGCACCGTACGGCTGGCACGGGGATTGACTTCAATCAGATAAACCTTGTCACCTTTGACCGCGAACTGAATATTCATCAACCCCTGCACCTTTAAAGCGCGGGCTAATTTATCGGTCTGGCTTTTGATCTCTTCGATGATCGAGGCTGGCAAGCTATAAGGCGGGATAGAGCAAGCGCTGTCCCCCGAATGGATACCCGCTTCTTCGATATGCTGTAAGATACCAGCGACAACGACATCATCGCCATCAGCCACGGCATCCACATCGACTTCGGTCGCATCCCGCAAATATTGATCAATCAAAACGGGAGATTCACCGGAAACCTTGACCGCCGTATGAATATAGTCATCCAACTGGCTGGGGCCATCGATGATTTCCATCGCCCGACCACCCAAAACATAGGAAGGACGGATCAGGATTGGATAACCGATTTTGTCGGCAACACTGATGGCTTCATCGCGGCTGCGGGCAATGCCATTGGCAGGCTGGAGTAAGCCTAATTCAGAGACCAAAGCCGAGAAGCGTTCGCGATCTTCGGCAAGATCAATAGCATCAGGGCTGGTTCCCAAAATCGGGATACCGGCTTTTTCAATTTCGGCCGCCAGTTTCAGAGGGGTTTGACCACCGAACTGAACAATTACACCGACAAGCGTGCCGTTTTTCTGCTCTGTATGCAGGATTTCTAGCACATCTTCGCCCGTCAAAGGCTCGAAATAGAGGCGGTCGGAAGTGTCATAGTCAGTTGAAACCGTTTCTGGGTTACAATTAACCATAATCGTTTCATAGCCAGCTGCTTCCAAAGCAAAGCAAGCATGACAGCAGCAATAATCAAATTCCAAACCCTGCCCGATACGGTTGGGCCCGCCACCAAGGATCACAACCTTTTTACGATTGCTTGGCAAAGAATCGCAAACAGGTTCACCAAAGAAAGGCGCTTCATAAGTGGAATACATATAAGGCGTTTTGGCTTCAAATTCAGCTGCGCAGCTATCAATCCGCTTGAAAACAGGGCGGATATTCAGGCTATGCCGTAAAGTGCGCACTTCGGCTTCTGTTACGCCGCCTGTCATGGCCTGCAACGCATCATGCACAATGCCGGAGCCTTTGGCTTGTGCTTTACCTAAGCCACGCAGATGAGCTGATTGCAAAGCGAGATCAGCCAAGCGTTTATCGGAGAAGCCCATGGCTTTTAAGCGGCGGAAAGCGGCGGCTTCAAGAGGAAGGCCATTGGAAATGACTTCATTTTCAGCAGCAATAATTTCAGCCAACCGTGCAATAAACCAAGGATCGTAATGGGTGATTTCGCAGATTCTTTCTGCGGTAAGACCTTCCCGTAAGGCTTGGGCAGCCACCAATAGACGATCAGGCGTTGGACGTGCCAATTCGGCTTCTATCACCGAAGGATTGGCTCCAACCAGAGCTTCGACCGGATCAAGACCCGAAAGGCCATTTTCTAGACCACGCAGCGCTTTTTGAAGACTTTCCGGAAAGGAGCGACCAATAGCCATCACTTCACCGACTGACTTCATGGCCGTCGTCAAAAGCGGTTTGGCATTTTTGAATTTTTCAAAAGCGAAACGCGGGATTTTGGTAACGACATAGTCAATGGTCGGTTCAAAGCTGGCCGGTGTTGCGCCAGTGATATCATTGGTGATTTCATCCAGCGTATAACCAATCGCCAATTTGGTAGCGACTTTCGCAATCGGGAAACCGGTGGCCTTGGAAGCCAAAGCCGAAGAACGGCTAACACGCGGATTCATTTCAATAACGACCAGACGGCCATTTTCGGGGTTAAGGGCGAATTGAACGTTAGAACCGCCAGTTTCAACCCCGATTTCACGCAGAACCGCAATCGAGGCATTCCGCATGATCTGATATTCTTTATCCGTCATGGTCAATGCCGGTGCGACCGTGATTGAATCGCCGGTATGCACCCCCATCGGGTCGATATTTTCGATCGAACAGATAATAATGCAATTGTCATGGCGGTCGCGGACGACCTCCATTTCATATTCTTTCCATCCGATCACAGATTCTTCGATCAAAACTTCCTGTGTCGGAGAGGCCGAAAGACCACCGGAAACAATATCAATAAATTCTTCTTTATTATAAGCGACGCCGCCGCCAGTGCCACCCATCGTGAAAGACGGACGGATAATGGCCGGAAGGCCGACATAATCCAAGCCATCAAGGGCTTCTTCCAAAGAATGAGCCACCGAGGAACGTGGGCTTTCGAGACCGATTTTATCCATCGCTTGACGGAATTTCAGGCGATCTTCGGCTTTATCAATCGCCGTGGCATCTGCCCCGATCATCTCGCAATTGAATTTTTCAAGTGTCCCGTCGCTGGCAAGCGCCAAGGCCGTATTTAAGGCCGTTTGTCCGCCCATCGTTGGCAGCAGGGCATCAGGACGTTCTTTTTCAATGATACGGGCAACGACTTCGGGCGTGATCGGCTCGATATAGGTCGCGTCGGCCATATCGGGATCGGTCATAATGGTCGCCGGATTGGAGTTGACCAGAATAACCCGATAGCCTTCTTCCCGCAAAGCTTTGCAGGCCTGCGTCCCTGAATAATCGAATTCACAGGCCTGACCAATAACGATCGGACCAGCGCCGATAATCATAATCGATTGGAGGTCGGTTCTTTTGGGCATCACAAAAACCTTAACGGGGAAAAGGAAAAGACAAAACGGAAAGAGCGGTAGATGCGGTTAATCCGCATTATGGCCGCTCCTTCGCGATGAGATCGATGAATTTGGTGAAAAGATAATAGCTATCCTGTGGCCCTGGGCTGGCTTCGGGATGGTATTGCACCGAGAAAGCCGGACGATCGGTTAATTCAAGCCCCGCCAAGGAACCATCGAACAAGGAAAGATGCGTTGGCCGCGCTTGTTCTGGCAAACTGTCGGTGGCGACCGCAAAGCCATGATTCATCGAGGTGATTTCAACCTTGCTATCATCCAATCTTTTCACCGGATGGTTGGCGCCGCGATGTCCCTGATGCATCTTATACGTCGTAGCCCCAACGGCCAGCGCCAAAAGCTGATGACCAAGGCAGATTCCGAAGATCGGCATTTTAATATCAAGCAGCTGGCGAATGACGGGAACCGCATATTCAGCCGTTGCCGCCGGATCACCCGGGCCGTTGGAAAGGAAAACGCCATCCGGCTTATGTGCCATGACTTCGTCAAAGCTCGCCGTTGCCTTGACCACGGTCACCCTTGCACCGGCTTCAACCAGATTTCTAAGGATGTTGTGTTTTAAACCGTAATCAATTGCGACAACATGGGGGCCTTTTTGGTTATCAACAACGCTATAACCATTCTGTAAAGACCAGATGCCTTCCTGCCAGTTATAGCTTTGATGGGTCGAGACCGAACGGGCTAAATCCATGCCCTGCAACCCTGCCCAGCTACGCGCCGTTTCGATCAAGGCCGGAATATCAAACTGTCCCTTGGGATCATGGGCAATGACAGCGTTTTGCGCGCCTTTTTTCCGCAGCAATCCAGTTAAAGCGCGGGTATCAACACCAGCAAGACCGATACGGTCGTGATCTTTTAACCAGCTATCAAAACGCCATAGACTTCTGAAATTAGAAGGGGCTGTCACATCTTCCCTGACAATGCAGCCGAGAGCATGGAGCGTTTTCGCTTCGACATCTTCTCTGTTCGCGCCGACATTGCCGATATGCGGGAAGGTGAAATTGATAATCTGGCTGGCAAAGCTGGGATCCGTCATGATTTCTTCATAACCGGTCATCGCGGTATGGAAGCAGACCTCACCGACTTTGGCTCCGGTTGCACCGAAACCGCGGCCCCATATCATTTGACCATCGGCTAAAACCAAAACCCCGGTTGCGCCTTCCGGGGGGCGTGCAGATATGGGATCAGCCACCTGAGGTTCTCCTTTTTTTATGCTGGCGGGAAATAGATAAACGGCGCATCAGTAAGGGCGGTCGTTTCTTTGGTCAATCTATTAAAATCAACAAATATCCGCTATACTGTTCGCTTTCTTTCCATTGCCCGACCATTCACCGGCACGCCAACACAGTCATTTATGCCGGTTTCCACTAGAAAATATGGTTGTTTTTTTCGGCAATAACAGGGATCTGTCGTCAGAATTCCCAATCTATAAGGCATTATTTATGATAAGAGATGAAATAAAAGCCGGTCTTATCACCGCTATGAAAGCGCGTGATAGTGAAAAAACCGCCGCTTTACGCCTGATTCAAGCGGCAGTTCGCTATCGTGACATTGAAGAGCGCACGGAAAGTGACGCAACCGATGACGATAAACTGGTCACCGAAGTTTTGTTAAAAATGGCAAAGCAACGTCGCGAATCGATTGATATGTATGAAAAAGGCGGTCGTCCTGAACTGGCAGCCAAAGAACAAAGTGAATTAGACGTTATCAGCAGCTTCCTTCCCAAACAGATGAGCGAAGAAGAAGCCAAGACCGCGATTGCCGGTTTAATTAAAGAATCAGGCGCCAGCTCGATAAAAGAAATGGGCAAAGTCATGGGCTTGATTAAAGAACGCTATGCCACCCAGATGGATATGAGCAAGGCGGGCCCCATGGTGAAAGCACTGTTGGCGCAGGGCTGATAAAACCGATCGGATTGTTTTTGTCAGGAAGCGGGACTTTCTTGCCCCCGCTTTTTGACAAAAAAGGGGGAAGCCTCCCCAGCTTTGATTTTTAACCAACCACCCCAAATTTTCATTAAGTCTGTTCTTAAGATCGACATAACTTAGTTAAAGACGGCCTAGAGCTGATGGGATTATATTTTTTAGAGTGGTATGATCGCGATCAATAGGGTTGCCCTTCGTCTTTTATAATAACGGATAAGCAACCCGTGGTAGAATTAAGAGAAAATTAGAGAGATTTTCATCTACACTTCATCAAATTTAAAACAGAAATTTTTCGGCAAGAACAAAACCGATAATAAATCCCAGAAAAACAATGGCTATTCTGCCTATTTTATTCGATTTTTCGTTTTTTAAATTGAAGTCTGACATCTTTTTACCTCCTCAAAATGATGTAAGAAAACCGTCGATAGAAAAACACGTATAATTAGGCAAGAGGCATATCTATTTAAGGCTTTGAAAGAATAGGATTATTACTGAAAATTCTATTTAGATTGGAAAGGCCGGCACTTCTCTTCTGATAAAAAACCGCCGGAAGAGCGATCAAGGTCAAAAAATCCGCAAAATGCGCTTTTTATCTTTCAGTCTGTTGGAAGAGAAATGCTTTTCAACTGGATAAAGCCCGACTTTCTTGCTAAACAGGTATAATTATCGGGTGATTCGATATCTTCTTTATAGCTGCTCCTTTTTTGTTCTGATACCGCCTCTGCTTTGCGGGAAGTTGTCCCTGAACCAAGGGCGCGATGAACAAAAACAGATATACCCGTCTGGGCAGTATAAAAGTCAGATACCCGTTCTACAAAAAAATTTGGTTTTATCGCTTTTCCGCGCAGAGAGCCTTAGTGCTTTTCTGCCCTTCCGTCTTTTTTATGGTCTCATGGGACAATAATGACCACCGGCCACTTCCTTCCTCCTGAATTTCTGGATGAATTGCGCCAGCGCATTACGCTTTCGTCGCTGATTGGGCGGACGGTAAAGCTGACCCGCGCCGGACGGGAATTTCGTGCCTGTTGCCCCTTCCATAATGAGAAAACGCCCAGCTTTTACGTCAATGATGAAAAGGGTTTTTATCATTGCTTTGGCTGTGGTGCGCATGGCGATGCTATCCGCTTTGTGACCGAAACGCGCGGCCTATCCTTTATGGATGCGGTGCGTGAATTGGCAGGCCAAGCGGGTATGGATATTCCCGAAGCCAATCCGGCGGCGGTCAGACAGGCCAAAAGAACGGCAACCCTGCATGATATTATGGCAGAAGCGGCGAAATGGTTTTCTGAACAGCTGCACGGTATCGAAGGCGCTGAAGTGCGCCGTTATCTCGATAACAGAGGCATCTCGCCTGCCATCGCCCAAAATTTTGGTCTCGGCTTTGCCCCAAATGGACGGGGACGGTTGAAAAATGCCTTATCCCATCATGCCGTTGAAAAGCTGATTGAAGTTGGATTGTTGATATCGGTTGAAGGGCGAGATCCCTATGACCGGTTCCGCGGACGGCTGATGATTCCGATTAAAGACCAACGCGGACGTGTTATTGCCTTTGGTGGTCGGCGGCTGGAGTCTATAGAGGGTGGCAATAGCCTTCCCG
The DNA here is from genome assembly GCF_000175255.2 of Zymomonas mobilis subsp. mobilis ATCC 10988. Lineage (NCBI taxonomy): Bacteria > Pseudomonadati > Pseudomonadota > Alphaproteobacteria > Sphingomonadales > Zymomonadaceae > Zymomonas > Zymomonas mobilis. The sequence continues at coordinate 1,740,725 of NC_017262.1, read as the reverse complement.
ATAACAGCCCGAAATATCTCAATTCGCCTGAAACGCCTCTTTTCGATAAAGGACGCACGCTTTACAATATTGATAAGGCCAGTCAGGCGGCGAGACGACAAAATCGGATTATCGTTGTCGAAGGCTATCTGGATGTTATCGGTCTAGCGCAAGCGGGTATTCACGAAGCGGTTGCCCCATTGGGAACGGCCTTAACCGAACATCAGATTGAACGGCTGTGGCGGATAGAAGACAAGCCGATTCTTTGTTTTGATGGCGATTCAGCCGGACAGAAAGCCGCTGTCAGAGCGGCTGAACGCGCCCTTGTTCAGGCGCGCCCCGGTAAGACCCTGTCTTTTGTGACCCTGCCCAATGGGAAAGACCCTGATGACTTGGTCAAGGAACAGGGAAAATCTGCTTTTGAAGAGGTTTTATCCCGCCCGATTGCTCTTGATCGGTTATTATACCGCTTTGAAGCTTCCCAGATTGATCCGCGGTCACCAGAAGGGCGTGCCGCTTTATCCAAAAGACTGGACGAATTAGCAGCCTCCTGCCGTGATGAATTTATTGCCCGTGGTTATCGCAGCAATTTTAAAAATCTCTTCTACGAGAATTTCGGGTGGAAAAGTAAAAAACAGCAGGACAGTCAGACTACAATAGCAGCGACGGTCACGCTATCTGATCTTCCCACGCCGACTATTTCTGATCTTGAATGCCAATATAGCCGCCAGATTTTAATTGGACTTAGCCTCTATCCCGAAGCGATAAAGCAGCGACTGGAAAGACTGGCAGAGCTGGCGGTTACCGATCCCAAGCTGAAAAAATGGCGCGAGACGCTGATAACAGCCGTCATTAGTGAACCAGATCTTGATAGAGACACAATCAAAGCCATATTGAAAGCTGACGCCAATGTGGACATTGACACATGGGACATAAAAAAAGATTTACGCTTTCCTTTTACACGGCCTGATATTGCGCCGGATTTAGCGATTGAAAGTTTAGTTGCTCTCATTGATCTCGTGGTTGAAGAGAGAGAATTAGCAACTGAAGAACAACAGCTTAAGCAGGTATTCACAGAAGAACGCCTGATAGCTGATTATGCAAAGTTTGAGGCAGCGCAGGCGTTACACCGTAAACGCCGTGCTGATTTTCAGGAACGACGTTATATGCTCGGCATGGAGTTCGAGCTTAGAACAAGGGTGGATGAAGGCTAGATGGCAGAGACGACTACGGCTGAAGCGAAAAAAAATGCCGGTGATGCGCCGCTGATCGATTTGAATGAAACGTCGATCCGTAAATTCATAACGCAAGCCAAAAAGCGCGGATATGTAACCTATGACCAGCTGAATGAAGCTCTTCCACAGGACCAGATGTCTTCGGAACAGATCGAAGATATTATGTCTGCCCTTTCGGAAATGGGCATCAATATCGTCGAAAATGAAGATAGCGGCGAGGATGGTCAGCAGGAAGAAGAAGACGCAGCCGAAGAGCTTCAGGGCGACGGTGGCACTTCTCCGGCTCCGGCCATTACGACCAAGAAAGAAACATCCGACCGGACAGATGATCCGGTGCGTATGTATCTCCGCGAAATGGGTGCGGTCGAGCTTTTGAGCCGTGAAGGTGAAATTGCGATCGCCAAGCGGATCGAAGCCGGTCGCGACACCATGATTTTAGGGCTTTGCGAAAGCCCGATTACTTTTGACAACATTATCGAATGGTCGAATGCTCTGAATGAAGGCACGCTACAATTGCGTGAAATCATTGATCTGGATGCGATGTTGACCCAAGGCCCCTCCCCCGATCAATTCGAGGAAGACGGCGATGATAACGACAACGAAATTTCCGAGCGGAATGCGGGCCCGACCTTCAAAGAAGATGATGATGAAGATGATGACAGCGAAGGCGAGCTAGACGAAAACGGTCAGCGCATCCAGCGTGAGAATATGGACGAGGAAGATGAAAACACCTTGTCTCTGGCGCAAATGGAAGAACAGCTTAAGCCGGCTTCTTTAGAAAAATTTGCCAAAATTGCTGATCTTTACCGCCAATTCTCGGTTCTTCAGAATGCACGGATGCGGGCTTTAGGCGCGAATGAAGAATTTCCAGAGGATCAGGAAAACGCCTATCAGCAGCTTAGAGAAGAGCTGACCGCAGAAGTTGAAAGCGTCAAATTCCATAACGCTCGTATCGAATTTTTGGTTGAACAGCTTTATAACTATAACAGCCGTCTTAGAACGCTGAATGGTCAGATGTTGCGTCTGGCAGAACGTTATAAAGTGCCGCGTGATTCTTTCCTCAATGCCTATTTGGGCAATGAAATGGAAGAAGGCTGGGTCGAACGCGTTTCAAAAATCGACAAAAAATGGGCTAACTTCACGACGAGTGAAGCCGAAAGCATCGAACGCATCCGGTCGGAAGTAGCCGAAATCGCCCAAGTCACCGGTATGACGTTAAAAGAATTACGTCGTATTGTGACCATGGTGCAAAAAGGCGAAAGAGAAGCCCGCATCGCTAAAACCGAAATGGTTGAAGCCAATCTGCGTTTGGTTATCTCTATTGCCAAAAAATACACCAATCGCGGTTTGCAGTTCCTTGATCTTATTCAGGAAGGCAATATCGGTTTGATGAAGGCGGTCGATAAATTTGAATATCGTCGCGGTTATAAATTCTCGACCTACGCCACTTGGTGGATTCGTCAGGCGATCACCCGTTCTATTGCCGATCAGGCAAGAACCATCCGTATTCCAGTGCATATGATCGAAACGATCAACAAGCTGGTTCGGACAAGTCGCCAAATCTTGCATGAAATCGGTCGCGAACCGACGCCGGAAGAATTAGCTGAGCGTCTTTCCATGCCGCTTGAAAAAGTACGCAAGGTTATGAAAATCGCGAAAGAGCCGATCAGTCTCGAAACGCCTATTGGTGATGAAGAAGACAGCCATCTCGGTGACTTTATCGAAGATAAAAACGCCATTATTCCGGTCGATGCCGCTATTCAGGCCAATTTGAAAGAAACGGTCACCCGTGTCTTGGCCAGCCTGACCCCGCGTGAAGAACGTGTTTTGCGGATGCGCTTTGGTATCGGGATGAATACCGATCATACTTTGGAAGAAGTCGGGCAGCAATTCTCGGTTACCCGCGAACGTATTCGTCAGATCGAAGCAAAAGCGCTTCGGAAACTGAAACATCCTTCTCGTTCACGGAAGATGCGGAGCTTCCTCGACCACTAGAGAAAACAGCCTTTAGCGCTTTATCTGTAAAAAAGCCTTTTGAGACCCGATGCGTTAGCGGTGTTTCAAAGGGCTTTTTTGATTTTAGGCGACGGGCTGACGATGACGGTAGCTTAAGGCTTCCGATATATGAATCTGGTTTAATGTTTCAGCCCTATCCAGATCAGCGATCGTACGGGCGACTTTTAACAGGCGATAATAAGCACGAGCAGAAAGGTGCATCTTTTCTACGGCGGTCATCAGAATTTTACGCGCTGCATCATCCATAGGGGTTAGTTTTTCAATCAAGGCTCCGTCCGCTTCGGCATTACAGCGAATAGTCCCATCTTTATAATCTTGATAACGCTGAGACTGAATATGACGGGCGGCCATCACGCGGGCTTTGACGGTCGCGGAAGATTCGCCTTCGGGAAGCATAAGTTCATGCGCCCCGACAGGGGGCATATCAATATGGATGTCGATACGATCTAAGAGAGGCCCAGAAATTTTATTTTGATATTCGGCGGCGCATTTCGGGGCGCGACTACAAGCCAAGGCTGCATCATCCAAGTGACCACAACGGCAAGGATTCATCGCAGCGATAAGCTGAACCCTTGCCGGAAAACGAATATGGGCATGAGCGCGGGCAATGGAAACCTCACCATTTTCCAAAGGTTGCCGCAAAGAATCGAGCACTGGCCTTTTGAATTCCGGCAATTCATCTAAAAACAAAACGCCAAGATGCGCCAAAGTCACTTCGCCGGGTTTGATATGCTGGCCACCCCCGATCAAAGCCGCCATCGAAGCCGAGTGATGCGGGGCGCGGAAAGGTCTTTGCTGAATAAGGCCGCCTTGCGGCAGCATCCCTGAGACAGAGGCAATCATCGAAACCTCCAAGGCTTCGCGATTACTAAGCGGCGGCAAGATACCCGGAAGGCAGGCTGCCAATAATGACTTACCGGCTCCCGGAGACCCACACATCAGCATATTATGCCCACCAGCAGCCGCAATTTCCAAAGCGCGTCTGGCTTGTTCCTGCCCTTTGACCGAAGCGAGATCAGGCCCATTAAAAGCGATTTCCACAATATCAGCTTTGGGCTGGGGAAGAGCGACTTTCCCTTTCAAATGTTGGATCAATAACAAAAGATCGGGGGCGGCGATAATTTCATCTAATCCTGACCATGCAGCTTCGGCGCCCAAGGCTTCGGCGCAAATCAAACCGGATTGGCAAGAGGCGGCATGAATAGCGGCAGGTAACGCGCCCGGTGAGGCCATTAAACGCCCATCCAATCCCAATTCCCCCAAAACGACATATTGACTTAAGGTCTCATTATCCAACACGCCCATCGCCCCCAATAACCCTAAAGCAATCGGCAAATCATAATGTGAGCCTTCTTTGGGAAGGTCGGCCGGAGATAGATTCACCGTAATTCTTTTGGGAGGCAGCGCCAATCCGATGGCGGATAACGCCGCCCTCACCCTTTCACGGCTTTCGGAAACGGCTTTGTCGGGTAAGCCGACAACGGTAAACGCAGGAACACCGGAAGAAAGTTGAACCTGAACTTCTATTGGGCGGGCTTCCATCCCTAAAAAAGCCAGGCTGGCGACACAAGTAACCATGATAAGAAAGAAACCGCCTTTAATATTATAATTTTATTATTTTGATAATATTTTTTGAATTTCTTATATAGGTTTTAATTCTTCAAAAAGATATTTTTCAAATCCTTTTTATCGACTGTTTTATTTAAAAAAAGGCTATTCAATGAGCGTTCAAAAATGAATCTTGGCGCAACCGTTGACTTTTTCCGTCATCTTCCCTATTCACGCCCATTAGATATGGCTGCCGTGTGTCGGTGGCCTTTTTTAACAATCAAGAAATACTGTTGAGGAATGAGCGATGAAGCGCACTTTTCAGCCGAGCAACCTCGTGCGCAAGCGCCGGCACGGTTTCCGTACCCGGTCTGCAACCCCGGGCGGTCGCAAGATTCTGGCAGCCCGTCGGGCTCGCAGCCGCAAGAAACTGTCCGCGTAGCAGTTCTTAAGCGCCGCGCTGATTTTCTTGCGGCTAACCGCGGTAAACGCGTGGCTATGCCGGCTTTTGTCTTGTTAGTTTATCATCGTCATGATGATAATCCGGATATGCGTGTAGGCTATACGGTAACAAAGAAAACCGGCAATGCAGTCGTCCGTAACCGGATCAAGCGGCGTTTCAGGGCTTTAGTCCAATCACTGCTGCCTGTCGGCGGTGTAGAAGGTGCTGATCATATATTGATTGGTCGGCGAGCTGCCTTTCACGGCAATTTTGATGATCTTTATCGTCAATTGTCAAAAGCTTTGGCGCGTATGCGGCGATGATCGCCCATGCGCTTATTTTGTTGGCCCGCTTGTGGCAATGGGGTCCATCACGGCTTTTGCCGTCTTCCTGCCGCTATTATCCCAGTTGTTCAGCTTATGCCATCATAGCGTGGCGCCGATATGGAGCAATAAAGGGAAGCTGGCTTACCATAAAACGTCTAGCCCGTTGCCACCCATGGGGCGGGTGTGGGCATGATCCAGTGCCTTGAAAGGGTGAAACAACGATATGGACGATAAGCACCAGCAGCGTAATCTGGTTATTGTTACCATTCTTTCTGCGCTTATTTTATTTGGCTGGAGCTTTGTAACCAAACATTGGTTATCAACGCCACCTGCCCCAACACAGCAGGGCAAAAATCAGCTAAAAGCTGAATTAACCGCAGAAGAATCCGGCGACAAACCTTTAAAACCCGTCGATCAGGTTTTACAGGAAACCCCTCGCCTGCCCATTTTGACAGAAAGCGTTGAGGGTTCTGTTAATCTGAAAGGGTTACGCCTTGATGATCTGACTCTTATCCGTCATCGTGAAACCCTTGCTAAAAATTCTCCGGCTGTCAGATTATTTTCACCCGCAGGCACAGAAAATGCCTGGTTTACCTCTTTTGGATGGACAGGTGAAAATGTCGCTTTGCCGAATGCGGATAGCCTTTGGAAGGCGGATAGCGACAAGTTGACGGCTGACCATCCTGTCAATTTCTACTGGAATAACCAACAAGGCCAGATTTTCAGAATAACCTTGTCTGTTGATCATGATTATATGTTCAACGCGACCGAAAGTGTTATCAATCGTGGCAATAGTCCGGTTATTGTTCAGCCCTATGTTTTAACCAACCATCAAGGTGTCTTCAAAACGGCCAGTTCTTGGACGTTGCATACGGGGCCGATTGGCGTGTTCAACGGTTCGGTTAATTATCATGTCGATTTTGCAGATATTGATAAAGCGACCAATAATAGCATCCGTAATAACACCCAAGGCGGTTGGATCGGCTTTTCCGATAAATATTGGTTAACGGCTCTTGCGCCTCATAATCAGAAAATCGCGATTGATACCGATTTCAGAAGCAGCTCCAATCACCATTATCAGGCTGATTTCACGGTGGCTCCGGTGGTGGTTGCCGCAGGGAAAACGGCCAGCACCAGTGTTGATGTTTTTGCCGGTGCCAAAGAAGTCCGTGTTCTTGACCGTTACCGCGATCAGTTACATCTGCCTCATTTTGACAAGGCGATTGATTGGGGCTGGTTCGCGATTATCGAAAAAGTCTTTTTCTATTATCTCGACTGGTTGTTCTTGCATGTCGGAAATTATGGCCTTGCCATCATTCTGATGGTGTTTACCATCCGTGCTTTGATCTTCCCGATTGCCAATAAACAATATGCCTCGATGGCTTCGATGCGGCGGTTACAGCCTAAAATGCAGGCTGTTCGTGAACGTTATAAAAATGATGAAGCTAGAATGCGGCAGGAATTGGTAACGCTCTATCAGAAGGAAAAAGTGAATCCTTTTGCTGGATGCTTGCCGATGTTTATCCAATTCCCAATCTTTATCGCGCTCTACAAGACCTTGCTTGTGACGATCGAAAGCCGTCATCAGCCCTTTATCTTGTGGATCAAAGATTTATCGGCACCGGATCCTTTAACGCCGTTTAATCTTTTCGGCTTGCTGCATTTCACCCCGCCGCATTTCCTGATGATCGGTGTATTGCCTATCATTTTGGGTATCACCATGTGGTTGCAATTCCGTGCCAGCCCGCAACAGTTGGAACCGGCACAGCAACAGATCATGAGCTTTTTGCCTTTGATTTCGGTAATCTTCATGGCGCCTTTGGCGGCCGGTTTGCAGGTCTATTATATCTTTAATAACCTTATTTCTCTGGCGCAGATGATGTGGTTACAGCATCGTCATTCGACACCGGAAGAACGCCAAGACAGAGCCGAAAGAAAACGCCTGTCCAAGAAGAAAGCTTGATATCCAAAATGAGTCCAGAAAACGATATTAGGCTGGAAGCGGGCAGGAAACTTTTTGCCGGAGCCGTGAATTTTTTAAAATCGGCTCCAGCACTTGAATTTTTGCCAGCACCGACCGCACCGGAAGTGGCTTTTGCTGGCCGTTCAAATGTTGGTAAGTCTTCCCTTATCAATGCTTTGACCAATCGGAATAGTCTGGCACGCGCCTCGACGACACCGGGCAGAACCCAAGAATTAAACTTCTTTGATGTCGGTGAGCCTTTGCAAATGCGGCTTGTTGATATGCCCGGTTATGGTTTTGCCAAAGCACCGAAGGATGTTGTTAAACGCTGGAAATGGCTGATCAACGATTATTTGCGGGGTCGGGCTGTTCTTAGACGGAGTTTGATTTTGATAGATAGCCGTCACGGCATCAAAGATGTTGATCGTGACTTGATGAAAATGCTGGATGATGCGGCTATTTCTTATCGAGTTGTCCTAACAAAATCGGACAAAATCAAAGCCGCCGAACTGGAAAAAACGGTTAAAGCTATCACCGAAGAAATGCGGAAACATCCGGCAGCTTTTCCTGAAATTATTGCGACCTCAAGCGAAAAAGGCACGGGCATAGCGGAATTACGCGCTGCTGTTTATGATGCGATCATCTAAGCCCACTTTATCGTTTTTATAGTGATATTGGCTTCAGCCTATCCTTCGATAGACTGAAGCCTTTTTTTATACTTTGCCTGAAAGTTTTTTCTCTCTCCCTGCTGCCCAGAAAAGAAAAATCCCAAGAAAAATGGCGATAAGATTGATCGTCACATTAGGGCGTAAAAGAAGAGCTTTGTGGCCATAAGGGCTGGCCATAACAGGAATGAGAAGCGTGATAAGCCCAGAAAGCGAAAGCAGAATAGAATTCCGATATCGCGTTTTTAGACAAAAAGCCAAAATAACGAAAAGGACAAAGACCCCATAATAAACGGAGGCGATGTCTTTATAATCACCACCATGGGGCAACCAAAAGGCAGCGCAGAAAATAGCTGAAATGCCTGATATACAACCATTGACGCAACCTGCTGTCAAACAATCCAAAAATTGCGTAGCCGAAGAGGTCTCTCCGCTTTTTATCTCCCGCCTTTTGCGGGCGTTGATCCAGAGTTGATTGCCGGTATAGAAAAGAAAAGCACCGCCTAAGCCTAACAAAACATAGCCCCAGCGGACAAAATTTCCGCCAAAATTACCGAAATGTAAGGCAAAAAAAGTAGTCAAAATGGCAAAGCCCGTTGATTGATGTCCGGGAAGGTAATCGGAGGACAAAATCTTGCCGCTATAAGGATCAATTTCGGCAAAGCCACGTGAAGCCCCCCGCATTCCATAGCGTGAGTCATGACCTGCCACCCGTAAGACAAGCTGACCTTCCTTGTTTTGAGAATAATTCAACATTTCCGGCACAAATCCGGCAGCCTGTAATTCTAGTGAATTGACAATTTTTTCGGGTTCCAAAGGCAAAGAAGAGGATGGTTTTATTTTTGCCTGATCGGCTTTTTGCGAGAGCCTACCCTGTTCTGTAGAAGGGCGTATTTTTTCAGAGAGCGTCAAAGGCGGATTACTTTTTGCGAATAAAGCATGTTGAACATCAAAGACAGGATCATGAAAAGCAAAAACAACCGCCGTTAACGCCATCACCAGATGGAAGGGTAAAGAAAAGATTCCTAGAAGATTATGGAGGTCGAGCCATTTTCGTCTAAGACTGGTCGTCAACCGCACAGCAAAAAGATTTTCAGCCATTTTTGGCAGGAAAATAATAATCCCCGATAATAACGCCACACCATATAAAAGCCCGACAATCCCCGTCACCAGTAAAGAGGTTTCATGCGGGAAGGGTAAGCCAACCTGTTGATGCAGCAGATTGATAAAATGGGCATTCGCCGAGATTTGCGGTTTGGCGGTAACGAGCGCGCCTTTTTCATCTAAAGCCGCTAGGGTCGCTTGGCCGACATGACCATGAGAAAGCGGTGCAAACCAAGAGAGACGTTCAGGATGAGCCACATTCGGCGCTAAATAAACGGTATAACTTTTCCGAGCTTCGGGATGAGCGGCAAAAGTTTTTTCTAACAATTCAGGGGTCGCATGTAACGAAACCGGAGGGGGTAAAGAGACCGTTTGAGATGCCCAATCTTGTATGGGCTGTTCAAACATGGTGATGGCACCCGCATAGAAGGCCACAAATAAAAATAGACCGGCAACAATACCGACCCAGCTATGTAATTCTCGATAGCTGCGTAGAATCATATTCGGGATTTTCATAAACAGAACCCCCGCAAAAGAAAAAATACTGCCCATACAAAGAGGCTTAACCCGCCTAAAATGCCCCATGCCTGACGGGATGAACGGAAGAATCCGGATAATCCGAGAAGTGTTATCCAAAGCGGCGAGAGCACCCACATCATCAATTGTGAAGAAATTGCCCTTGGATTTCCGTCGTTATGACACCACAAGCCGACGAGCCCCATAACACCCAGTAGAAGCGGTATACCCAAGAAAAAAGTAGCCAGAAATTTGAAGAGCCAGTCTTTATCTTGTCGTTCTGCGCCTTGCTTCATGGTTTGCACCTATTTTTGGGGAAAAGCGCGATCAGCAAGGGCAAGAAAGACCATTCGATCATCAATAATAAAACCAATGTCAGTAAGGCTGATGTCAGGCTTTTTTCCTCCCAAAGCATTAGAAAGGCCATAAATTCCAGCGAACAGGCCACCAGCATAAAAGGCTGTTTATCCAAGGCTTTGGGTAAAAGCTGTTGATTGCGGGAAAGCAGATAAAACATCACTGCCCCCGAAGCAGACAAAATAATCGCAAAAAAAAGAAACATCAGGCCGTGCCTCCCCAACTGTAACCGAGCCGCAAGGTCAAGCTACGCCCTTGACCATAATAACAGGCAGATGCCGCCGTACAGGTCGCGACATAGCGTTTATTGGCAATGTTACGCATATTTATAGAAAGAGATAAACCCTTGTAGCGTGGGAAGCGATTGGCGAAATCGTAACGCAAGAAGGAATCAAACAGGGTATATCCCGGAATTGAAAGCGTATTATTGGTATCGCCATAGCTGTGTCCAGTATAGCGGACACCACCCCCGATACCTAAACCGGTAAAGAAACCATGCCGGATACGTTGATCAATAAAGAGCGAGGCCATCCATTTCGGTGCCTGTGGTAAATAATTGCCGATTTGAGAGGCGGTATTGGATTGCGTTACCTTGGCATCACTTCGCGTTCCGGTGAAGATAATCGCCATATTCCAAGGCAGAGTCGCGCGCCCTTCTAATTCAAGACCACGCACGCGCCCTTCTCCGGTTTGCACCAGACAGGTCGAGGTGCCGCATAAGGCGCCATTGGGATCTGGCGTAGTCATATTCCGTTGGGTAATCTGATACGCCCCAAAGGTGATATAAATACTTTTCCCATATTGGTAACGGATACCGGCTTCATATTGGTCACCCGTTGTTGGCTTGAAAGGCGTCCCATCTAAAGAAGTCGATGGATCGGAGACCTGTGGCTGGAAAGATTTGGCATAGCTGAAATAAGGCGCAAGACCATTATCGAAGAGATAAACAGCCCCTGCACGCCAAGTGAAGGCGTTTGAATGGGTAAGATAACGTTTGCCCGTCAGGCGGTTTAACGTATCGTCTTTTGCCCAATCCTGTCGTCCGCCGACTGTCACGCGCAGACGTTTGAATTTGATCTGGTCTTGGAAATAAATGCCGTTTTGTTGGCTGATGGTTGAAGTATAAACCTGTGGAGATAGAGCCGCGCCATAGCCTGCTGAGCCACGGGAAACCGGATCAAAGATATTAAGCATCGGTAGGACAAGAGAGGATTTGACCAAATCGCGATCATGCGTCCAATCGGTATAGAAATAATCAGTACCAAAAAGCATGACATGCCGGACGGCACCGGTATCAACATGACCTTCTAATTGAGTATCTGTTGCGACACCTTGTGACCGCCCTCGCCCTTCGACAGCGCGACGATTGACAGTTTCTCCAGCGACACAGCCGGCGATTGCAGCGCTGCAACTTTGTAAAGTATCGCCCGAAAGCACCGTCGCCCGATAAAGGGTATTCAGATAGGTATATCGGGTATTGTTGCGAAGAGTCAGGAAATGATTGAAGTGATGTTCAAAGAAGGAACCCGCCATCACCTGATTACGATTGAAGTTATCCCATTTGGGTTCACCAATATTCGCATCATTAGCAATATGGCGGCCTTTTGAAGCATAAAGCGTACCTGTTGCAGGTAAAAACTGGAATGTCGAACCGCCTTGGTCGCGTTGATATTGGGCAAGAACCGTCCATTTTGTATCGGGAGAAATTTCCCATGTCAGGCTGGGCGAAACATAATAGCGCCCTGTTTGAACATGGTTGACTTGGGTATCCCCGTAACGGGCTAAACCAACGATCCGGCCAGACAACGTGCCGTCTTTATTCAATTTTCCGGAAACATCGCCAGAAGCCTGTCCTTGCCAATTCCCAAGATGGGTATAGCCAGCGCCTTGAAGGAAAAATTCACCCTGACTTTTCTTTGTTGGCCTTTTCGTGGCAAGATTGACAACACCGCCCGGAGCCGTCTGACCATAAAGTGCGCCGGAAGGTCCTTTTAAAACTTCGATTTGTTGGAGAGAAAAAGGATCAAAAGAAGTTCTTGTCCATTGCCCCCCTGAAGGCAAACGCAAGCCATCAACAAAATTGTTATTGGAAGAAAAGCCACCTGCGCCGAAACCACGCACGGATACTTCATCAACTCGGCTATCAATGCCGGAAGGTTCAGCCTGAACGCCAGCAGTATAAGCCAAAGCATCGGCGATTGTTGGAGAAGCACGCAATTCTATTTCGTCGCGGCTGACAATAGAAATGGATTGGGGCGATTCAATAATCGGCGTATGGGTTTTGGTCGTCGAAGAGGCCTGTGACAATCCGGTAGCCGTAACAACGATAACGTCGGATTTATCCTTTTTTTTCGACGGTGCCGTTTTGACTTCCTCTTGCGCGCTATTATTGACCTCGGCGGAAGAAAGATTTTGTGCATCCGCCGGTGCTAGGAAACAGCCTGCCAAGGCCAAAACCGGCACCACCGTTTTTATCCTGTTCGATCCCCCCATCATCCTTTAAGCCCTCTTTCTCTCAATTTGATTTTTGGAATGTTCTCCGGTTATGCTTTATTGATATTGATTGTCAATTACACTGATTAAAATTAAAGAGGCTTAAAATGCAAAAAAAAGAAAAATATCTTTTTGTAAGCAAAAAACAGGTATTAAAAATTTAATTTCAAAATAAAACACAATTAAATATTCAATTTCTCAAATAAAATTATTTAATATCTCATCTCATTATTGTTATTGATATGCAGTTTCATACTATAGTATATCTGTTTTTATTTTTCGGATGATTAAATGACCATAGCGCCTGATCCTGTTGACCTTGCCGCCCGACTGATTGCCTGTAAATCGGTAACGCCATCTGATGATGGTGCCATGAATATTATGGCAGATGCTTTAAAATCGGCTGGTTTTACTGTTCATCTGTTGACCAAGGGACAGGCACCCGATGGACCTGTAACAAACCTTATTGCTATTCGGGGCGAAGGCCATCCCCATCTTGCCTATGCCGGTCATAGCGATGTCGTGCCAGCAGGTCAGGGTTGGAGTTCAGATCCGTTCACCCCAACGATTAAAGACGGCTATCTTGTCGGGCGTGGTGCGGTTGATATGAAAAGTTCAGTAGCGGCCTTCATCGCGGCAGCCTCTCGCTATACTGAACATAAAGGCACTCTCTCTTTGCTGATTACAGGGGATGAAGAAGGCCCTGCGACCTTTGGAACGCCTGCCATCATCGAATGGTTAAATGAACAGTCTATCAAGCCAGATTACTGTCTTGTCGGTGAACCGACATCGGTCGAGCGTTTGGGCGATACTGTTAAAAACGGACGGCGTGGCTCGGTTAATATGTGGATTGAAGTAGAAGGCATCCAAGGCCATGTGGCTTATCCTGACCGCGCCCGCAATCCTATTCCGGTTTTGGCCAGAATTATTTCCGATCTCGAAAGCTGGGTCTTAGATAAAGGCGATCAGTGGTTCCAGCCCTCTAATCTCGAAGTGACTTCGATTGAATGTGATAACAAGGCTACCAATGTTATTCCGGCTTTAGCCAAAGCGCAGCTTAATATTCGTTTTAATGCCCTGCATAAGGGCGCTGAATTAGTGGATAGCCTGAAAAAGCGGGTAGCAGCGATTGACCCCAAAGCCAGAGTGAAAGCGGCTATTTCTGGGGAAGCCTTTGTCACGGAAGAAGGGGTTCTGACAGATACAATATCGGCGGCTATTGCCAAAAATACCGGTATTACGCCCAGCCTTTCAACCAGTGGTGGCACGTCAGATGCGCGTTTCCTGACCAAATTATGTCCGGTGGTCGAATTCGGTCTGGTCAATGCCACGATGCATAAAGTCGATGAAAAAGCCTCGGTCGAGGATATCCGGCAGTTAAGCCGGATTGATGAAGATATTATCAAATCTTTCTTGGGATAAAACAGCCTGTTAATCCGGAATTATTCTATATAATTCCGGATTACGGCGAATGTTTTTATTCGCTATCCGCTATAAGGGCGATATTCATCCGGCTGTAAGCCGATATTCTTTCAACAGAACTGCCTCGTTCCGCAATTTTTAGTCGGAAGCCGTCTTCTAGTAAACTGTTGAGATAAAGACGATTAAAGATAAATGGCCATATAAGGGTAGAAAGACCTAGGGTTGGGAAAATAGTTAAAAACATTAAAAGGGCGTATTTCCAACTGCCTCTAAAAATAGCTGGCCATAGACCAAAAAAGAAAGTTGTCCATGAAAACCCAATGGGAGCTTTCCGTATTTTCCCATTATTAAGGATTGGTGAGTATTAGGCGATCAAAAGCCATCTATGTCCCTTGTTTGACAGATATTAAAGAATATCTCTGATAATCAGTTTTATTTATTTTGGAATTAATATTTTGTTTCGTCGCGACGACGACGAAGGATTACATAGAGCGCCCCTGCCCCACCATGGCGAGGATGGGCATTTCTGACAGCGGCGATATGGCTGGAATAGGGTGAAAAATTAAGCCAATCACCGATAGCGCCACGAATAAGACCACGCGTAATAATACCATGTTCATTACGCCTTGGCGGACGACCTGTAATAATCAGTAAAACGCGGATACCTTGCCGGATGGCTTGTGAAAGCGCTGATTCCAAAACGCGATAGGCACTGGTCATAGTATAGCCGTGCAAGTCGATACTCCGTTCGGGTTCGACGCTGCCTTTACTTAATTTGCGATCCCATGAGCCATCAAGTGTGTCCGAAGATTTTTTCGGAGAAGGGCTGATCGGTGGAGGAGGAATCTTTCTATGGCGGTTTTCTATTTCTTTTCGTAGTTTTGAAAGCGGTGGCGCTTTGGCGGTAGGTGTAATATTTTTATTGAGCAAGTCAGCCAAGGATTGATAGCGTTCCGGCTCTAATGGCGTAACGGTGACAGCGACTTTTTGCCATAAAGCCAGCTCTTCGGAAGAGAGATATTTGGGTGCAGATTTTCTTCCAGCAAAAGAAGTCGCCTTCCCTTGCCGATTAGGCGGATTTGTTACCCTCTCCGCTTCCTGCGGATATTTTTGTCTCCCTTTGCGCTTTGCCATTTTTTCCAGAACCGAGACCCGCGGCTACTCCTTTCGGTAACAAAAGCCATGCAGAACCATGGCTGGCAAGACCACCAGCGATATGTTCGGCTTTGTCGCCATATCCCCAATAGCTGTCGAAGCGATTAGCCCCTTTTATTGCGCCACCTTTGTCTTGCGCAATCCAGAGACCATTCGCAAATGCTGCATTACCACCATGCTTTGAATCAAGCATTAAAAAAACAGGAGCCCCTAATGGCGTATAAGACGGGTCGACTGCAAGGGATATCTGGGACGTAACAGGCACAGAAAGCGCGCCTAAAGGTCCCGTTTCTTTCAATTCACGAAAGAAAACATAGCTTTTATTGCTTTCCATAATGGAAGGCGCTTGGTCAGGATGGTTATGGAGCCATTCAACAATGCCCGCCATCGTGGCATGGCCTTTTTCAATGACGCCTTTATCCACCAGTAAACGTCCGATTGCGGTATATTCGCGGCCATTCTGATTGGCATAACCGATCCGAATAACGCGCCCATCTTCAAGATTGAGCCGACCGGAACCTTGGATTTGCAGGAAGAACAAAGCGACCGGATCAATAGCCCAAGCAATTTCAAGATGGCGGTTATCCAAGACCCCTTTGTTGATTTCCGCCCGTGTATAATAAGGCACCAAATGGCCTTTTTTAACGCGCCCTTTGAAGTGTTTTCCCTTCATTTCAGGAAAGAAATCTTCAAGATTGGTTTCGACTAAGTCGGAAGGCACCTTGTAAATGGGAGCGTAGCCGTCTTTTGCTTGGCTGGAAGCGGCTATTTCCGGCTCATAATAGCCTGTAACAAAAGCCTCTCCGCCCCCAACGGAAACAGGCTCGAAATAGCGATCAAAAAAAGCCGTCGCACTGGTCGATGAGGTGCTATTTAAATTTTTAGCCGCCTGACAAGCTGGCAGCCAATCATTAGCCGCAGTCAATCCGCTTTTATCAGGATGGGATGTCAGAAATGGGCAGGATGATCGGAAAGCCTCCAAGGCCTTTTTGGCGTTCTCTTCTGTCAATCCCAAGCGAGAAACCGGAATAGATTGAGGCCGGATATCTAAAGCACTGGCTTTTTTAGACGGGGACGCCTGTTTTTGGGGAGCCGATGGGGCTTTTGCTTTTTCAGGTAAAGAGTGAGAGGCCGTGGGTCGGGAGGTCTGGCAAGCGGACAGGGTCAGAATAGCAAGCCCCAAAAAGGCAACAATCTGACTGCGCCACATATAAGCGGTACTATTTTTGGCTAAATCAATAAGCATAGAATTTTAATCTGGCTGTTCTTGATGTTTTTTAGCCAAAAGATATTTGGCAAAATTGGTGTCACGATCCCTGATATTATCTGCACGCAATGCTTTATCTTCGTAATAGAGCATTTCATTATTCATCGTCGTTTGAGATGAATCGAATGTATCGCTATTTAATGATGAGCGACCATACTCATAAGGCATATTTGGAGTGTGATAGCTATTCTGTGATTGATCAAAGCCAGCAGAAGGTGGCCGCTGACCATCAGGCCAGCCGCTACATCCTGTCAAAGCCGTTACAGCAATGAACAGAATAAAAGATTTTTTCATTGCTACTCTTCATTCAAATAAAAACACCCTTGCCGCCGAAATCAGGAGGCGGCCAAGGTTTCTACCAACAACCAGTTGGTTTTCGGTTCTTGTTTGATACTACGGCTGAATGTCCAGACGTCATGGGTCGGCAGCGCATCAGTGGATGAGCCGGCGATCATGATACCTTCGTGATTACGAAGCATCGTCGAAATCCAAGCATCATAGCTGACAGTGATAATGGCATTATCGCCTTCGATACCGGCTTTTTGAACCAAGGCCTTGTCAATATTGACAAGGCGGTTTTCAAGGCGGCTGCCTTCAGCTTCACGTTTTTCGATCACTTGCTGAAAAGCCTCGAAAACGTCTTTGCTGACCATATCAGCCAGTTTGCTCCGGTCGTTCTGCCAGAAGGCTTCTAAAATTTTGCCATAGGCTGATTTTGCGCCTTCGATAAATCCGGTCAGATCAAAATGGGCATCACGGCTGACAATACGCCGGATTCCATCCCATGCTTCGGGTTGAACAATTTCTTCCCGCTTTTTCTGTTCGGAAGCAGGCATCAACAACGCCGTATTAGGTTGGGCAACTACAGTAGTTGAGACCTCGGTAGGTTTGGTAAAACTCTGTTCGTGGCCGGTACGGCGCCCAAGGACATTGTAAAGCCATCCACAAAGCCCAGCAGCCACTACCACAAGAACAACAATCTCGACCACTATGCCTCCAAATGCAAAATACAGCAGAATTTCATTCCGGCTGAAATATTTAATCTTTTATATATAGGCAAGATGACGCCACCTTTCAAACAGCATCTGCCCGCTCTTTACGAAAGTAGCCCTATTTTTAACGCAAAAAACCGAAAAAAGACACAAAGAAGCGGTATTATTTATGCAAAAAGAAGCAAAAAAGACTTCATTTGAAGGGTTTTCTTTGAAAAAGTCGATTATTGTCATCAATATTAAAGATTCCCGAGCGTAAAAGCTCGATAGGTGAAAGCAATATTCAAAAGAGAAGCCGCTGGATTAAAGAGTAGAGTTTATCTTATCCGAGTGACTATAATTTCATTTACCCTTGGGCGCTTTGTTCCTATCGAACAAAAATGCCCGTCGATCATTTCTCTTTCATGATCGGGTGTTTTGCGCCATCATTCAAGATCACTTTAAACGCAGCGAGGATGCCATTATGTCAGGAAACAATTTTAATGCTTCAAATGCGGATACCGACCATTTGCCGCAGGTCAGTATTCTTGCCCAGTATATTAAAGATCTTTCTTTTGAAAATCCTAATGCTCCGGCTGTGTATCAGTGGCAGACCCAGCCTCATATCGAAGTGCAGTTCAATATCGGCACCCAGCCCATGGCACAGGATGTCTATGAAGTTGCTTTGAAAGTCGATGTTTCTGCCAAAGCAGACGAAGGCGTCGTTTTCCATGTCGAGCTGGTTTATAATGGTTTATTTGCTATCAAGAATGTTCCGGCAGACCAGATTCAGCCTTTCCTTTATATCGAAGCCCCGCGCATCCTGTTTCCTTTCGTCCGGCGCATCCTTGCCGATTCCGTCCGTGATGGTAACTTCCCGCCTTTGATGCTGGAACCAATCGACTTTGCCGCGCTTTATATGCAGCAAACGGAACAGCAGGATATGTTGTCCAATACCGAGCCAGCCGGTCAGGCTTAATCATGCATTCTATTTTATAAGGGTCACCATGATGTGAGAAAGCCGCTTTTGAGCGGCTTTCTTCACTTTTATCCAGATGACGATATGACAAATAAAACTCAGCCTGCCTCCGGACGATTTCATCTTTTCAAAGCAACCGCGACTATCGGGGGATTGACCCTTATAAGCCGGATACTCGGATTTATTCGAGATACCCTTGGCGCGCAATATCTTGGGGCTGGGTCGGCGAATGATGCCTTTTTGATCGCATGGCGATTACCCAATCTTTTCAGAGCCTTATTTGCAGAAGGCGCTTTTGCTTCTGCCTTTGTGCCGATGTTTAACCGCACAATTTCCGAGGCTGAAAAGAAAGGGCAAAACGGCTTTGCCGCCGGATTACGATTTGCCAGTGACGTGTTATCTGTTCTGTTACCCTTGCTGATTATTTTTGAAATAGGGATGATCGCTGCCGCTGCCCCTATTGTGCGCATCATGACGGGTGGCTTCCCGATGGGAAGCGCCGGTGAATTTCAGTTGGCTGTTTTTTTAACGCGGCTAACAATGCCCTATCTAGCGCTTATTTCGATTGTGACCCTTTTGGGCGGGATTCTAAATTCCCTTCATCGTTTTTGGGTGAATGCCGCCGCCCCTATTTTGTTGAATGTCGGGTTGATTATCGGGCTGGTCTTTTTTCGCAGCAATAATCCAGCGATGACAGCCGAGACCCAAGCGATTGCGGTCAGCCTGTCAGGCGTTTTGCAATTAGGCTGGCTAATATGGGCTTGCCGATCGGCAAATGTCCGTCTTTATCCCCATTGGCCAAAATTAACACCTGCAGTTAAAAAGATGCTTTCGATCACTTGGCCTGCGGCCTTGGGTGCGGGTGCTGTGCAATTTAATCTGTTGATTTCAACCGCTTTGGCTGCCCGTTTTTTACCTGAAGGCGCCGTTTCCTATTTATATTATGCCGATCGTCTTAATCAGCTTCCCCTCGGATTGGTGGGGATCGGTATTGGCACCGCTATTTTACCGAGTTTATCACGACAATTGGCAGAAGATCAGACGGAGGCGGCTATTCACACCCAGAATAGGGCGATTGAATTAGCTTTGTTTCTAACGGTGCCTGCGGCTTTCGGTCTGGTCATTGCTTCGATGCCGCTGATTTCCGCCTTGTTACAACATGGAGCCTTTTCCGCAAGCGATAGCATCCATTCGGCGCAAGCCTTGACCGCTTTTTCGCTGGGGTTACCGGCCTATGTTTTGATTAAAATTCTGACCCCCGGATTTCATGCCCGCACCGACACCCGCACCCCTGTCCGTGTTGCGATCATTGCGATGCTCCTTAATCTGATATTGAATTTGTTATTCATTAAGCCTTTTGGTCATGTCGGTCTGGCTTTATCAACGGCAATCGCGGCTTGGGCAAATGTCATCATGCTTTACGGATTATTGCGGCATAGAAATCATTTCGCCTGCGATCGCCAGCTTTTTACCCGCACGATCAAAATCATTATTGCTAGCCTTGTTATGGCCGCCGGATTATGGCCTTGCCTTCCTTGGCTTAACCATATGGCAACGGGCGGTGTCGCCTATCGGATCGCCACTCTTTCCTTATTATTGCTGTTTGGTTCTGTTTTATATTTCGGAACAGCCGCTTTGATTGGCACATTCCCTTTAAAAGAAATAAAATTTTACTTACAGCGTCGCTATAAACGATAATCTTAGCAGGTATCAAAAATATGATGAGTAAGAATAAGCGCATTGTTTCCGGTATCCAGCCAACCGGAAATCTTCATCTCGGTAATTATCTGGGGGCTATCCGTAATTGGGTTGTCATGCAAAACGAGATGAAAGACGGCGATAGCTGTGTCTTTTTTCTGGCTGATCTCCATGCCATTACCATGCCGCAAGCACCGGATGAATTAGCCGAAAATATCCGCAATATGGCAGCAACTTTGCTGGCTTCGGGCGTTAATCCCGAACGAGCTGTCTTTTTTGCTCAATCTGATGTGGCCGCCCATTCCGAAATGGCATGGTTATTGAATTGTGTTGCCCGTATCGGTTGGTTGAACCGGATGACCCAATTTAAAGAAAAATCCGGTAAAAATCGTGAAGGAGCCTCTGTCGGCCTTTACACCTATCCGGTTTTGCAGGCCGCTGATGTCATGCTGTATCAGGCAACCCACGTTCCGGTTGGCGAAGATCAGAAACAGCATCTAGAATTGGCGCGCGATATCGCAACAAAATTCAACAATGACTATGATGATAAAATTTTTACCTTACCGGAACCGATCATTCAAAAAACCGCTGCCCGCGTGATGTCGTTAAGAAATGGCAGCTCGAAAATGTCAAAATCCGATCCGTCCGATTTAAGCCGGATCAATTTGACAGACAGCAATGACGATATTGCCCAGAAAATCCGCAAGGCAAAAACCGATCCCGATCCGATCCCTGAAAATGAAGAGGGTTTAGCCGATCGTCCTGAAGCCAAAAATTTATTGGGCATTTACAGTGCGTTAAAAGGCGAAGCCCTTGGCGATATATTGCAGCAATTTGCTGGTCAGGGTTTTGGTCAATTCAAACCCGCCTTGGCTGATCTGGTTGTAGAATCGATTGCGCCTATCCGCGACAAATTATCGAGCTTCAAAAATGACCCCGCCGAGATTGACCGTATTTTGTCACAAGGCGCCGAAAAGGCCGCAGTGATTGCCGAAAAAACCTTAGACAAGGCCTATCGCAGCATGGGTTTAAGACGGCGGTCTTAAAAGACATTCATCTTGGGTTCACTCTCGATAGACAAATTTTATTATAACATATTTTGTTATATATAACTTTTCTATAAAGTGGCTCCGGCAGGGTTTTAACGGGAAGAGGGATACGGACATGCGTCCTATAACATTAAAAATAGCCATCGCATCTTTGGCTTTTCTATCTTTATCTGCCTGTGAATCGCCTTTCAGAGCGAATGTAACCCGCTTTCAGATGATGCCGCCCCCTGCCGGACAGAGTTTTGTTATTCAGGCCTCCAATCCCCAAGATAAAGGCGGATTGGAGTTTGAGCATTACGCCGATATTGTCGCCCATCAATTATGGCAGCAAGGCTATCAACCCGCAGCCCCCGGCGCGCCTAGCACCCTGATCGTCAAGCTGGATTACGGTATTGATAACGGCCAGCAAAAAGTAGCCTCCACCTCTTATGGCTATGGTGGCTGGGGTGGTCCTTGGGGCGGCTGGGGCGGCCCTTGGGGTGGATGGGGTGGCTATGGCGGCTGGGGCGGCGGCTGGGGTGGCTGGGGCTACGGCGGTTGGGGCGGTGGCTGGGGTGGCGGCACCGACGTCTATAGCTACACCCTTTATACGACCTTCTTTAAGATGGAGATTGACCGCAGCAATGATGGTCAGCGCGTTTTTGAAGGCCGTGCCAGAGCGCAGGTTACAACCGACAACATGACCCAGTTGGTTCCTGATTTAATTCAGGCAATGTTTGTCAATTTCCCCGGCCATTCCGGTGAGGATGTTGAGGTCAAACTGACTAACGACAAGAAGAAGCATAAATAACCGAATAGAGACTATCCGGTGGCATCAGCCGCCGGACAGTTGATATTATCGGGGCAGCAATAATCTTCAAATATCAGATATAATGGATACGGCCACCCGTCATAGGATGCGGCACCCCTGTTGTTTTAGGGAAGCTGATAGGCTTGTTAAATACCCGTCTGACCGCGAGATAGGCAAAGCCTTCGGCCTCAGTCGCATCACCATTTAAATGGAAATCTTCAATTGGCTGGACAGGCATTTTCAAACTGTCATGCAGCATTTTCATCATCGTCACATTATGACGACCACCACCGGCCACAATAATCTTTGAAGGTCTTTCAGGAAAGAAAGACAGCGATCGGGCAACCGATTCAGCAGTAAAAGCGGTCAGCGTTGCAGCACCATCCTCGATCGAGAGATTGGCGACCGCCTCGATTGAAAAATCGCTTCTATCCAATGATTTCGGTGGTAATTGCGAAAAGAATTTCTGGCTCATCATCGCATCGACCAGATCGTGATGGACAACGCCTTTGCTCGCAATAAGACCGGATTCATCATAATCGAGGCCAGTTTTGGCCTTGACCCAATCATCAATCATTCCGTTAGCGGGGCCTGTATCGCAAGCAATGAGGTCGTTTTCATCCGCCCCAATCCAAGTAATATTCGCAATCCCGCCAAGATTAAGCACCGCCAAAGGGTGAGAGGCTTCGCTAAATAATGCCCAATGATAGATGGGGAGCAAAGGAGCGCCCTCGCCGCCTGCTTGGACATCATGAGAACGGAAATCATCGACTACGCTGATTTTGGTCGCCTGTGCCAAAGCGGCGCCATCACCGATTTGCCATGTCCAGCCCAAATCCGGCCTATGAGCAATTGTTTGACCATGGAAGCCGATGACTTTGATAGCCTGATTACCTAACGCATTCTTTTTCAAAAAATCTTTGACTGCCTGAATATGACGGAGCGTTACAATATGTTCGGCCTGATAAATCACTTCATCTTCGGGGATGAAACAAGGTGCCGCCATCGTCAAAGCGCGACGACAGGCTTCGCGCAGGCAGGCTTTATCCGTATCCGAATAAGGATAGGAAGCAAAATTCAAAGGCTTTACTTGTTTTTCGCCATTGGTTTCAATCAAGGCGACATCAACACCATCTAAAGACGTGCCGGACATAAGTCCGATTGCCAGCATCCAATTTCCCCCGATTTCTATTTTCCAGCCCTTTGATCTTTTCTTCACAAGCTGAAAACCATAGGAAGCTGTTTATTCGACTTTAATCCTTAAATCCCCTAAACAGCAATCTGCATTTCCCGAGGCTTGTCTGTTTTTACAGCGATTATTCCTAATAGGCACATTATGACACAATTTCGTTCTGATTTTCTGCGTTTACTGGAAACGCGAGGGTATATCCATCAGATTACTGATGCAAAATCATTGGATGAGAAGGCTTCGCAATCTGTCATTGCCGCCTATATCGGCTTTGATCCTACGGCGGCCTCTTTGCATGTCGGTAGTCTTTTGCAGATTATGATGTTGCGGCGATTGCAACAAGCTGGCCATAAACCAATCGTTTTGATGGGCGGCGGCACCGGAAAAATCGGCGATCCTTCTTTTAAGGATGAAGCCCGTAAATTGCTGGATGAAGACACGATTAAGGCCAATATTGCCTCTATCAAGCGTGTTTTTGAGCATTTTCTTCATTTCGGTGATGGCGAAAATGATGCGGTAATGGTCGATAATGCCGAATGGCTTGATCGGTTGGAATATATTCCTTTCCTGCGTGATGTCGGTCAGCATTTCTCGGTCAACCGGATGTTGAGCTTTGATTCCGTCAAATTACGACTCGATCGGGAACAATCCTTAAGTTTCCTCGAATTCAATTATATGATTTTGCAGGCTTATGATTTCCTCGAATTGTCCCGCCGTTTTGGCGTTTGCTTGCAGCTTGGTGGTTCCGATCAATGGGGCAATATCGTCAATGGTATCGAGCTTGCCAGACGGATGGATGGGAAAGAAGTCTTTGGATTGACCAGCCCGCTGATGACCACGGCAGATGGGGTCAAAATGGGTAAAACCGTCGGCGGTGCTGTCTGGTTAAATGGCGATATGTGTTCGCCCTATGATTATTGGCAGTTTTGGCGGAACACCCATGATGCCGATGTTGAACGCTTTTTGAAATTATTCACCGATCTGCCACTGGATGAAATTGCCAGATTGGCTGCCTTGGAAGGGAGCGAAATTAACGAGGCCAAGAAAATCCTCGCCAATGAAGCGACCAAATTGGCGCATGGTGAAAAGGCCGCAGAAGAAGCCGCCGCAACCGCCAAGAAAACTTTTGAAGAAGGCGCCGCTGGTGACGCCCTACCAGTGATGAAGGTTTCAGACTCTTCGATCAGCTTGGTTGATGCTTTGGTCGGTTTGGGATTGGTGGCTTCCAAAGCCGAAGCCCGCCGGATGATTCGCGGTGGTGGCGCGCGCATCAATGGCGAAAAAGCCTTGGATGAAAAAGCCGTTATTGAGGTTACCGCCGAAAATATCCGTATTTCTGCCGGTAAAAAGGCGCATGGCGTTATTCAAGCCGGATAATCGCCTGTAATGACGCGGGGAAAGGGTAAGGTTTTGCCTATTTCCCCGCTGATTTTCATTCAGCCCGACCGCAGGAAACTAACACCAGCATCGCGTTCAAAAAGGTAGAGGGCTATTCGCGCAGCCTGCCCCCTTTCACCCGACAATCCGCCGTCACGATCAACCAATAATCGGGCATCATCATTCGCTATTGGCAGCAATTCAGAGAGGTCTTCAGGAGAAGCAATCTGGAAATGAGATTCACCTGATTGCTTGGTTCCCAAGATTTCACCACTGCCTCGCAATCGTAAATCTTCTTCGGCCAGCCGAAAACCATCGTTACATTCACGGATAAGAGCCAAACGTTCCCTTGCCACCGAAGTGAGTTCTTCGCTCCGTAAAAGCAGACAAATTGAACGACCGCCGCCACGCCCCACGCGCCCCCTTAATTGATGGAGCTGTGCCAAGCCGAAACGTTCGGCCTGATCGATAATCATCAAGGTCGCATTGGGGACATTAACCCCGACTTCAATCACGGTTGTCGCGACCAGAATCGCAATTTTACCCGCAGCAAAGTCATCCATAACCTTGTCTTTTTCAGCGGGTTTCATCTTGCCATGCACTAGCCCGACTTTTTTCCCGAAATGCTGTTGAAGCAAAGAAAAGCGTTGTTCAGCCGCCGCGATTGCATTTGGAGAAAACGCTTCTTCAATATCGGCTTCACCGACGGCCGGACAAACCCAATAGGATTGCCCCCCTTCGGCGATATGGCGGCCAAGAGAGGCGATTATTTCAGGAATTTTCCGGCTGGAAATCACCCTTGTTTCGACCGGCTGACGACCAGGGGGCATTTCATCAAGGCGGCTAACATCCATTTCACCATGCGCCGTCAGCATCAGGCTGCGTGGAATAGGCGTTGCTGTCATAACCAATAAATGCGGGGTATGAATGGCCTTTTCAGCCAGCATCATCCGTTGGGCGACCCCGAAACGATGCTGTTCATCAATAATAGCGAGACCCAGATTTTTGTAGCTAACCTTTTCCTGAAAAATGGCATGGGTACCAACCAGAAGATGAATAGAGCCGTCTGCCAATCCCATTAAGGTGGATTCTCGCAATTTGCCTTTATCTCGCCCAGTCAAAAGGGCGATATTCACCGGCAATCCGGCAAGCTGTTGGCTTAAAGTCTCAAAATGCTGACGAGCAAGAATTTCTGTTGGGGCAAGTAATGCCCCCTGATACCCCGCTTCGGCGGCAATCAGCAGGCTATGCAAAGCGACCCATGTTTTACCCGAGCCGACATCGCCTTGTAACAATCGCAGCATCGGAGAGGCTTGCTGCATATCGCCTTCGATTTCGGCAAGGGAACGTCTTTGTGCGCCCGTTGGCTGAAAAGGTAAATTTAGCGCATCCCGTAAATGACCATCCCCCTTTAACGGGAAGCCCCGTTTCCGCCGGTTAGCCGCACGAATAAGTTTTAAAGCCAACTGATTGGCAAAAATTTCGTCATAGCCAATTCTTAATTTAGCCGCCCGATCATCGGGATGCTGATGTATCCTTTCAACTGCCTCTCGCCATGAAGGCCATTGATGTTTTTTGAGTAGGCTCGGTTCAATCCATTCGGGTAAATCCGGTGATTTTTCCCATGCTTGCCGGATAAGCTGCCCAATACGACGATGCGTCAGGCCATCCGATAGAGGATAAAGGGTTTCTTCGAGCGGGATGCTGTTTTCTTCGCTTAACGGCACGATTTCCGAAGGGTGGACAATTTGTAATTGCTCTTGATAGATATCGAGCTTACCAGAGACTAAACGGGTTTCTCCGATGGGCATCAGTTTTCTTGCCCAACTGCTGTGATTACCAAACCATAGAAGCTGAATCTGACCACCAAAGGGGTCTTCGGCCAAAATACGGAAAGGCCCGCGACCGGAAGGATGGCGATACTCCTTGGCTGTCAGGGTCAGAATAACCGTGGCACCGACGTCTTTGGCATTGACCTGATCTGATTTAACGCGCCGCATCTGTCCACTGGGCAGATAAAAAAGCAAATCCTTGAGGCGCGTCAGCTGACGCTTTTTTAAAGGTTTGAGTAAGGCCGAACCAACCCCTTTCAAGGATTCTGTTTCGGCAAACAGCGGATTAAGAATATCTGGGCGCATAGCTTATGGCATAATCGGTCAAAAGCAGAGTTCAACTCTTTCGTTTCGATTTTTTCCGGTAATCTCCGTAAATAAGGTCGAGCTTGGCTTTTATCTTGATAGCCGGATTTATCTGGCGGTTATATTATCGCAAGGCTGTCTTTACTTTTAGGAGACGGCATTGCAGACCATCTGACAAGGCAGCGTCTCAAATTCTGAAGGAAGATAATGTTTGTAAATCCGGCGCAGATATTAAAAGCAGAACAGCCCTTGACCTTGTCCGGCGTGGAAAATGGTTTCAAGCCTTTAATTCTGTCTGACCTTGCCCGTGCCTTGCAGGCGAAAAGTAAAGCGGGTCGGTTGGTTTATATAGCCTCTGATGAACAGGCAGCGCACGCCATGGCTGATGCGGCGGGGTATTTTGCACCGGAATTAAAAATTATCTCTTTTCCGGCTTGGGATTGTCTGCCTTATGATCGGGCATCACCTTCCCTGCCCCTTTCTGCGACCAGAATAGCGACTTTACATCATCTTCAAACGCGCCCGCAATCGCCGGAATTACTAATTACAACGGTAGAGGCCGCGTTGCAGCGGTTATTGACGCCTTTCCGATTACGACAGCTTTGCCAGACCTTGGCCGCCGGTGTTCGATTGGATCGGGAAAAACTGGTTACGCTGTTACGAGCGCATGGCTATCAACAAAGCGAAACCGTCAGTCAGTCGGGGGATTATGCTATCCGTGGTGGCTTGGTCGATTTATGGCCAGCGGGTTTACCTTATGCCCTGCGTCTCGATTTTTTTGGTGACGAGATAGAAACGCTACGGCAATTCGATCCAACAACGCAGCGCAGCATAGCCGAAATTGACAAATTCAATCTTTTACCCGCTTCAGAAGCCTTGCTGGATGCTGAGAATATCAAGCGTTTCCGCAGCCATTACCGCGAAATCTTTGGCGCGGCGGCAACCACTGATCCGCTTTATCAGGCGGTATCAGAAGGACGGCGGCTGGCAGGAATGGAACATTGGTTACCTTTATTTGAAGAAAAGCTGGTCACCTTATGGGATCATCTCGCCGAAGAAGATGCGGTTTTCTATGACCAAGCCTGCTTGAAAGTAGCCGAACAGCATTTTGAAGCTATTCAAGATTACTATAGCCACCGCAAAAATCCCCAGAGTCAGGAATCCGGTAGCTATCGTCCGTTGAAACCCGATTTACTGTATCTTGATGATGCAGCTTGGCAAGAGCGCCTTCAAATATCAAAAGCCCATCAGATAACGGCTTTTCATATACCCCCTGCCCCTGATGTTATTGATCTGGAATCAACTCTGCCGCGTGATTTCGCGCCCGAAAGACAGCAAGGCAGCAATATTTATGAAGCGGTTGTTGACTATATTGGCGCACTGAACAACCAGAATAAGCGGGTTATTATTGCCTGCTATTCCAAAGGGTCGCGAGAAAGATTGACCGGCCTGTTACAGGATCACGGTTTAAAAAGAACGCTGGCAGCCGATAGCTGGCAGGAAGCCTTGGCCGCTGCTGATAGCAGCCGATCTCAAGTAACCGGCGCGGCGGTCATGCTCTTGCCGCTCGATCATGGTTTTATTGCCGGTGATGTCGCCCTGTTAAGCGAACAGGATATTTTAGGCGACAGGCTGGTTAGAAGAGCGAAAAAGCGAAAATCGGCTGATGCCTTTATGGCGGAGTTGGCAACGCTCTCTATCGGTGATTTGGTGGTGCATAGCGATCACGGTATTGGTTGCTATGACGGGTTAGTGTCGATCCCAGTCGGCAATGCGCCGCATGACTGCGTTGCCTTGAGCTATCAAGGCGGTGACAAGCTCTATGTGCCGGTTGAAAATATCGACACCCTGAGCCGCTATGGCAATGCCAGTGAAAGCACCGTTTTAGACAAGCTGGGCGGCGTGGCATGGCAGGCCAGAAAATCCAAAATGAAAGAGCGCATTCGCGCTATTGCCGGTCAGTTGATGGCGACTGCTGCCCAAAGGGCGTTAAGACAAGCCCCTGTCGCATTGGCTGATCCGGCCAGCTATCCGGTTTTTGTTGATCGTTTTCCTTATCAGGAAACCGAAGATCAGGAACATGCCATTTCTGATGTCATCGAGGATTTAGCCAAAGGGAAACCGATGGATCGGCTGATCTGTGGTGATGTCGGTTTCGGTAAAACAGAAGTCGCCTTGCGAGCTGCCTTTGTTGCCGCCATGTCAGGGTTACAGGTTGCCTTGGTTTGTCCGACCACCTTGTTGGCGCGGCAGCATTACAGCAATTTTCTCGAAAGATTTGAAGGCTTCCCGCTTCAAATTGGTCGTCTTTCTCGATTGGTGCCTGCGAAAGAAGCCAAAGCCTGCCGTGAAGCTTTGGCTGATGGAACGATTGATATCGTTATTGGCACCCATGCTATTTTATCGAAAACGATTGATTTCAACCGTCTGGGCTTGGTTATTGTTGATGAAGAACAGCATTTCGGCGTTGTCCATAAAGAGCGCCTGAAAGCCCTGAAAAATGATGTTCATCAACTTACCTTGACCGCAACGCCTATCCCAAGGACGCTGCAAATGGCGATGTCAGGCCTTAGGGAGCTATCAGTTATCCAAACCCCGCCTGTCGACCGCTTGGCTGTCAGAAGCTATGTCATGCCTTGGGATCCTGTAGCGATCCGTGAAGCCTTGTTGCGGGAGCATTATCGCGGCGGCCAGAGCTTTATTGTGGTTCCAAGAATTTCCGACCTTGCTGATCTCGAAAAATTCCTGTCGGAACAGGTGCCGGAAATCCGGTTTGTTATTGCCCATGGTCAAATGGCAGCTACCGAAGTCGAAAACCGGATGTCGGCTTTCTATGACAAAAAATTTGATGTTTTGCTTTCGACAACGATTGTTGAATCCGGTCTGGACATCCCCAGTGCCAATACGATGATTGTCTATCGGGCGGATCGTTTTGGCCTGTCACAGCTTTACCAGATCAGGGGTCGCGTTGGACGCTCTAAGACCCGCGCCTATGCTTATTTAACAACGCCGGTTAACCATTCTATCAGCGAAACAGCCGAAAAAAGGCTGCATATCCTTTCAACTTTGGATTCATTGGGGGCTGGTTTCCAATTAGCCAGCCATGATCTTGATATTCGCGGTGCGGGTAATTTGTTGGGGGATGAGCAATCTGGCCATATTAAAGAAGTCGGTTTTGAATTGTATCAATCAATGTTGGAAGATGCGATTTTGGTCGCCAAATCTGGTGGATTGATTGATGAAAAAGAAAATGAAGAATTTTCACCCCAAATTACGGTTGATGCGCCTATTCTGATTCCTGAAGACTATGTGCCTGATCTGGGTCTTAGAATGGCTTTGTATCGCCGGATGAACCAGATCAAGAATCGCGAAGAGATCGAATCATTTGCAGCCGAAATGATCGACCGTTTTGGGTCATTGCCCAGCGAGACCAAAAATCTGTTAGCCGTGATTGAAGTAAAAATGAATTGCCGCCAAGCGCATATCGGTCGCCTTGATGTCGGGCCGCGGGGTGCTCTGATTACTTTCCATAATGACAATTTCCCAAATGTCACCGGATTGCTAGCCTATATTCAGAAATTAAAAGGCACTGCCAAATTAAGACCCGATCAGAAGCTGGTTATTCAGCGCAACTGGCCTGACCCTAAAAGCCGCCTGAATGGATTGATGCAGCTTTCCCGTGGCTTGGCCAAAGTAGCGATTGCGTCATAAAGGGAAAAGATTTTTAGGATAAGGAGAAGGCTCTTGCGTGAAGCAAGGGTCTTTTTTTTAAATTGTAAGGAAGAGAGAGGTGGTGGGTCCGCCGGGATTCGAACCCGGGACCTCTCGATTAAAAGTCGCTTGCTCTACCAACTGAGCTACGGACCCAACCTAAAGTCATGATTTTAAATATCGGAGGATATCTAAAATGACTTGTTTTGAAAGACAGAAGATTAACTCCCCGTCTGGGAGTGGTTCCCTAGGGGGTTATTGCTTGGAGGTCAAGTACTTATAGCGAAAATATAGCTGTTTTACCGTAAAAAATCCATTTTTTTGAAAAACAGGCCAATTTCCGGCGATCGAAAGCAGAGGCTTCAGTACAAAATCGCGACGACTGATCTCAAGATGGGGAATATGAAGTTTTGGCCATAAAGCCGGTGGTTGTCCTGCAGCCAAGGCAGGCTTGTAGCGAAGGCGGGGTTGTATTTTTCGTGGCCAGCGGCCTTTTTCCCATAAGACAATATCAAGATCGAGCACCCTCGCCCCCCATCTTTGCCCTTTTCGTCTGCCGAAAGCCTGTTCTACTTTTTTACAAAGCGCCAGCAATGCAAGCGGCTGTAAATCTGTTTTAATAATAATCGCGGAATTGGCATAACGCCGTCCACCGGGCCCGACAGCTGAGGTTTCAAAAATCGGAGCGCGAGAATGGATCGCAATCTTTTCTTTTTCCAATGCAGCAATCGCCGCCTCGATGACCGCAGATGGCCGACCATACCGACCATGCCAACGATTAGAGCCTAGTGCGATAGCGTAAAGCATTGATAGAAACCTCGAACAATAAAATTAAATAAAAATAATTATTTATTGAAGATAACTTCAAATAATAAAAAATAAAAATCACTCTATAAAAATATATTCATTAAAAACAGAAAAATTTATTTTAAAGAGTGTTTTTATTTCTAAAAATAGAAATATATTCTATATCACCCTAATGACTAAGCAAAGACAAAGCGCCGATTTTCAGAAGAAATACCCAAATTCAAAAAAGGACAACAAAGAGAATAGCCTTTCCATAGCCCCTCAAGAATCTATGCCGGAGAGGGATTGCCCCCTTTGCCCCCGATTGGCAAGCCTCCGCCATGATTTACAAAAAGAGCATCCTGATTGGTTTAATGCCCCTGTGCCGCCTTTTGGAGATGACGATCCTTGGCTGGCTATCGTTGGCCTTGCCCCCGGTATGAAGGGTGCCAATCGCACGGGGCGACCTTTCACCGGCGATTTTGCAGGTATTCTTCTTTATGAAACACTGCTGAAATATGGATTGGCGACTGGTCATTATCAGGCGGATATCAATGATGGTCTAAAATTAAAGGGGACTGTGGTTTTAAATTCAGTGCGCTGCCTTCCGCCGCAAAACAAACCGACAACGCAAGAGATGGTAACTTGCCGCCCGTTCTTTCTGGGAGCAATGGCGCATTATCCCCATCTGAAAGTTATTCTGGCCTTGGGACATATTGCACATCAGACTATTTTGCGGGCTTTTGGCATCACTTTATCCTCTATGCCTTTTAAGCATGGGGCAGCCTATCAGCTTTCGCCAGAAATCCAGTTAGTCGATAGTTATCACTGTTCGCGCTATAATCAGAACACTCGTCGCCTGACCGAAGATATGTTTCAGGATGTTTTTGCGAAAATAATAGAATGTCGCGGCAATGACGATCAAAAATAAAGAGCCTATCCCTGAATAATAAATTTTGGATGTGATTTTATAAAGGAATCACGACAGAGAAGGCTTTATGACAACGTTTACCATATGGTCAGGTTGGTTATTATTGATAACCTCGACGAACTTTTTTTTCAAACTTATTTTTTGAGACGTTAACTATCGTGATTTTTCTTTAATTTTTTAGAAAAATAACAAGACTTTTTATGACCTTTTTTGAATAAAGATGCGGTTAGTTGCAGGAGTCGTAAAATGACCATTGGTCGTATGTCTCGTCGAGAATGCCTTTCCGCAGCTGTTATGGTGCCTATCGCCGCTATGACAGCAACCGCCACTATTACAGGATCAGCTCAGGCTGCAAAGAATAATATGAACGGATCTACCATCGGTAAGATTACCAAATTTTCACCTCGCCTTGATGCTATTTTAGATGTCTCTACCCCAATTGAGGTCATTGCATCTGATATTCAATGGTCAGAAGGCCCTGTATGGGTCAAAAATGGCAATTTCCTGCTGTTTAGGTTCTGTTGACAAAGGGTATAATTTAAGATTTTTAGAGATAACTTGAGAACAAGTTTTGTAGGGTAGATAGGATGCGAGGAGATCTGACGGACGCGGAGTGGGAGATAATACAGGGTCTTCTTCCAAGCGAACGAGGCCGCTGCGCGCGTCCCGCCAAAAGTAATCGGTTATTTCTCAATGGTATGCTTTATGTGCTTCGAACAGGCTGCCCGTGGCGAGATATGCATGAACGTTATGGGAAATGGAA
The DNA here is from genome assembly GCF_000175255.2 of Zymomonas mobilis subsp. mobilis ATCC 10988. Classification (NCBI taxonomy): domain Bacteria; kingdom Pseudomonadati; phylum Pseudomonadota; class Alphaproteobacteria; order Sphingomonadales; family Zymomonadaceae; genus Zymomonas; species Zymomonas mobilis. The sequence goes on along the minus strand of NC_017262.1, from coordinate 1,707,855 downwards.
TTCGGTCTATGTTCGGTTTCGTAGGTGGGCAGAACAGGGTGTGTGGGACGCTCTTCTTGAAACTCTCGTTGACCTTGGCCTGACAGATGACTGGCAACATATGATAGATAGTACGATTATTCGCGCCCACAGCCAAGCGGCTGGCGCAAAAGGGGGACGTATAAGGAAGGCTTTGGTCGCAGTCGCGGAGGCTTTACGAGCAAGATCCACGCCCGTTCCGATGGTCAAGGCCGCCCTCTAGCTTTCGCACTAACCGGTGGTGAGGTCTCTGATTATTCTGGCGCTGATAGCTTGATAGATATCCCTGTCACAACACCCCACTGTTTTCTCGCTGATAAAGGATATGATAGCGATAGGTTACGCGAAAAACTGCTTTTTCGAGGCATTCTTCCTGTTATCCCGCCTCGTTCCAATCGAAAAAAGCCTATTCCTTATAATCTCCAGCACTACAAAGATCGTAATCGTATTGAGCGGATGTTTAATAAGCTAAAGCAGTTCAGGCGCATTGCCACACGCTATGACAAAACCAGAAAATCTTTTCTCGCCTTCCTTCATCTCGCGGCCGTAAAATTGTGGTTACCTTCCTTTGTCAACAAAACCTAGTGATCCGCCCGCCAATATTATGCGTAAATGGACGCCTGATGCCGGTGTCAGCATCTTCCTGAAACCTTCAGGTCATGCCGAACCCATTCCGGCCGGTCAGTTCCGTGAACCGGGTTCCAACGGTATGAAAGTTGGCCCTGATGGCAAAATCTGGGTTGCAGACAGTGGCACGCGCGCGATCATGAAAGTGGATCCGGTCACCCGTCAGCGCAGCGTTGTTGTCGATAACTATAAAGGCAAACGCTTTAACAGCCCGAATGACCTCTTCTTCTCGAAGTCAGGCGCTGTTTATTTCACCGATCCGCCCTATGGTCTGACCAATCTTGATGAATCCGACATCAAAGAGATGAACTACAATGGTGTGTTCCGTCTCTCTCCCGATGGTCGTTTAGATTTGATCGAAGCCGGTCTTAGCCGCCCGAATGGTTTGGCTCTGTCCCCTGATGAAACGAAACTTTATGTTTCTAACTCAGACCGCGCCAGCCCGAATATCTGGGTTTATTCCTTGGATAGCAATGGCTTGCCAACCAGCCGGACTTTGCTGCGGAACTTCCGCAAGGAATATTTCGATCAGGGGCTCGCCGGTCTTCCTGATGGTATGAATATCGACAAACAGGGCAATCTTTTTGCTTCTGCTCCTGGCGGTATCTATATTTTTGCACCAGATGGCGAATGCTTGGGTCTTATTTCTGGTAACCCAGGTCAGCCGTTGTCGAACTGCTGCTTTGGTGAAAAAGGCCAGACCTTGTTCATCTCGGCTTCTCACAATGTTGTGCGCGTTCGCACCAAAACCTTTGGATAATTATTGTCTGTCATAAAAATATAAAAAACAGATAATATACAAAATTCAGGCCCGTTTTAAGGGAAGTAATAGAAGAGGATGCCAAAAGGCAAATTCCTGACGGGCCCTGATAAGAGAAAGAACAAAAGAATTCTTTCTTAAGAATACTCTATAATTTGGCTATCTTTCTTTTCTGACCGCTTTATTGTCGGAGGATATTCCAGAGAAGAAAGTAAGCAATCGTGGCCTCGTCTCTTTCCCATAGACTTGACGAAATCATTCAACAAAGCCTTGATAACCAAAGATTGGTGGGTTGTGTTTTGTTGGTCGCCCATAATGGGCAATTGATTTATCAGAAAGCCGCCGGTTGGAAGGATAGAGAAAAACGGCAGGCCATGGCTGTCGATAGTGTTTTTCGTCTCTCTTCAGTCACAAAACCTCTAGTGACAGCAGCGGCGCTTCGATTAGTCGAAGAAGGTCGGATTAGCTTAGATACGCCTATTACCCGATGGCTGCCTTATTTTAAGCCCCAATTTGCCGATGCCCCCGAAACCCCTGTCATTACCCTTCATCACCTTTTAACGCATCAAAGCGGTCTGAATTACGGTTTTTCTTTGCCGGAAGATTCCATCTATCACCATTTGGGAATATCCGATGGCTTAGACTTTTGCCCTGCCCTAACGCTTGAAGAAAATATGCGCCGATTGGCGAAAGCTCCGTTATTCTATTATCCGACAGAAGGATGGGCTTATTCGCTAGGGATGGATGTAGTCGGTGCGATGCTTGAAAAGCTCTGTCAGCGGCCTTTGCCTGAGATTATCGCCGATTATGTTACCCACCCCTTGGGACTACATAGCTGCCATTTCTGGGCAGAGGCAGGTGATCTAGTAGTGCCTTATTATAATACGAAATCCGAACCGCAAAGAATGGGGGATAAAGAAATCTATGGCGGTATTATTTTCTCCCCTCGCCGTGCAACAGAAAAGCAAGCCTATCCCTCTGGCGGTGCAGGAATGGTGGGTAATGCCAAGGATTTACTTCATTTCTTCGAGATATTGAGAACAGGCAAGGAAGGATTTTTAAGCCAAGAGACGATCGACCGTATGTTTACCAACCATATTGATCCCAAAATATCGACTGATAAAGCCGGTTTTGGCTTTGGATATGGCGGATCGCTTGTCGTTGACCCCGATAAGGTTGGAAGTGGTCAGTCGGAAGGCACGATGCAATGGGGCGGCGTATATGGTCATAGATGGTTTATTGACCGCAAACGCGCTATCACCGTGGTCTCGCTTACCAATACTTCTTTTGAAGGGATGAATGGCGCCTTCACCGAGGATTTTACCAAGGCTATTTACGAAAATATCGCAGCAGAGTAAGGCGCAGTTTTGATTAGCCTTGAATCCTGACTTCAAGGCTAAAAGAAAAAATAGATTTTAGATAAAAACAACCGAACATCCTAAGAATAGGATGTTAATTTATAACCACGCCGTGTTTTTTTGCCCATGTTTCAAGCTGGTCACCAATATTGCTGGCACCGCTTGCAACCAATTCCCGAATAAAGGGCGCAAAAGCATCCCGATCCAAAGAGCGGATCATTGCCTTGATAGGCCCTATCGCCACTGGTGTGATAGAAAGCCGTTTTAAACCTAATCCGATGAGCGCCATGGCGGTCAGAGTGCGACCACCCATTTCCCCGCAAATGCCGACCTTACAACCCGCAGCATTGGCCTGATCGATAATCCGTGACAAGAAACGCAGCAAAGCCGGAGAGAGCCAGTCATATCTTTCTGCCAGCTTGGGATAAGCACGATCGGCTGCAAAAAAGAACTGGATCAGATCATTAGTGCCAATCGACAAGAAATCGAGCTTGGGCAACAGAATATCAAGCGTCTCGGCTAAGGAAGGCACCTCTAGCATCGAGCCATAATAAATTCTCTTTGCGCGCGGCTTGTCATGTTTGGCAAGCCAAGCATTTTGCTTTTCAAAGACAGCGCGCGCCTGTTCATATTCCCATGGCTCGGCAATCATCGGGAACATGACATAAAGCGTTTTTCCCGCAGCCCCTTCAATCAATGCCCGTGCCTGAACCTTGAGCAGGGCTTTCTTTTCGAGAGCCAAGCGGATAGCACGCCAGCCTAAAGCCGGATTTTCTTCAACGGTTTCGTCGCTGTTATTGATATAGGGCAGCGTTTTATCGTTACCGATATCGACTGTCCGAAAAATAACAGGGCGATCACCCGCCGCTTCCAAAATATCGCGATAAAGGCGAAGCTGTCTTTCCCGCCTCGGTAAAGTCGAAGAAACCAGAAATTCAAATTCGGTTCTGAAAAGGCCAATTCCGTCAGCGCCTGTAGCCTCCAAGGCGGCGACATCATCCCGCAAACCGGCATTAATCATCAATTCGATGCGATGATTGTCGCGGGTGATAGCCGGTAAATCACGCATAGCTGCAAATTCAGCCCGTCTTTTTCGGCTAAGAGCAAAACGGGTAGCAAAGGCTTCTTCTATTTCAGGCGTTGGACGAATAAAGACCGCCCCTTGATTGCTATCGACAAGCAACAGGTCGCCTTCTCTCACGCCTTGATGAATTTCTTTGACCCGTCCTAGAACCGGAATACCGATAGCTTTGGCGACAATCGTGACATGAGAAGTCAGCGAACCTTCTTCGAGGACAATGCCCTTCAAACGCCGACGATCATATTCCAGCAATTCTGCAGGCCCCATATTGCGGGCAATCAGAATGGCATCATCATGCAAGCCCAATCTGGCAGCGGTGCCTAACTGCCCCGAGACCAGTCTTAACAAACGGTTGGATAAGTCTTCGAGATCGTGAAGGCGGTCAGCCAAAATCGGATCACCGATCTCACGCATCCGCATCCGGTTATGTTGCTGCACACGTTCAATGGCAGCTTCGGCCGTCAGACCGCTATCAATGGCTTCGTCAATGCGCCGCCGCCAGCCTTCATCATAGGCAAACATCCGGTAGGTCGCCAGCACTTCACGATGATCGTTGGAATTACCGAAGAATTCGGCTTCCTGTGCCATATGCTCGATTTGTTCCCGCATACGGGCAAAGGCTGCATTCAGTCTTTGTCTTTCGACTTCAACATCTTCGGCAACGGTAAATTCAATGGTCACACGAGGCTGGTGGAAAACGGCATAACCACGCCCCATACCTTCCACCAATTTTAGGCCGTTATAGCGTAAGGAACCTTGATCTTTGGAACCGCTGCTGGCCAGACTGTTTTCATCAATCAGACCCGCGCTAAAAATAAGTTCAGCCAGCACCATGGCGACCGTCTGAAGGGCTTCGACCTCAATATCAGCAAAGCGGCGCGATTCTGCTGATTGGACAGCCAAAACGCCGACAGCCTGTTCCCGTCTGACAATCGGAACACCGGCAAAGCTATGGAAAAATTCTTCTCCGGTTTCAGGATTATGGACAAAATCAGGATGACTTGTCGCTTCACTTAAATTCAGGATTGCCATGTCGCGGGCAATCGTGCCGACAAGCCCCTGCCCCAGACTAAGGCGGGTGACGTGGACCGCTTCCTGTTTCAAGCCATAGGTTGCGAAAAGTTCGAGAACCCCATCACGCAGCAGATAGATAGAACAGACATCGCTCAATAGGGCTGTGCTGATAATTTGCACCACCTGATCGAGTTTTGACTGAGCATTGGAACGCGAGGCCATAACATCGTGTAAACGGGTTAAAATCTCTCGCGCGGCAATGGTCGCTATCTGCTGGGATGGGGGCATAATTTTATAACAACCGTCAAATTACATTGCGTTTGGCAAGAGCAATCGCGGCTTCCTCAACAAGATTTTCGATAATAACCTGTGCCGGTTCTTCCTGTTTGACCATGCCAACCGATTGACCCGCCATGACCGAACCATTTTCGATATCACCGTCGATCACTGCCCGTCTAAGAGAGCCAGCCCAATAATGTTCAATCATCAACTGGGCATCCGGCAAAGCCAATTCACCATCATCCAAAGCCTTGGCGACTTCCCGCTGTTTAGCGATGAAATTCTCGGTCGTTGCGTTTTTCAAGGCTCTGACCGGAATGACCGGAAGACGGGGATCAATCTGAACCGAAGTAACAGCATCTCTGGCTGCTGCGCGGATAAAGGCTTGCTTGAATTTAGGATGAGCAATGCATTCAGTGGCGCAGACAAAACGCGTTCCCAACTGAACACCAGCAGCCCCCATTTCCAAGAAAGCCGCGATAGATTCGCCCCGTCCGATACCACCCGCCACAAAAATCGGCAGTTTTTCAGCCAAAGCTGGCAGAATTTCCTGTGCCAAGACAGTCGTTGTCACGGGGCCAATATGACCACCGGCCTCCATGCCTTCGATGACCAAAGCATCCACACCTGCCCGAAGCAATTTGCGCCCCAAGATCAAAGCCGGTGCAAAGCAGATGACTTTGGCACCGCCTTTTTTCAGCTTTTCAATCGCGGCAGTGGTCGGTAATCCACCCGCCAGAACCACATGGCTGACTTTCTGATTAAGGCAGACATCAATGAGCTGATCCAGCTCGGGATGCATCGTAATCAGATTTACACCGAAAGACTGCTGTGTAAGCTGCTTTGTCGCTGTGATTTCTTCATCAAGCAGAGCCGGTGACATCGCCCCGCAGGCAAGAACGCCAAAGCCACCCGCATTTGACAAAGCAGAGACGAGGTGGCGTTCGCTTACCCAGCTCATTGCGCCGCCCATAATGGCATAACGACAATTCAGAAATTCTGCCCCACGGGTCATCAGCCGATCGAGCTTTTGATGACCCTGTTCCAGAATTTTGCTGTTCGTTAGATCGGCATCATTATTTTGCTGGCTGGCGCTATGGGTCATGCAATGGCCTCTTCAACCGGCTTGTTATCCGCATCCAAACCATAAGCGGTATGCAGCACGCGGACGGCTAATTCCGTATAGGCATCGTCGATCAGGACGCTGACTTTGATTTCTGAGGTGGTGATCGCCAGAATATTGATGCCGCGTTTTGCAAGCGCATCAAACATGGTAGCCGCCACACCCGGATGGCTGCGCATACCCACGCCAACGATGCTGACTTTGCAGACATTGTCATTTTTGAGTGCCTTTTGGAAACCGATCTTTTCTTTGCCTTTTTCCAAAATATCGAGCACTTGAGAAAGCTGTGCTTTGGGAACCGTGAAGGTTACATCCGTGATATGGCCTTCATAGGCGATCTGCACGATCATATCGACATGGATATTGGCATCGGCCAACAGAGAAAAGATCTGGGCTACGGCACCCGGCTTATCAGGAACCCCGGTTAAGGTTACCTTGGCTTCGGATTTGTCGTAAGCGATACCGGTAATGATCTGACGTTCCATAGTATTTTCTTTTATCTCGTCTTCCGAAACAATCAACGTGCCACCTTCGGGCGATAAATCAGGATCTCCAAAGGAGGAGAGCACCCGAAGTCGGGTTTTTGCCTTCATTGCCAAGCCGACAGATCGCGTTTGAAGCACTTTAGCACCGACGCTAGCGAGTTCCAGCATTTCTTCATAAGTGACGCGGTCAAGACGACGGGCACGAGAAACAATGCGGGGGTCGGTTGTGTAAACGCCGTCAACATCGGTATAGATGTCGCAACGGTCAGCATCCAAAGCCGCAGCCAAGGCCACAGCCGAAGTGTCAGAGCCGCCACGACCAAGCGTGGTAACCCGACCTTCGTCGCTAACCCCTTGGAAACCGGCAACAACCGCGACTTCTTTGGAACTCATGGCTTTAATCAGCCGTTCAGTGTCTATCGATTCAATCCGGCTATTGGCGTAAGCATCGGTGGTGTGAATCGGAATTTGCCAACCGAACCAGCTACGGGCTTTCACACCCATCGACTTTAAGACAATGGCCAAAAGACCACTGGTCACCTGTTCACCGGAAGAGACGACAGCGTCATATTCCGCAGGATCATAAAGGGGAGCCGCTTCACGACAAAAGCCTACCAGACGATCAGTTTCGCCCGACATAGCGGAGACGACGACGGCAACTTCGTTACCGTCTTCTACTTCTTTTTGGACACGACGGGCGACGTTCCGGATTCTTTCCAATCCTGCAACCGACGTGCCACCAAACTTCATTACGATACGGGCCATAAAGAAACGCTCAAAATTATAGCAGAAAACCAGCTTTGCAGACGCAAAGGCGATTTTGTAGGGATGTATTATAATGAAAGCAAGCGCTGCTTCACATTCATTGTCAACGGCAGAGAAGACTTCTGATAAAAAAAATGATCAGACTTCTTCGACAATTGACCATCATCAAGCCCTCCATTTTGGGAAAATGGCAAAGGATTGGTGGAATCCTTTTGGCAGCTCGGCGATGCTGCATCGCATGAATCCGGTGAGATTATCCTATATTCGGCAGGCTATTGACCAATATTTTGTCTCGGCTTTTGGAAACCCCTTCCCTTTAATGGGGAAAAGCGTTCTTGATATTGGCTGCGGTGCCGGGCTTTTGAGCGAACCTTTATGCCGATTAGGCGGTGATGTGACCGGCGTTGATGCGGCCTTTGAAAATATTGCCGTTGCCAAAGCCCATGCCGAAGAACAGCATTTGAATATCCGCTATCTGACCGGAGAGCTGGAGTCGGTCGAAGACACAAATTTCGATCTCATTACCGCTATGGAGGTTTTAGAGCATGTGGCTGAGCCTGAACAATTCATACAGGCAATAGCAGACAAGCTCGACCCGAATGGCCTTTTGATCTTGTCGACTCCGAACCGCACCTTGCTTTCAAAAATGATGATTATCGGGATTGGGGAAACCTTGGGAGGCATTCCGGCCAAAACCCATGATTGGAGCCGATTTTTAAAACCCGAAGAAACGCAAAAGCTGCTGGAAAAAGCGGGTCTTGTGGTGACGGATATAATCGGGATGACTTGGTCACCTTTGCATGGTTTTGCTTTAAGCGATAATAAAGCTGTCGATTATTTAATGACTATTCAGAAGAAGAAATAAGAACGATAATAAATTTATCTTTAAATTAACCTGTCTTTTATCGCTGTGTTTTTAAAACGGCCGCGAATAATATAGAATGTTGTTATGGCTTTTGAAAAAATAAAAAAAAGAGCATCTCATTTAGGCGCGACTATTCTTTGCGGTCTTTTTTTTATGACGCAAGGGGTAGCTGCCCATGCCACGCTTTCTATGGGATTCCATGCCCCTCCCTTCGAGGCATCAGGTATGATGATGGGGCTGCCTTTTCATTTTAGTCTTGATCAGGCTTTGAAAAATACCCCCGTTATTCTCTATTTTTCAGCGGCGGGGTCTGATCTCGGCTGTCGGGAAGATTCCCAGATTTTAGTTAAGTCAGCGCCCAAATTGCGGACGCAGGGGGCTTTTTTAATTGCCTTTTCTCTTAGCGACCAATCGCCTGCTGTTTTAAAAAATTGCCGCGTTCCCTTGCCGATAGCCATAGCTGATCGATCCGTCGCCAAATTATATGCGATTAACTATCCGCTTTCTCCGGCACAGAATACGACTTATGTTATCGCGCCCGATCGACGAATATTATTAACCTATGTGTCGCCTGATCCGGCAAGCCACATGACCAAGGCGATGGAAGCGATACAAAACTGGCAGAAATCAAACCGTCGATAGCCATAATTACCTGCCTTTTTTATTACAAAGAAGCCATATTTTTAACCAGAAACCATGCCTTCATCATGGTTCAGAATATATTTAATTTTTGGTTCATTTAATATTACTTTTCATTTCGCTAGTTTAAGGCCGACTGATAGGTATTCGGTATAAAAATGAACCAAGATTAGGAGATCGGGGAGTTTAATGAAGGGCGAAGACTATAATGACAAAGCGGATAATCAGCAGGCCATTCACCCAAAAGCGGCAGCTGAAAATATCGGGGATATTTTAAAAAAAGCCCGCCATGCCAAAAAAATGACCTTGGAAGAGGTGTCCCGACAAACCCGCATTCCCATTCGCCATTTAAAATCGATTGAAGCTAATTCGACCGAGGGCTTACCCGCTACGACCTATAGTGCTGGTTTTGTCAAATCATATGCCCAGCTATTGGATCTGGATGGTGCCGAAATGGCTGCCCGTTTTCGGGAAACAATGGGCGAAGCAACCCGTCAACAACCAATGATTGAGCCTTACGCTCCCGCTGATCCTACCCGTGTGCCGCCATTACGTCTGATTATCCCCTGTTTGATTGCAGCAGCCGTGATTATCATCGGCGGCATTATTTGGAACCGCCATCATGTCGATGCGTCCCTTTACAGCCAGAATCCGTCCTCCAGTCTTGGCAATATCGATACTGACAGTAATTCGACCTCTGGCAATATAACCGAGGTTAAACAGAGCCAAGCTATCGCTGCCAGCACCGATCTTCCCAGTAAAGTTGTGGTATCAGCGATAAAACCCGTCAAAATACAAATTTATGATGGCAAAGCGGAATCGGTTTTCATTGAAAAAACACTTGAAGCCGGTGAGCATGTTTCTGTGCCAGAGACGCTCAAAAATCCAATGCTTGAAACCCGTCATCCTGAATTATTGACCATTACGGTTGAGAATAAAGCCCTGCCCGCTTCGACCTTACCGAAAAGGCATGTAAAAGATTTCAGCCTTTTGGAAAGTAACCTGTTGATGAAGGCTTCTACTGTTTCAAAGCCGTCTGCGCCGGTTTCAAAAGCGCCGTCTGCGCCGGCGCTTTCCAACAATGATGACCTATAGAAATTATTACGGCAAAGAATACGGATAAGCCCCAGATATTGACCCCGTTTCGGCTTGGTGCTTTTGTTTTCTTCAAGGGTCAGGTGATCTCTTTTTATGGAATGTTCATCACCACTCATCTAAACAGGCTGTGCTTTGCCCATTAGTCCGTTAAGATATTTCCGCAACTAGGCGGTTTTACGCATGGATAGCATGGAATTAAAAATGAAATTACACCGTAAACTGCTTCTTATCTGTTTGTCTTCCAGCTTTATAACCGCTCCGCTTTGGGCGGCCGCCGCAGATAGCCAGAGCCAACAGATTGAACAACTGCAACGGCAAATGCGGGCTGTTCAGCGGAAAATTTTCCCCGATGGTAAAAGCCATGAGATTGTGGCACCGGAAGTGGCTGCCCCTGTGGCCTCTGTTCAACCGCAACAGACAGAAAACACTTCGGTAACCACAGAATTAGGGGCGCGGATAGATTCGCTGGAACAATCCATGACCCAGTTGACGGCACAATCCGAAGAAAACAGCCACCGCCTTCGCCAGATGGAACAGCAATTCGAAAATTTCAAAACTGAAATGCAATCCCGTCTGACCTCACCGGCAGAAGCGGGCGTGACGGGTGACACCGATCCGGTCAATATGGGACAGGCCGCAGCCTCCCCTACTTCTGGGAATGCTAAGGCCGCAAAGCCCCTTCCCCCGAAAGAGACCGCCGCAGAGAAGCCTGCTGTTACAAAAGATACCTCTTCTGACAAGAAAACCGCAGCGGCCGTTGTAGCTGCGGCACCGGCATCAAAAGCAACGCCTGACAAAGCTGCCGCCCCGAAATCTGTTGCCGCCTTGATTAGTGAAAATGCCGAACCGAATAGCGACCCAGCAGAACAGGTTTATTTGGCCGGATATAAATTATGGAATGATAAACGCTATCCCGAGGCGGAAACAGTTTTAAAATCTTTTATTTCCAAATATCCGAGCCATTCTCGCGCTAGCTATGCCCGCAATTTATTAGGCCGTGCCTATCTTGATTCAGGGGAACCGGCACAGGCCGCAGAAACATTTTATTCCAATTATCAATCTATTCCCCAAGGCGCGCGCGCCCCAGATAGCCTGTATTTTTTGGGTCAATCTCTGATGGCTTTAAAACCAGCAAGACCGAAAGATGCGTGTAAGGTGTATGCTGAATTGTTGGATGTCTATGGCAACAAGGTCAACGATTCATTGAAAGACCGCATTGAGAAAGCGCAGACACAGGCCAAATGCCGCTAAGGCTTTCCTTTTTGGGTTAGGGAATAAAACGCTATTTTGATTTCAGGAGTTTCTGGTGAAAGGTGAATTAAGAAGCCTCTTGCTGCCTGAGCTTCGTCTTTTTAACGAAGCCATCAAGGGAATTTTATCTTCGCCTTTATCTGGAAAGCTAGGCATCGCGGTATCTGGCGGCAGCGATAGCCTTGCTCTGTTACTTTTGGGAGCAGTGAGCGATTTTCCGGTTGAGGCGGTCACAGTCGATCATGGTATGCGCCCAGAAGCCGCCGAAGAAGCCCGTTTTGTTGCCCAAATTTGCCAACAAATTGGCGTTCCCCATCAGATATTGACGACCAAGATCGAAGCTAATGGCGAAGGGATGCAAGCGGCTGCCCGTATCCGGCGCTATGCTTTGATGGCAGAATGGGCGAAAGAGAAAAATGTCGGTGCTTTGATGACCGCCCATCATGCCGACGATCAGGCCGAAACTTTTCTGATGCGGGCAGCGAGAGGCAGCGGTCTTAACGGGTTAGCTGCTATCCGGCCTGACGTTGTTATCACGGCAGAAGGGCAAAAATTACGCCTGTTACGGCCATTATTAGGGTTTACCCGATCGGCATTGGCAGAGATTGTTGAAAAGGCCGGTTTTACCTTTGTCAGCGATCCATCCAATGACAATCCGCATTATGACCGCACCCATTTTAGAAGATTGTTAAAAGCCTCGCCTTGGATTAATCGCCAACATATTGCCGAAGCGGCACGCTATTGCCAGCAATCGGAAGAAGCGATTGAATGGATAACCGCCAAAGAAGCCGCCGCCCGTATCCGAAAGAAAGGTGAAGTCCTTTATCTTGATCCGACCGAACTGCCGATCGAAATTCTGCGGCGTTTGGTGTTGCGCGCTATGGAAACAATAACAGGCAATACCGCGCTAAGAGGCTCTGCTTTGTCACGTTTTATCCGCTCTTTACAGCAGGGTAAAAAAGTGATGCTGGCCGATGTCATTGGCCAAGGGGGAGAATATTGGCGTTTTTATAGGGCACCGCCGCGCAAAAAAGCAGTTTTATAACATAAGATTGAAATTTGGGTCATTGTTATCAGCGCAACAACGCTTATGTTGAGGATATTAGAGGCGCCGGTCGTCTTCAGTCTTTATTAAAAAGCGCTGTTGTATGATCCTTTAAACAGGGAGCTTCCCTGCCGGACAGATGTCCGATGAAAGGCTTAATATACTATATGGCTATGAACGACAATAATAAGACCCCCCAAGACCCGCAGGCTAATAACTGGATGAAAACGCTTCTTATTGGAGGCGGTATCATCGCTGCGATGACTTTGGCGGTCACTTTCTTTGATGGCAATGGTGGACGTGACCACAATACGACCAGTGTCGCCTATTCAGAATTTCTGAATCGGGTTGATAATAACGGTGTAAAAGACGTTACTATCGGACATGATGAATTAAGCGGTCATTTTACCGATAATTCCGCCTTCAAAACGGTGGCACCGAGTGATCCTTTGCTGGTTCAACGTCTGCAAAGTAAAAATGTCACTTTCAGAGCCTTGCCGGAAGATACTGTCAGCTTTTGGCAGATTTTATTGTCGCAATTTTTGTTGCCTTTCATTCTGTTTGTCGGCTTGGGCTTTCTTTTCGTTCGTCAGATGCAAAAAAATGGCGGCGGCGGTGCCATGGGATTCGGGAAATCCCGCGCGCGCTTGCTGACTGAAAAACAAGGCCGCGTCACTTTCAAAGATATTGCCGGTATTGAAGAAGCTCGGGAAGAGCTGGAAGAAATCGTCGATTTTCTGAAAGACCCGACCCGCTTCTCGCGTTTAGGTGGGAAAATTCCAAAAGGCGCTTTGCTGGTAGGCCCTCCGGGAACGGGTAAAACCTTGCTCGCCCGCGCGATTGCGGGTGAAGCCGGTGTGCCTTTCTTCTCAATTTCCGGTTCTGACTTTGTTGAAATGTTTGTCGGTGTCGGTGCTAGCCGTGTCCGTGACATGTTCGAACAGGCCAAGAAAAATGCCCCTTGCATCATCTTCATTGATGAAATTGATGCGGTCGGACGGCATCGTGGTGCCGGTCTGGGTAACGGCAATGACGAACGCGAACAGACTTTGAACCAGCTTTTGGTTGAAATGGACGGTTTCGAAGCCAATGAAGGCATCATTATCTTGGCGGCAACGAACCGTCCTGATGTGCTTGATCCGGCTTTATTACGTCCCGGTCGTTTCGACAGACAGGTTATTGTCCCTCGTCCCGATATCGAAGGCCGCCTGAAAATTCTTCAGGTTCATATGAAAAAAACGCCTTTGGCACCGGATGTTGACGTTAGAACTATTGCCCGAGGCACGCCCGGTTTTTCTGGTGCTGATCTTGCCAATATCGTAAATGAAGCGGCTTTGTTAGCTGCCCGTAAGGGTAAGCGTTTGGTCGCTATGAGCGAATTTGAAGAAGCCAAAGACAAAGTGATGATGGGCGCGGAACGCCGTTCTGTTATCATGACCGAAGAAGAAAAACGGTCAACAGCCTATCACGAAGCCGGACATGCTTTGGTCTCTTTGCATATTCCGGGATGTGATCCGCTGCATAAAGTCACCGTTATTCCGCGCGGTCGGGCTTTGGGTGTGACTTGGAATTTGCCGGAACGCGATCAACTTTCGATCAACATCAAACAGATGAAAGCCAGATTGGCTTTGTGTTTTGGTGGTCGAATTGCCGAACAGCTTGTTTATGGTGAAGATTCACTGAATACCGGTGCTTCCAATGATATTCAGCAGGCCACCGATATGGCTCGGGCGATGGTGACCGAATATGGTATGTCGCCCAAACTGGGCTGGTTGCGTTATCGCGAAAATCAGGACGAAGTCTTTTTGGGTCACAGCGTTTCACGCTCCCAGAATATTTCGGAAGACACCGCCAAAATTATCGATCAAGAAGTCAGAGTTTTGGTGGAAGAAGGCGAAAGCCGCGCCCGTCAGGTTTTGACTGAGCATATTGATGAGCTGCATCGCTTAGCTAACGCGTTGATTGAATATGAAACCTTGAGCGGTGAAGAAGCCAAGCGTGCTATCGCCGGTGAGAAAATCACGACGATTGAGGTCAAACCGCAGGTAACGATCCCGCTTTCCGGTGGAGCCTCTGGTGTCCCGAAAAGCCCGCCTTTCAATGGCTGGGGTAATGCCGCACCGCAGGGCGCTTAATCGAAATAGCCTCTTTAAAATTTTCACCAATGAGAAAGCCTGCTTCCGTTAAAAGGAGCAGGCTTTTTTGCAAAAAACTATTTTTTACATCCCTTTTCCCCCATTTTCTTCTATAGAAGAGAAATTATGCCTCGCTCGATTTTTTCCTTGCCCGTGATGGCAGCCATGCTGTTGTTGTCTTCGCCTTTGATCGCAGCCGATGTCCCTGACGCAGCGGCATCCTCTGTGATGAGCGTCCAGCAATTCTTAAACAAAGCCAAGCATCTGAAAGAAAAAGGGCCTTTTGCCCTGCTGTCCCCTGATTTTGATTTACTGAGTCATGTCGGGGAAGCGGCTGATGACGCATGGAAGGCGCAGCTTAAACATAGCCCGAAGCCAGCCTGTCCTCCATCGACCGATATTTCTATCAAAGACAAGGATTTCATGGCTTTCATGCATGCGATCCCAAAAGAAGATAGAGACCATATTTCGGTGAACGAGGCCTATATTCAGGGGATGAACAAACGGTATCCTTGTAATGAATCCTCAAGCCATTCCTGAATTTTTTGAATACATTGAAGTCTGATAAAGACCTTGGCGGAAGTGATACAATGACTGGCAATAAGATAGATCAAGCCACCCCGACAGAAATGATGGCAGGCATGGCGAAAAAAGCGCGCCTCGCCAGTCAGATTTTAGCACAGGCTCCGACTGCGCAAAAAGCCGAGGCTTTGGTTTTAACCGCCGACGCTATTCGTCGTCATTCGGCGGATATTTTGGCCGCGAATGCCCAAGATGTGGCAACCGCCGAAAACAATCAATCTTCCTCTGCGATGGTCGATCGCTTACGTCTGACCGAAGCGAGGCTTGAGAATATGGCTTCGGCTTTGGAAGTTATTGCCCATCTGGAAGATCCAGTAGGTCAGATCATTGACAAGCGGACGCGCCCTAACGGACTTGAATTAACCCGTATTCGGGTTCCGATTGGCGTTATTGGTATCATTTATGAGAGTCGCCCTAATGTGACGATTGATGCCGCCGCTCTGACTTTAATGTCTGGGAATGCTGCGATTTTGCGCGGGGGTTCCGAAGCTATCCACAGTAACAAGGCGCTATATCAAACTATGCGCGAAGGCTTGGCAAAAGCCGGTTTGCCGGAAGAGGCAATCCAACTAGTGCCGACAACGGATAGAGCCTTGGTCGGGGCGATGTTGACAGCAAGCGGTTTGATTGACCTTGTTATTCCGCGTGGTGGAAAATCCTTGGTCGCCCGCGTGCAGCAAGATGCACGTGTGCCGGTCTTGGCGCATCTTGATGGCATTAATCATAGCTATGTCCATAAAGAGGCCGATCCTGAAAAAGTCGAAAAAGTAGTCGTCAATGCCAAGATGAGACGCACCGGCATCTGTGGCGCGACCGAAAGCCTGTTAATTGATCGGGGTTATCCGGTCGAAAAGGTAAAATCACTGCTTCAAGCCCTTCATAACGCGGGTTGTGAAATTCGTGGGACAGCAGAAATCCAAAAAATCGACCCCGAAGCAAGAACGGTTTCAGAAGAAGATTGGGGCACAGAATATTTGGACGCGGTTTTATCAGTCCGCTTTGTCGATGATATGGATGACGCCTTGTCCCATATCGCCCGTTATAGTTCCGGTCATACCGATGCCATTTTGACCGAAAATCGCGAAGTGGCAGAAAAATTTCTCGCCAGTGTCGATTCCGCTATTGTGATGTGGAATGCCTCGACCCAGTTTGCCGATGGGGGCGAATTTGGTTTAGGGGCAGAAATCGGCATTGCCACCGGACGCATTCATGCAAGAGGCCCCGTCGCCCTTGAAGGTTTGACCAGCTATAAATGGCAGGTGCGCGGGACAGGTCAAATTCGGCCTGTGGCATAAGATACGGCTTTGATTAGGTCTTTATTGTTCAATTCGTGAAAACGGGCTTTTGCCTCGATGAAAAAATTAACCGGTTTACTGGGCGGATCTTTCAATCCAGCACATAAAGGCCATCGCTATATTTCGCTCTGGGCTAAAAAATCTTTGGCTCTTGATGAAATATGGTGGATGGTTTCGCCCGGTAACCCGTTAAAATCGCATACGTCTGATATGGCTTCTCTGCCGCATCGTTTTGCCTCTGCCCATCATATTGCCCGCCGCAGTCCGATCAGAGTGACCGCGATTGAGCGGGAATTGAACTGTCGTTTTACCGTCGATACTCTGCGGCGATTGATCCGTCGCTATCCTAATCGCCGGTTTATCTGGCTGATGGGGATGGATAATTTAAAGCAATTTCAAAAATGGAAAAACTGGCAAGAGATTGCACGCATGGTTGTGATTGCGGTCATTGCCCGTCCGAGTTATGATAACAGAGTTCACGCCGTGAGGGCGATGAGCTGGCTGCGGCGATTTGTCCGACCCGCAAGCCGTTCACGTTATTGGACTGATTGGAGGCCGCCGGCACTTGTCTTATTGCGCTTTCGTCCTGACCCCTCTTCTGCAACAGCCACGCGGGCAATCCGTCCTGACTGGTATGCAGCTTACTCAGGCAAAGCCTTACGAGATGCCGTTACAGGGCGACCCATCAGCTAGGAGGTAAATTGCCTGCCCCTTCTTCTCCCCGAAAAAATCAAACGTCTTTTGATCCGGAAATGTTATTAAAACTGGTTACTGATTCATTGGATGATGATCAGGCTTTGGAAATCGCTACGATTCCTTTGGCCGGAAAATCCAGCATTGCCGATTATATGGTAATCGCCAGCGGACGTTCTTCACGTCAGGTAACGGCGATGGCTCAGAAATTGGCCGACCGCATTAAAGCCGCTACCGGCTATGTTTCCAAGATAGAGGGTTTGCCTGCGGCTGACTGGGTATTGTTGGATGCCGGAGATATTATTATCCATCTCTTCCGTCCAGAAGTCCGCAGTTTTTATAATCTCGAAAGAATGTGGGGCTTTGGTGATGAATCAGACCAGCCGGTTTCACAATCTGTTTTGTCATAATAATATTTTAAAATTATCTTTTTAAAGATTGTGACAATATCCCTTTTAACCTGTGGTCGGAAAAGAAGGCCATGAAGATTCATATCATTGCCAGAGGGCGTATTGGCCGATCGCCGGAAGGCGAACTGGTAGAACGCTATATGAAGCGGCTTTCATGGCCTTACCGGATCACTGAATTGCCTGATCGTGCAAGTAATGCGTCCTTACCGCCTGCGCCACCCCATTCGATAACGGTGGCGATGGATGAAAAAGGAAAAACTTGGCGGTCAATGGAATTCGCCCAGAAAATAGGCAATTGGCAAGATGAAGGCCGATCGGAAATCCGCTTTCTGATCGGGGCAGCGGATGGTCTGCGCGAAGAAGAACGCGCAGCAGCCGACATGTATTTTGCCTTTGGTGCGGCGACATGGCCTCACATGTTGGCGCGGGCGATGTTGGCTGAACAATTATGGCGCGCTAGTGCGATTTTGTCCGGTCATCCTTACCATCGTGAAGGATAATGTCAGAGTCAGGGCGCAACAGCCGAAAAAGCCGATATTTTTTGGCTTTTTGCCTTTGGTTGGGTTGTTTTGACCTGAATATAGGAAAAGCCGGTGCGGCTGTTATCGAGACCACTGACACCGGCATTTCATCCTATCGGGCATTATTGAACGCGAGAAAACAGGCGGGACTGTTAAAAGAAGAAGCCGTTTTAGCTCAAAAAAAATCCCAAAATTTTCTATTAAAGGCGCTGCCTTTTGCTGCCGATATCCAAAGGCTTCAAAAACAGATTGATAAAGAAAAAACGGTTCTCTCCAGAATAGAAGCCCAACGCCAAGAACAGCAATCAGAGCTAGCCAGACAGCGAACGCCTTTGACGAAATTGGCAGCGGCTTTGGAAAGAATGGCGCGATATCCTTTTCTCATGATTTTTATTCAGCCGGATAATATCGCCGATATTGTCCATTTACGGGAGATTATCGCCGCCTCACGTCCGGTTATTCAGCAAAAATCGACGAGCGTCGTAAAACGGATTGCCGCTATTAACAGCCTGTATCAACAGCAAGAACAGGTCATTGATCGCATCAAAAAAGATCAAAATAGCTTGGAAGAGAAACGACAATATTTTTTATCCCTTGCCCATAATGGTCAGGCACAAGCCGAAACATGGCTATCACAAGCCATGTATCAGGAAGATGCCGCGATTGCAGCCGAACAGGCTTTGAAAGAAAGCGACGGGAAAAAGCGAAAGACGCTTCCGCCCAAAAATTTTTGCCCCTTCCCGCTTGCAGCTTGGCATATACCCGTTAATGGCTGGATTAGCCCGAATAGTGATGCAGAAGCGCTTTATCTTGTGGTTGAAAAAAATACCGAAATATATGCGCCTCAATCGGGTATTGTACTTTATGCTGGAGATTTCAGAAGTTATAAGCAAGTCGTTATTATCAGACATAAAGATGGCTATATATCTCTATTAACCGGTCTTGATAAAAGCGCGGTAAAGACAAATCAGCCCGTCGAAGAGAGGCAGCTTATTGGCTATACGGCAGGTCACCCGTCGGAAATTGGTTTTCAGATAAGGCGTCATGACGAGACTGTGACTTTATGGCCTGATATCAAAGAAGCTATCAGACAAAATAATCGACCGACTTGCAATTTTTTGGGCGAGCCTGCACAAGAAAATAATATAAAAGAAAAAACGCCATAATAAAGGCCTTGTCATCAACCCGAATTTACCCCCTTTTTACGAAATGCCGTTTAAGCTGACGAAACAATCGGCCAGATTTGGACGACAAAAACGGGCGATATTCTGCAATGCCTGCCATGGATGGACAAAGTAAAGACTGATGAAAATAAAGAAATTACGGCTTCCCCTTCTCATGGCTTTGGCCAGCACGAGTATGTTGATTCCGGCGCTTACCTCTTCCATGGCAGCGGTCGATAGCCAGAATAAAGATACCTATCATCAGCTTGACCAGTTTATGAGAGTCTTTGAACAGGTCAAAAGCAGCTATGTCGATAAGGTTGATGACCAAAAATTGATACAAGGGGCGATTGACGGGATGCTGTCTAATCTTGACCCCCATAGTTCTTATATGAATGCCCATCAATTCGCGAATATCAAAACCCAAGCCGATGGGAATTATGGCGGTTTGGGTTTAACCGTGATGGCGCAGGATGGTATTTTAAAAGTCATCAGCCCGATGAAAGATACTCCGTCATGGCGTGCCGGTTTGAAAGCGGGCGATTATATCACCCATATTGATGGCCAATTTATTTATGGCTCCAATATTGATGACTCGGTTTCTAAAATGCGAGGAAAACCCGGAACATCAGTCAAATTAACCGTAGTTCGCCCCGGTCGTGACAAAGAATTTGATGTCACTTTGACCCGCGAGATTATTCAGGTTCAGTCTGTTAAATGGACAGTGACCAATCATATCGGGGTGATTACGGTCAGTTCTTTCTCCCATAATGTCGGGGCAGATGTCACCAAAGCCATCGCCAATATTGAAAAACAGAATAAAGGCGCTCCTTTAGGCTATATTCTTGATTTGCGTTCTAACCCCGGTGGATTGTTGGATCAGGCCGTTGCCCTTTCCGATATCTTCCTCGACCATGGTGAAGTCGTTTCCGAACGCGGCAGAGAAAAAACCGATATCCGGCGTTATTTTTCAAAACCGGGTGATCTGGCGAATGGCTTGCCATTGATTGTGTTAGTCGATGGTGGATCGGCTTCGGCTTCGGAAATTGTTTCTGGTGCCTTGCAAGACCATCACCGCGCCTTGATTATGGGCACCCGCAGTTTTGGAAAAGGCTCGGTTCAGACTTTGCTGCCTTTGGGGGATGATACGGCATTACGTCTGACGACTGCCCGTTATTATACCCCGTCAGGTCGATCCGTTCAGGAAGGCGGAATCGAACCGGATATTATTGTGCCACAGCTTTCTGATCCTGATTACAAAACACGTCCCAAATTGCGCGAAGCAGATTTGTTGCGTCATCTTGTAAATCAGGCTAATACAGACAATAGTCTACTGGAAGATGATAACGGTAAAACCGATCCCCAGTTTACGGCGACACCAGAAAGTCTGAAAAAAGAAAATATTACGGATTTTCAGCTTGATTATGCGCTGAAAACCATTGGCAGAATTAGTCGGCAACCTTCTCCTATCACAAAAGAGACACTAGCCGGTAAATCCGCCACCCCATCGGGTCGGGAATAAAAAATACAATTCGGGATAATAAGGATCGGATTATGGCATCAAGCACAAGGCCGACGCCCCAAGAAGAAAAGCCTTTATATAAAAGGCTGATTGAATGGGCGCTTCACACCACCGCAGATCAACGTTTATGCTTTGCACGCCTGATTGCCTTTTTATATCCGACTATCTCTATGATCAGTGCATTGGGATCGGAATATATCGGCCATTTATATCCTTGTGAAATGTGCTTGTGGCAAAGAAAACCCCATTATATCGCTATCGGATTGATGGTCTTTTCTTTCTTGCTGTCGTTTATTTTCTCCAAAAAAGACTCTTTAAAAGGCTATATTCGCCCTTCTGAAAAGATATTAACCTTGCTGGCTGCTTTTTCTATTGCGGTCAGCGGTTTTATCGGGGCTTTCCATGCGGGGGTCGAATATCATTGGTGGGAAGGCATAACGACCTGCTCGCTGCCAATTACGGGTAACAATACCCAAGAAATGTTCAATGCCATCATGAATGCACCTTTTGTCCGCTGTGATATTCCGGCATGGACGTTATGGGGCATTTCACTCGCCGGCTTTAATGCCATATTTTCTACAGGGGCAGGATTGGTGATAGCGCTTTTATGTCTGAATTATCTTCCCAAACGCCGTTAGAAACAAAAATTTCCGAAGAAGAACGGAAGTCAATGATCCGCGTTGACCATGCGGGTGAATATGGCGCAATCCGTATTTATGCAGGTCAATTAGCCATTATGGGCGACCGGAATGGTCGGCTTTCCAAAATGATTACCCGTATGGCGGCACAGGAAGATCGCCATTTTGCGGGTTTTGAAAAACTGGTTCAGGAACGGCATGTCCGCCCGACCTTGTTGCAACCTGTCTGGAAAATAGCGGGTTTTGCCTTGGGAGCGGCAACCGCCCTGATAGGCCCTAAAACCGCTATGGCCTGCACGGCAGCAGTCGAAAGCGAAATTGACGAACATTACAAAAGCCAGATGGAAAAGCTCGGTTCGGAAGATCATGAATTAAAAAAGATGATTGCCGAATATCGGGAAGAAGAATTGGAACATCGCGATCATGCCATCAAGGAAGGGGCTGAAGAAATTCCGGCCTATCCTGTTTTATATGGATTGATCCGTTTGGGATGCCGCGCCGCTATCGAATTATCAAAGCGTTTTTAAAACAGGATGGCTATTCCCTTGAGATATAAATCCGTTATATCCGCCGTCCTGCTTCATTATATCGCCTTTGCCGGACAGCCTCTTTTTGCCCATCATGCAAAGGCAAGTGAGAGTTTAAGTAATCGCCGATGGGAGGATATTCCAAAAGGCGTTGCCATTTCGATTATGCCGCCCGTTAAAGCCAGCGATGGTATGCCAAAACAGATGGTTATTTTCGGGAATGAAAGCTGTCCCAAGGCACCCGATAGCGAAACAATTATTGTCTGTCGCCGCTTACCCGAAAGCGAGCGTTACCGTATTCCAGTTGCCATGCGTGAAGAAGACCGCAAGGTGAAGGAAGAAAAATATCAGCGCACCCATCGCAGTTGGGGACAAAGAGTTCAGGATATGGGGATGTTATCTGCGCCAGATATGAATAATCCTTTTAAAGGTAATTAAAATATCTATCAAAGATTTAATCTTTTCCTCTAAAAATTGCGGGTATCTATTTGTAGATAAGATTGACCACAATTTGCAGATGAACCTGTTTGTGGCATAATATCGTTATATGACGAGGCAACCGGTGGATAATCCGATGAAAACTATAACCAAATTTTCTCTGTTTTTTGCTTTACCTTTATCACTGTCCGGTATTGCCTTCTTGTCGCCTTCGGTTGCTAGACCACCGACGATGACGGTTTATGGGAATGAAGCCTGTCCGGCGGGCTATATCTGTGTCACCCGTCCTGCCGGTGACAAATATCGCGTGCCGGAAGAATTGCGGGACGAAGAAAGAAACAAGCCGGAACAGCAAAGCTGGGCTTCCCGTCAGCAGATTTTTGCAGGGGCTGGCGCACAAGGTGCAGGTAGCTGCACTTCCTCCGGTTCTGGTTCGGAAATGGGCTGTGGTCGGGTCGCAGCTCAAAATGACGTAGCAGAAAGACGCGCGGCCAAAGAACGGCTCAAAAATAGCGCCATGCCGCAATAAGGTTAGGCAAGAGGGATGACGGTTAGTTGTTGTCCCTCTTTTTTCTTAAAAGATTGGTTCACTTCATATCAATCTTGAGAAAGCTAAATTTTATAACAATATAATATTCGATTCCCTTTATTCAGGAAAAAGCATGAAAGCGGGTTTGTTTCTGCGTCCGGTTAACGCCTTTTTAGCGATGGCGTTGTCTTTTATGGCCTTGCCAGTTGCTGCCCAAGATACCACTATGTGGGATGCTTTATCCCCTGAAGAACAGCAAAAACTTAACGCCGTAGCGCCTTCGGAACGGGTGATATCCTTGGTCGTCTATGGCCAAGATCAATGCCCCAAGGGGAAAGGCGATGAAATCGTTATCTGCGCTAGAAAACCCGAAAGCGAACGCTATCGCCTGCCCAAAAGATTTCGGGATCAGCCAAAACAGAAATTTGCTAATAGCGCATGGAGTGCGAAAGTCGCCGATCTGGAAAGAACAACCTCAACCGGTATTCCGACAAGTTGCACGACATCAGGATCAAATGGGATAAGCGGCTGTTACCATCAATTTATTATGGATGCGATTGCCGAAAGAGAGCAACGCAAACATGCCAAATATGACGATCCCGATAACCAGTAACGGGTAACAAACCAGCGCTAGAAATAATTTTTCAAGGGAAAAATGCACTTTAGATTTTTCGGAGACGGTATAGCGAAACACCGCCTTCGAAAAATCATATCCGGTCATTAAAAATCGAAAACAGCCGGATCCATCCCCTGACGACCGTCAGGTTTATCCAAAGATTCAATGCGCTGCATATCTTCTTCATCAAGCGCGAAACTATCCGCTTCAAGATTTTCTTGTAAACGGGCTTTACTGGATGCCTTGGGAATAACCGTCAAACCCAGACTCAAATGCCAGTTCAAAACAACTTGTGCCGGTGTTTTGCCATGCTTCAAAGCAATTTCACGAATAACCGGATCATTCAGAGCGGCTCCGCGACCCAGCGGCGACCAACTGGTCGTTACAATACCCCGTTCCGCATGATAGGCACGCAATTCTTTTTGCTGGAAATAAGGGTGTAATTCGATCTGGTTGACGGCAGGCACGACACCGGAATCGGCAATAATATGATCGAGATGATCAATCGTAAAATTGGAGACACCGATAGAGCTGGCTTTGCCGATTGCCCTGATTTGAATCAGGGTTTGCCATGTCTCTTCATAGCGTTTCCGGTCTTGCCCCGGCCAATGGATAAGATACAGATTTAAACTAGTTACACCCAGATTGCGGATGCTTTTATCAAGGGCGACAAAGCAATTCACCCGCCCCATATCCTGCGGCATCAATTTGGTGGTTATAAAGCTACGAGCGTGACGAGAACGCAGCCCTTCTCCAACCCCTTCTTCATTTTCATACCATGCCGCAGTATCAACAGCGCGATAGCCAAGATCATATCCCAAAGCGACCATGCTTTCAGCTTGTGCGGGATTGAGTTGGTAAACGCCTTGACCGATGGCTGGCATACTATGCCCGTCATTCAGCACTACATTTTTAACCGGCACCATAAAGGACTCCAATCCTTTCTTGCTGGGTCTTTATCGAAAGCGGATAAAGACCCGTGATATCCCCAAAAGCGAAGCCATAGGGTGATTATCGGATGGCTTCGATTTTTCAGCTATTGTGCTTTGCGCCCTGATTTTTCCCTTGCCAAGCCAGTTTACCAAATCAACTTTGGGATAAAATAACGATTATTGCAGAGCAGCTTTCAAAGCAGGTTCCAGCTGATCCCAAATCGGGCTACCGATACCGACTTCTTGTAAAGCACCATTGATTAAGAACATTGGCGTGCCGGTGACATTCTGCTTGTCGGCAATGCTCCGAATATCCATCAGGGTTTTAATCGCGGCCTGATCCGTCAGACATTTATTCTGGGCGCTGGTCGGCAATCCGCGATTTCCGAAGAAGGGATTCATTCCCGTCAGGCGGATATATTCTGCCATTTGTTGATCTTGGGGCAGACCGGCGACACGTTGCAAATCGGCTTTGTCCGCATTCTGGATGCGTTCAAACATCGGTTTTTGTTCTTGGAAAAGCTGATCCGCAATTGGGAAAAAGGTTTCCGCGCCACGGCAGCGGGCAAGAAGAGTCAGAGCAATATCAAATGGATCACGAACAAGGTTACGGAATTCTAATTTCACCAACCCTTTGGCGATATAATTATCCCGTAATTTCGGGAAACCTTCCTGCGTAAAATCGGCACAATGCGGACAGGTAAAAGACGCATATTCAACCAAAGAAACCGGCGCTTTGGGATTACCCATGACAAAGCCGCCTTCAGGGGAAACAGAAACAACATCCGTCCAACTACCGCCATTCGGTGCCGGAATAGCGGCGGGTAAAGCGGCTTCCTGTTGGCTATTGGCAGGCGCTTTTTCTGTTTTATGGCAAGCACTGACCATAAAGGAAGAACCGGCTAATAAAAGGACAGCACCTAAACCTATTTTCAATTTTTTCATCATCTGTTCGCTTTCTGTTGCCCGCTTTTCAAAAGCTGTAAGGTCAGCGTTTTTATTTCAAGTCTATTTTCAATTCAGAGCTTTTAAAATAGTTCAACCGTTTTTTCTACGAGGCCTGTATCAAAGGCCGATTCAGAAAAGAGAATCTGATTTTTAACGACAAATAGAACCGGAATATTTTTAGGCTATTCTTGGTCAAAGGATAGCCCCTCTTTCAAGGAAGGCTATCAAAATATGAGGATAGCCGCCGAAACTAATTCTGTTTTTGCTCCATTTCTCTTGCGATACCGCCGCCCAAACGAATGAGACTTTCCCGTAATTCGGGATCATGCACTTGATCGAGAAGGTCTTGATCTTCCTCGCTCAAATAGGTCTGAAGTAATTCTGTTTTTGGTAAAGGCACCGATTTTTCAGCCTTGGCAAAATGGCTCAGTCGCCCTTGGCGAAAGCTGATTTTCCCGATGGCTGCATATCCGAAGAAACGGTTCGCCCGCTCGATAATCGCAGGCGTAATATGCTGCATCAAAGTAACCATTGCGCCTTCGGCCGCAACCGTCAATGTTCCGCCTACAGTCTGACCGAAAGGAAAACGGATTGATTCAGGCACCGACAAACGGGCATATTTTTCACCGACCACCAATGGCCAACGACTTATCAGAGTAGAATGCAAAAAACCGAAGCGACGAAAGGCGGCTCCGCCAATATGGGGCAATAATTGCCCGACCGAGCTTAACCTGCACCGCCTTTTATCATGGTCGATGACAAGTTTTTTGCTTTTTGAGGCCACCTTCCCTGATCTTTTTTTCGCAGGTATTTTCTTTTTAGAAAGGGTGGCGTTGTTTCTTTCTTCTGTATTGGAAGTTCTAACAGAAGATGACTTGCCTTTATCCATGACAAAGGTCATGCCACAATTTATCCTTCTCCGTCGATAGAGTGTTATGCAAAAATCTGCTGTTTATCGTGAAATAACCACTGATCTTCTTAACTGGTATCAACGCCATGCCCGTATTTTGCCTTGGCGGACAGAAGCCCAGCAAAATAAAGTCGATCCCTATCGGGTCTGGTTATCGGAAATCATGCTACAGCAGACGACAACCGCCCATGCCGCGCCTTATTATTTAAAATTTGTCGAAAGATGGCCAACGGTCGAAGCCTTGGCGGCCGCCCAAGAAGCTGATGTTATGGCTGAATGGGCTGGTTTGGGATATTATAGCCGCGCCAGAAACCTGATTAAATGCGCCAAGGAAGTGGTCGCTTCAGGCGGTAAATTTCCTGATAATGAGCAGGGCTTACTGGCATTACCCGGTATCGGTCGCTATACCGCCGCCGCGATTGTGGCGATTGCCTTTGGGAAAAGAGCGGTTGTGGTCGATGCCAATGTCGAAAGAGTGGTTAGTCGCCTTTTTGCTATTGAAACGCCCTTACCCGCTTCCCGTCCGATTATCGCCGAGGAAACCGACAAATTAACGCCAGATTCAGCAGCGGGTGATTTTGCTCAAGCGATGATGGATATTGGCGCGACAATCTGCGTCAATCGGCAACCCACCTGTGCGATTTGCCCAATGATGCCCCATTGCGAAGGACAAAAAACAGGTAATCCGGCAGTTTTCCCGATCAAAGCCCCGAAAAAAATACGTCCAACACGGATTGGATATGCCTTTATCGTTACATCCAAAGATCAGATTTTACTGATCCGGAGACCGGATAAAGGCTTATTGGGTGGCATGAGGGCGTTGCCGAGCAGCGAATGGCTCGATCAATCCAAAATCACCACAACAGCCAGTGATGCCGAAACAGAGCAGCAGGCTATAAAAGAAGCCTTCCCGTCCTTTCCAGCGCAGGCGCAAAAAAATCTAATGACTCTGGCTTGGGAAAAACAAGGTCATATTGAGCATATTTTTACGCATTTTGCTTTGGAATTGCGGATTTTTTCCGCTGAAACGACTAGCGATATGATCGAGGGTGAATATTGGCCGATTGATGAAATCGACCTTGCCGGTCTGCCCACCGTTTTTAAAAAAGCGGTCAAAAAATATCTTAAGCAGACCCGCAAGGCCTAATATTTTATTGGCGCGGGCGCGCTTGGGCATACACACCCAAGATACGGAGATCGCAGGCATTTTCTTGCAAAATATCTAAAGCCCGTGCGACATTATCTTCGGAAGGTTCGCCTTCGACATCCGCATAGAATTGGGTCGCGGAAAAGCTGGCACCATGCTGATAGCTTTCAAGCTTGGTCATATTTACTTGATTATCACCAAAGCCCTTAATCGCGTTCAATAAGGCGGAAGGTGTGTTTTTGACGGTAAACAGCAAGCTGGTCATCATTTTTCCTGATAAATTTTGTCTAATCGGGGGAAGATCTTGCAAAGCGGTGTCGGCTTCGGCGAGAACAACAAAGCGGGTAATATTGGTATCACCATCGGCAATACCCTTTTCAAGGATTTCCAACCCATAGAGTTTCGCGGCCAAAGCCGGAGATAAAGCCGCTAACCCAGCTTGTTTCCGGTCAGCCACTTCTGCCGCCGCCCCTGCGGTATCGGCATGAGCCAAAGCGCGGAGGTTATGGGCCTGCAACCAATGACGGCATTGCCCCAAAGCCTGTGGATGGCTCAAAACATGGGTGATTTCGCCTGCCCCTTTGGGTGCAACCAAGCAATGATTGATGGGCAAAAAATATTCTGCCTGAATAGTCAGTCCCGATTCCGGTAACAGAAAATGCATATCGGCAACGCGGCCATTTAACGAATTTTCAATCGGAATCATCGCCCGACCGGCACGTCCTTCCTTGACCGCCGTCAAAGCATCCGCAAAGCTAAAGCAGGGAAGCGGCAAACTGTCAGGGAAAAGATCCTGTATCGCGATATTTGAATTACAGCCGGGCGCACCTTGAAAGGCAACGGCCTTGGTTGGCGACAAAGCCGCCTTAGCCTGCATCTCGGCTACCAAAGCCTTTGCAGACGCCGAATAATCGTCCATCATGTCTGTGTGATTAGACTTACCATCGCTATCCGACAAGTAACTGCTCCATAAAATGTAAAAATTGAGACGGGGAATAAAGGCCGTTTCTGGCTTCATTCAAAATCGATCGGAACCCGTCCCGTTTTATCATGTTGCCAAAAATCACAAATGACCGCCCATCCTTCTTCGGCGGTATCGACAAATTGGAAAAAGCGTAAATCTTCGGCAGAGATCATGCCTTCTTCAACCAAAGCATCGAAATTGATGATTTTATTCCAGAAATCTCGCCCATAGAAAAGAATAGGCACCGCTTCCAGTCGATGGGTATGAATCAAGGTAAGCAATTCAAACACTTCGTCCAATGTTCCGAAGCCACCCGGAAAAATCGCAAAAGCCCGCGCCCTTAACATCAGATGGGTTTTTCGCAGGGCAAAATAGTGAAACTGGAAAGATAAATCAGGGGTAATATAAGGATTGGGTGCCGTTTCAAAAGGCAAAACAATGCCAAAACCGATAGAGGGCGCACCTACATCATGCGCGCCGCGATTGGCCGCTTCCATAATGGAAGGCCCGCCGCCCGAGCAAACGACAAGATGGCGTTTTTGAGGATCAGGCTGAGGAATCTCGCTGACAATACGGGCTAGCTTTCGCGCTTCGGTATAATAGCGGCTTTTATCAGCCAGACTTTGAGCTATCTTCTTTGCTTTTTCATCCTTGGCTGTCTGGAGCATTTCATCCGCCTGTTCGGGGGATGGAATACGGGCAGAACCATAAAAGACAAAGGTAGATTCAATACCGGCTTCTTTCAGAATGATATCAGGCTTCAGAAGTTCTAGGCTCAGGACTCATTCTTTGAGATAGAAGATGAAACTTGCTGCGATATGGATTGCTGACATGAATATGTGAGCGCACCGGTCGTATCGTGTTGCGACACGCCGCCAGTCTTTGAGCTTTGCGAACATATTTTCGATGAGGTGACGCTTTTTATACAGATGCCAGTCGTAAGGCGGCTTTGATTTCCGGTTCTTCTTCGGCGGAATACAGGCGGTGATATTCCGGTCTGCGAGAGACTGTCTGATTTTATTACTGTCGTATCCCCGGTCCCCGAGAATTTCTTGTGTTTCTTCCGGCAGATTTGCCAGCAGAACATCCGCGCCTTTGAAGTCACTGACCTGACCTGCGGTCAGATGCAGCCGGACAGGGCGGCCCTGACTATCGCATACAGCGTGAAGCTTTGAGTTCAGTCCGCCTTTCGTGCGTCCGATATGGCGGGGAAAAGCCCCTTTTTGAGCAGGGAGGCCGCTGTCCGGTGTGCTTTCAGATGTGTTGCATCGATCATCAGACGCTTCGAACGGCCTGCCTGCTCCGTCAGGGCGACGAAGATCCGGTCAAAGACACCCAGGCGGCTCCACCGGATAAACCGGTTGTATAAAGTCTTGTGCGGGCCATACGCTTTCGGGGCGTCTTTCCACTGAAGGCCGTTGCGGATCACGTAAACGATCCCGCTCAGGACACGACGGTCATCGACACGCGGCACACCATGCGCCAGTGGAAAAAACGGCTTAATCCGTTCCATCTGGTGCTCAGACAGCAAAAACACGTCACTTACAGCTTCACCTCCATCGGTAAACCTGTGAATCACAACAGCCCGCTCAACTCAAGAAATTAACAGGTCCTGAGCCTAACTGAAATCGCACAGGGCGTAATTCTTCCCGCAGCAGAAAATCGCTATCCTGAAAGGCCAGTTTAAAAGAAGGATTGGTGGTTTGAGGCGTTTTTAGAACATGGCTGGCATTGATGACATCATCAAGCGCATCAGGAGTGATAGTGCGATTACTCACGAAAAGGCCTTTTTAAAAATACATTTCACAGGAAGAATGCGATTAGTGGCAATATTGGCTTTGACCTAAATCCATATGGATATGGTCTTGATGGTATTCATCCCCGTCAGGGCTGATAACAACCGAAAAACGCCGACAAGCCGCATGGAAAACAGAGCGGAGAAAATCTTTCGTATGGCGATCACCATGTCGCCAACCCTCTTTAACCGTAATACGGCGGCCATCGGCTAAATCGAACGCCGATATATCAACCGCATTGGCACGGCCATGTTCCGAAATTTTTGCCCCAGCCCGACTATTCCGTGTCCGACAACTGTAACTGCCGAAAGTTTCGACCTTTATAACAGGACTGCCCAACCAAACTTTGGCTGATTTCAACACAGCATCATCAATCCAATACGCCAGATTTTCGGCGGCTGGACATTGCAAAGGCCCCAAATGGGTTATCGGCACCTGTGCTGATGTCATGGTGACCGCATGATAAATAGAGCAGCCGTTATCGAATGTCCGGTCTGGCACCAATTGGTAATGGACACCTTCTTTATTGAGATCGCCTAAACAATGATGGAAATCACCGCTACTTGGCACAGGCGTTGCGATTGGATGCGAAGCCGTGCTTCCCGATCTTCTTTTATGAGGAGAAGAACCGGAACAGGACGCCAAAATAAAAAGAAGCAGACAAGATAAAATGCGAAAATCAGCCATAATATTCTGAATTAACGGCAAATTATCAGGAAAAGCCAGCCTTTAACGCCCTGTCAGAAAAATTATAGCCTCGTGATAGAGATTAGAAAGCGCTCTTTCAGGGCTGTTTTAATCAAGGAAAGGCATCATCTGTCGCGGTTATAGCCCTGGTGTCTATTCTATCATTGAGCGTGAAATAATGAAGCCCAAGCAAGATTCAGACGGATATCTTCCTTATCGAGGCAAGCGAAAGCCCACGAATGCCTTATTTTATATCGCTACGTTAAAATTAAATTTAAAAATTACCGATCGAAAAAATATAAATTTAACTCATTATTAAAATATCCAAAAATATTCATATTGTTCCATTAAGAAGTTTTCTTATCTTTAGACAATAAAAATAGCTCAAATATTTAGATATTTTCTTGATAAGATTTGTTTAAGGCATAAATCGCCGATGTTCATTAACCAATATTAAAGTTGTCTGTGATGGTAATATTAGAATTTTTGCAGACATTGTTAAGAAACAACCCTGAAATTGCCCTCTTTTTGGCAATTGCCATCGGCTATTGGATAGGAAAATTCCGTTTTGGATCCTTACAAATCGGAGGAGTCGCCGGTTCTTTATTGGCGGCTGTCCTGATAAGCCAGATTGGTATCCATATTGATTCAGGGCTGAAAACAGTTCTGTTTGCCCTTTTTATCTATGCTGTCGGTTTTCAAAGTGGCCCCCAGTTTTTCAAATCTCTGGGACGGCAATCTTTGCGTGAAGTGCTGATGGCCTTTGTTTTGGCTATATCCGGTCTTTTTACCGTTTTAGCCGTAGCCAGAATGTTTCATCTCGATAAAGGTTTGGCCGCGGGTGTCGCCGCCGGTGGATTGACCCAATCTGCTATTATCGGAACGGCCAGTTCTGCTTTGGAAAAACTAGGCTTGCCGCTGGCTCAAACCCAGATGTTACAAGGCCATGTCGCCGTCGGCTATGCTGTGACCTATATATTCGGGTCGCTTGCCCCGATTATTATCTGCGTCAATATTCTACCTTGGTTGATGAAAAGAGGGCTGCGTGAAGACGCCCTCACCGCTGAAGCCGAACAAATGCAAGGCATGGCTGTTTATGGCGACGGTGAACGCCCCGCTTTGTCTGAATTTGTCAGCCGCGTCTATCAGGTGAAAAAAGCAGGCCAATCTGTCCAACAGATTGAAAGCGATCACGTCACCGTTGAACAGATTCGGAGACAGAAAAATCTTGTCGCTGTGACGCAAGACAGCACCGTCGAAGCCGGAGACCTCCTTTTGCTGTTCGGACATCGTGCCGATGTTATTTCGACGGGAGAATTGCTGGGCGAAGAAATAAAACAGCCGCCGCATGATATGGATGTGGTGATTGTTCGCCATGATGTTCTTTTGACGAATAAGGCCTTTGTCGGAAAATCAGTAGCCGAATGTAGCCAAATTTTATCCCAAGTAGCACGCCACGGTGTTTATTTTCTGGGACTGAAACGCGGCGATAAAACCTTACCGCTTACCTCTGATCTGCATATTTTGTCGGGCGATATTGTGACGCTTTATGGCACACGCAAAGATGTCGATCGGGTAGCCAAGGAATTGGGCAGCCTACTGACCAGAAGCCTTAAAACAGACCTTGTCTTTCATGGCGTGGGGCTTGTTGTCGGGTTACTCATTGGTCTGATCGTTGTCAGATTAGGGTCTATTCCTTTGACCTTAGGGAGCGGCGGCGGCGCGCTTCTCTCTGGCCTGTTATTCGGCTGGTATCAAAATCGCCATAGCAAAAGCGGCAATATGCCAATGGCAGCCTCAACCTTGTTGGTTGATTTCGGCTTATCCGGTTTTGTGGCGGTCACAGGTCTCCAGACTGGACAGCAAGCCGTCACCACCATCATGCAACAGGGTATCACCCTCTTTATGCTGGGTGTCGTGGTGTCGATTGTGCCTTTGATTATCACCATGCTGTTTGGGCGTTATGTCCTGCAATATAAAAACACAGCTGTTTTTGCTGGTGCGCTGGCGGGCTCCCGCAGTGCCAATCCTGCTTTGGGCGAAATCCTTAATAAAGCCGGTAACGCTGTTCCGACAACGTCTTTCGCTATCACCTATGCCATTGCCAACGTTCTTTTGACCTTGTTGGGCCCGCTGGTGGTCGCTTTTTCCTAGATATTTCAATTAGATAAAGAAGAAATCAAATGACGACTGATTACTCGAAATATAAAAATCTTAGCCCTTTCGAGCTGAAAGATGAACTGATCCGCATTGCGTCCAGTCGGACAGACCGCCTGATGTTAAATGCAGGTCGTGGTAATCCAAATTTTCTCGCGACCCTGCCCCGTTCGGCCTTTTTCAATTTGGGACAATTCGCGGTTTCTGAATCGGAGTTATCCTTTTCCTATATGACCGTTGGGGTTGGTGGTCAGGCACGGGTCGAAGGGATTGAAGAACGTTTTGAACGCTTTATCAGTGAGAACCGTCATAAAGCTGGTATCTTCTTCCTTGGCCGCGCCCTTAGCTATGTCCGTGACCAATTGGGGCTGTCCGCATCCCAATTTTTACATGAGATGGTTGAAGGCATCTTGGGATGCAACTATCCGACCCCACCGAGAATGCTCTCTTTGAGTGAACAAATTGTGGGTCAGTATGTCTTGCGGGAAATGGTCGGTAGCGATCTTCCGACAGATTCAACCGACTTCTTTGCGACCGAAGGCGGCACCGCCGCCATGGCCTATATCTTCAATAGTTTGAAACAGAATAATCTTATCAAAAAAGGCGATAAAGTAGCAATCGGGATGCCGATTTTCTCGCCTTATATCGAGATTCCCCAGTTGGAAGAATATGGCCTTGAAGAAGTTGCTATTCAGGCTGATCCTAATCTGAATTGGCAATATCCCGATGAAGAGCTGGAAAAATTGAAAGACCCAGCGGTCAAAATCTTCTTCTGCGTCAATCCCAGCAATCCGCCTTCCGTCAAGATGAATGATGCGTCTTTGAAGAAAATTGCGGATATCGTTGCCCATCATCGCCCTGATCTGATGATTCTGACCGATGACGTTTATGGCACCTTTGCCGATGATTTCCATTCGCTCTTTGCCGTCTGCCCAGAAAATACCATTCTGGTTTATTCCTTCTCGAAATATTTCGGGGCAACCGGTTGGCGGTTAGGCGTTATCGGCACCCATAAAAACAATGTTATGGATAGACTGCTTCAGGCTTTGCCTAATGAGAAAAAGGAAGCCTTGTCTCGCCGCTATTCCAGCCTGACAACAGAAGCCGAAAATCTGAAATTCATCGACAGATTAGTCGCTGACAGTCGCGCGGTTGCGCTTAATCATACCGCAGGCATTTCAACGCCGCAGCAGGTGCAAATGGTGTTGTTCTCGCTCTTTGCTCTGATGGATAGCAAGGAAGACTATAAAGCAACCATCAAAAATGTGATCCGCCGCCGCGAGGCTGCTTTATATCGTGAATTAGGCGTTAAACCGTCAGAAGATGCCAATGCCGTTGATTATTACACCCTGCTTGATTTGGAAACGGTCTGCCGCGCCCTTTACGGTGAAAAATTCGCACAATGGATGAGCGATCGTTCCAGCTCAGCTGAAATCCTGTTCCGTATTGCCGAAGAAACGGGCATTGTTTTGTTGCCGGGTGAAGGCTTTGGTGTCCAGAAGCCCGCTGCCAGAGCGTCGCTCGCCAATTTGAGCGAATATCAATATGCCGCTATCGGGCGTTCGCTTCGGAAATTGGCCGATGAATATTATCAGGCCTTTTTAAAAGCAAACGGCTAATTTTTGATTTTGTCGGAGTAGTCTCTCTATTCATCATGCAAAAAGTGACGCTTTATATTAACAGTTAACTTTATAATCTGTAACAGGGGCGTCCGATGATGATTTTTAAAATCCCTGTTAAGGCCTCTTCTGCTGCGGCCTTGGCAATATGCATGATGATGGGGGCTACTCCGGCGATATCTATGAATAATCAGGTTCATTCAATTCAGACGTTACCGCGCATTTTAGTTCTGGCAACGGGCGGCACGATTTCCGGCAAGAAAAATGGAATGTCCGAAATCGGCTATAATGCAGGCGGCGTTACTGGAAAACAGCTCGTTGAAGATATACCGGAATTAGCTAAACTCGCTGAAATCAATGTCGAACAAATTGCCAATATCGGCTCGCAAGATATGAATGATGCGATATGGCTGCGTTTGGCCAAGCGCATCCAAGACGCCGTCGCCCATAACGAAGCGGATGGTATTGTGATTACCCATGGCACCGATACCATGGAAGAAACCGCCTTTTTCCTTGATACGGTTATTCGCACCGACAAGCCGATTATTCTGACAGGCGCCATGCGCCCTAGTACTGCCATTGGTGCAGATGGTCCCGCCAATTTATATGAGGCGATTGAAGTCGCGGCCAACCCCAAGGCCAAAGATCATGGCGTCATGATCGTCATGAATGACACTATTCATGCCGCCAGATGGGCAAGCAAAACCCACACAACCGCCGTCGAAACCTTTCAGTCCATCAATGCAGGGCCTATCGGTTATGTCGATCCGGCTTCGGTGCGGTTTATTGAGCCGAAAAAACAGCCTGTCCCAAGCTATGGCCTTCCGACGACTGCGCCTTTGCCTGCGGTCGAAATCCTTTACGCCCATAGCGGTATGGGGGCTTCAATTATCAATGATCTCATCAAAACGGGCGTGAAAGGCATTATTCTTGCCGGTGTTGGTGACGGGAATAGTTCAAAAGAAGCGATGGCTGCCCTCAATCTTGCCGTCAAACAAGGCGTGATTGTTGTGCGTTCATCCAGAACCGGATCAGGCTTTGTGAATCGCAATGTCGAGGTCAATGATGACAAAAACGACTTTGTTGTCTCTTATGATCTTTCGCCCCAGAAAGCACGCATCCTTCTTCAGATTTTAATAGCCAATGGCAAAAACAAACTTTCTGATATCCAATCTGCATTTGAAGCTGGTTTTTAAAAATTGATCGGCCTCGGCTCATTTTAAGAAAATCTTACGAGCCTGATTGAATGGGATTCGTCTTTTTCGATCAGGCTTTTGGGTGGCAGCGCGTTTCATTTTAAAGATTTTCTTTTCATTAAAATAGAATAAAAAAGAATTACTAAATAAAATGCCATTTCAGAGTTAAAAATAATTTATTTCAAAAAATAACAACATATTTTTAATGCTAAATAGCAATATTATGCTTCAATTTAATATTTTTTATTTTTAATTTTTCAAATTTTAATTTCATCAAAAAGTTATTTTAGAATTTTAAAGCGGTTATTCCTCGTAGAAATGAAGATTTTCATTTCTATGACCAATAAAATAATAAACTATTCGGCTAATCAGAATTGACCAAGGTCAGAATCTCCTTAGAAAGGTGAACGGGCCACGCTGTCCCAACGCAGCGCGTGCTCTCTGTGAGGAGAGTTTTATTTATGACTGATTATTCTGTTCGTCCGACGGTCAAACCAAACCGTCCACAATTCTCGTCTGGCCCCTGTGCGAAACCGCCAGGATGGTCTCCTGAAAAATTGGCATTAGGCTCTTTGGGGCGTTCCCATCGCGGTTCTATAGGCAAAAGTCGCCTGCAATATGCCATTGAACTGACCCGCAAAATATTAGAAGTGCCTGATAACTATCGGATCGGTATTGTTCCGGCTTCTGATACCGGCGCGGTTGAAATGGCAATGTGGTCATTATTGGGCGCAAGACCTGCAACCGTTTTAGGTTGGGAAAGTTTTGGCCTCGGTTGGATTACCGATGCCGTTAAACAGTTGAAGATCAATCCGACTGTTTTAAAAGCGCCCTATGGTGAATTGCCGGATCTGTCCAAGGTCGATCAGTCTAATGACGTCGTCTTTACATGGAACGGGACAACCTCTGGTGTCAAAGTCCCGAATGGTGACTGGATTAAACCAGACCATGAAGGCTTGATGATTGCCGATGCAACCTCGGCCTGTTTTGCCCAGCCGCTGCCTTTTGAAAAACTGGATGTTATTACCTTTTCTTGGCAGAAGGTTTTAGGGGGTGAAGCGGCGCATGGCATTATTATTCTTAGCCCGCGCGCAGTCGAACGGCTGGAAAGCTATACACCAGCATGGCCGTTGCCCAAAATCTTCCGCTTGACCAAGAATGGCAAGCTGGATGAAGCCATCTTTAAAGGCAGCACGATTAATACCCCCTCCCTTTTAGCCGTTGAAGATTATATCTGGGCGCTGGAATGGGCTGAAGAATTAGGCGGTTTATCGGCCTTGATGGCGCGTTGTAACAAGAATGCTGCCACATTGGATACATGGGTAGAAAAAACCGACTGGATTGAACATCTGGTGGCTGATCCGGCTATCCGTTCCAATACCAGCCCTTGCCTGAAATTCTCAGATAAAGCCGTGGCCGGTCTGGATGATACTGCCAAAGCCGCTTTGGTAAAAAAATTGGCAGGCTTATTGGAAGCCGAAGGGGCTGCTTATGATATCGCAGGCCACAGAGACGCCCCTCCGGGATTGCGCGTCTGGTGCGGTGCCACGGTAGAAGCCTCGGATATCGCAGCGCTGACGCCTTGGCTTGATTGGGCTTGGGCTCAAATCCAGAAAGACTAATTCCCTTCCAATAATGTGAAGATGACGCTGCCTGCGCCATGGCGCAGGGCAGTCGTCGGGAGATTCCTGTTATGACCAGAGTTTTGATTTCCGATAAAATGGATCCTCGTGCCGCCGAAGTCTTTCGTGAACGCGGCGTTGAAGTCGATCAGATTACCGGCCTGTCCCCTGAAGAACTGAAGAAAATCATCAATGACTATGATGGTTTGGCCATTCGTTCGGCAACCAAAGTTACCAAAGACATCATTGCCGAAGCTAAAAATTTAAAGGTCATCGGCCGCGCGGGCATCGGTGTTGACAATATTGATATTCCAGCAGCCTCGGCGGCGGGTATTGTTGTCATGAATACCCCTTTTGGTAACTCGATCACTACCGCGGAACAGGCCATTGCCTTGATGTTTGCTTTGGCGCGTCAAATTCCCGAAGCCAATGCCTCGACGCAGGCAAGCAAATGGGAAAAGAACCGATTTATGGGGGTCGAGGTTTCTGGAAAAACCCTTGGCTTGATTGGTGCTGGTAATATTGGTTCGATCGTCGCCGATCGGGCGGTTGGTCTTAAAATGAAGGTCATTGCCTATGACCCATTTTTAACGCCGGAACGAGCCTTGGAATTGGGCATTGAAAAGGCTGATCTTGAGACGCTGCTTCATAAAGCCGACTTCATTACCCTGCATGTGCCTTTGACCGATCAGACCAGAAATATTCTGTCTCGCGAAAATCTGGCGAAAACCAAAAAAGGCGTCCGAATTATCAACTGCGCCCGTGGCGGCCTGATTGATGAAGAAGCCTTGAAAGACGCTTTGGAATCCGGTCATGTTGCCGGGGCAGCTTTGGATGTGTTCTTGAAAGAACCGGCCAAGGAAAATCCGTTATTTGGCGTTCCTAACTTCATCGCCACGCCACATCTTGGTGCATCCACCACCGAAGCACAGGTCAATGTTGCTATTCAGGTTGCCGAACAGATGGCTGACTATCTGTTGACGGGGGGTGTTTCCAATGCCCTGAATATGCCGTCCCTTTCAGCCGAAGAAGCCCCAAGGGTTAGACCCTATATGGCTCTTTCCGAACAACTGGGTCGTCTGCTCGGTCAATTGGAAGGCGATAAGATCAAATCAGTTTCGATCGAAGTCGAAGGCGCAGCTGCCCATCTTGACCAAAAACCAATCACCAGTGCTGTCCTTTCTGGCTTGATGGGTGTGTATTCCCAGTCAGTGAATATGGTTAATGCGCCCTTCCTTGCGCGTGAGCGGGGATTGGATGTCCGCGAAATCCGTCATGATCGCGAAGGTGCCTATCATACCTTGATACGGGTCACTTCGCGCGATGATAAAGGACAGGAAAAATCAGTTGCAGGAACCCTATTTGGTTCCGAAGGCACAAGACTGGTTGAAATTTTTGGCATCAAGGTCGAAGCCAATCTAAGCGGCGATATGCTGTATATCGTCAATGATGATGCCCCCGGATTTATCGGTCGGCTTGGCACCCTTTTGGGTAAAGCCGGTGTCAATATCGGCACTTTCCATCTGGGTCGCCGGAATACGGGCGGGGAAGCCGTGCTGTTATTATCGGTCGATTCGCCTGTTACGGCTGGGAAAATGGCGAAAGTTGCCGAATTATCCGGCGTGCGTGAAGTGAAATCGCTCCACTTCCTGTAAAATTATCAGGATAACGGATATAATTTTGGCAATATCAGGCCTGATATTCCTCCGATTGAGTAAATTATATCGGGAATATCGGGTCTGATATTCAAAAAATATGTCATGAAACGGTTTTTACGTAAGAAACAGGGTGGAATGTTGTCGCAACATGATTAGAAAGACCTTTGTCCTGATAATAAAAGCTTTTTGATCAATGACGATAGCGCATGGTTTGCTCCCCGAAGGATTACGAGACCGCCTTCCCCCTCAAGCTGAAGCAGCTTCCCGCTTGCTGCATCATGTTATTGTAGCCATCAACCGGCATGGTTATGAACGGGTATCCCCGCCTTTAGCTGAATTCGAAGAAAGTTTGCTTGGCCGTCTAAAATCGGCACGCAAGCAGGATTTGTTGCGTTTTGTTGACCCTGTATCACAACGCAGCTTAGCCCTTCGCCCTGATATCACCGGACAGATAGGCCGGATTGCAACGACCCGTTTAAATCACCGTCCGCGGCCTTTACGTTTGGCTTATGGTGGTACGGTCATGAAATTGCGGGCAACCCAGCTGCGCCCCGAACGGGAATTGATGCAGGCTGGTGCCGAATTGATCGGCAATGATTCCGTTGCTGCCGTCATTGAAATATTGGGCATGGCCGTTGAAACACTGAAAATTGCCGGTGTGAAAGAGATCAGCATTGATCTGACTTTGCCTGATCTGGTCGAAAGACTGGCTGACACGACCTTGCCGATAGACGCTTCAAAGAAAGAGAAACTTTTCGCTGTCTTGGATGCCAAAGATGCAGGTGGCCTGAGTGAGCTTGATGCAACGGGCTATCGGCCTTTGTTAGAAGCCGCAGGACCTTTTGACGAGGCGATTAAAAAATTACAGCCCATGGCTGAAAAACTGGGTTTTGCTGACCGCTTGGAAGCCTTGAAAACTATCCGGGCCTCCCTTGATCCGTCAGTTCATGTAACCCTTGATCCGACTGAACGGCATGGTTTCGAATATCAAACATGGATCGGCTTTTCGTTATTCGGTTCCGGTATTCTCGGTGAAATTGGGCGCGGTGGCAGCTATACCATCATTCATCAGGATAAACGCGAAGAACAGGCCGTCGGCTTTTCTCTTTACATAGATCCTTTGGTCGATGCCGGTTTGGGGCAGAAAAAATCCAGAAAACTGTTCTTGCCGCTTGGCCATGATCCAGAACAGGCTCGCGCTTTTCGTCAAGAAGGCTGGATTACGATTGCCGCCCTTGATGAAGAGGATGACCCTGTCCGTCATCAATGCACAGATATTTTAACAGGCGGTCATATCAAGCCGCTTTGATTTTCCGCGATTCTTGAGGCGCGAAACCCGCGCAAATAAAGCAACCAGCAGGAGCAAGAAAAATATGGCCAATGTTACGGTCGTCGGTGCCCAGTGGGGTGATGAAGGCAAAGGCAAGATCGTCGACTGGCTCGCCGAACGAGCCGATGTCGTCGTCCGCTTTCAGGGCGGTCATAACGCCGGCCATACCCTTGTCGTTAATGGTGTTACCTATAAATTAAGCCTGTTACCTTCGGGCGTAGTCAGTGGCACCTTATCGATCATTGGGAATGGTGTGGTCATCGATCCGTGGCATTTCCGTGATGAAATGGAACGCCTGAGAAAACAGGATGTCGTTATCACGCCGGACACTTTGGCGATCGCTGAAACCAGCCCGTTAATTTTGCCGCTGCATAGCGAATTGGATGGCTTCCGCGAAGATCGTTCCGGCGACAAGAAAATCGGCACGACCCGTCGCGGTATTGGCCCCGCTTATGAAGACAAAGTAGGCCGCCGCGCTATTCGCGTTTGTGATCTTGCTCATATCGACGAGATCGGTTCCCGCCTTGATCGCTTGATTGCGCATCACAACGTTTTGCGGAGCGGTTTTGGCAAGCCGCCTGTTGATCGGGAAAAACTGGTCAGTGATTTGAAAGAAATCGCCGGTTGCATTCTGCCTTTTGCCAAACCGGCATGGCGGATTCTGGCTGATGAGCAGAAGAAAAATCGCCGTATCCTGTTTGAAGGTGCACAGGGCGTGATGCTTGATATCGATCACGGCACCTATCCTTATGTGACCTCCTCCAATACCATTGCAGGATCTGCAGCGGGCGGTTCCGGTATGGGCGCTTCGGCTGTCGGTTTTGTTCTCGGTATTGCCAAAGCCTATACGACCCGCGTCGGTGCAGGGCCTTTCCCGACCGAATTGGATGATGAGGTTGGCCAGACTTTAGGTGAACGCGGTCATGAATTTGGCACGGTCACGGGT
Organism: Zymomonas mobilis subsp. mobilis ATCC 10988; assembly: GCF_000175255.2. Lineage (NCBI taxonomy): Bacteria > Pseudomonadati > Pseudomonadota > Alphaproteobacteria > Sphingomonadales > Zymomonadaceae > Zymomonas > Zymomonas mobilis. The sequence goes on along the minus strand of NC_017262.1, from coordinate 1,666,466 downwards.
CGTCGCCGTCGTTGCGGTTGGTTCGATTCCGTTCTGATGCGCCAATCTGTTGCCGTCGCCGGTATCACGGGTATTGCTTTGACCAAGCTTGATGTTTTGGACGGTTTTGATGAAATCAAAATCTGCACCGGCTATAAAATCGGTGACAAGGTTTATGATTACCTGCCGCCTTATTACAAAGATCAGGCAGCGGCCAAACCGGTTTATGAAACCATTGAAGGCTGGAAAGAATCTACCGCCGGAGCCAGAAGCTGGAGTGAACTTCCAGCACAGGCGATCAAATATATTCGTCGAATTGAAGAACTGATTGAATGTCCGATTACGCTGGTTTCAACCAGCCCTGAACGTGAAGACACCATCTTGGTGAAAGACCCGTTCCTCGGTTAAAATAGCCTATAACGAAAAAAGCCGGAAATTTTTTCCGGCTTTTTTTATATCTGGTTGAGACCATAAAAAACTGACAAAGGCTGAAGCCGTCAAGAATGGGCTTCTGCCAAGGCCTCTTTCAACCATTCAGGGGTTATGACCTCTTGGTCATCGGGTAATTTATTCCAATCAGCGACACGCAGCAGCATAACAGCCAACTTCAAATCGCTATAGTAAATCCGACATTTGTCATCGTCTAAGGGATGATCTGTCTTGATAACCGCCAAGCGACGATTGATCTTTTGCCGCCAATTCATTCTGGCAGTATTTTCCTGACCAACGTAACAACCCTTGGTAAAGCTAACGCCGTTTAATTCGCGGGCATTGGCTTCCAACCATAAAGTTTTATCCAAGCCTAATTCAGCTTGGCCTTCTGTCACGCCCCATGCCAGACGGTGTTTTTTCCAGATAGCTTCCGCCGATGGCTGGCTATCGGTGGCAGGCTGTAACCAACGAAAGCCTAATTCAGATAATCTTGGGTCAGAAAAAGAGGATATCGCCTGATTTTCAGGCGGTTTCAATGACCAATGCACGGCAATCGCAGGATCAATTTCAATACGGATAGCGCGCCGCAATCGATAAAGGGTTAGTCGTCGGATTAAATTATCCGCAATCGCCGATTCACAGTCTATCAGAATCGAGCTACCCTCTGCCCATAGGATAAAGTCATATAAGACTTTTCCTTGCGCCGTCAGCAAGGCCGACCATAGGGGCGCCCCCTTTTCCAGCAGAAAGACATCCTGTGTGACAAGTCCTTGTAAAAACTCAAAGACTTCTGATCGAGACTCTTCTGCTATCGGGGATAGGCGGATAACAGACCGGTCAGCCAATAAAGTGGCATTATCCGGCATAGCAAGGTTGTTTGCGGCACTCATAATAGGATAATAAAAAACTGGCAGACAAAAAGGAAGGCCACTGATGCTTTATGATCTGATTTTAAAAGGTGGAACGATTTTTACCCCCGGTGGGCTGATCTCGAAAGATATTGCTGTAAAAAATGGCAAGATTGCCGCCCTCGGAGAATTTGAAAAGCATCAAGCCGATGCCTGTTTGGCCTGTGATGGGCTAACGATTTTGCCAGGTGCGATAGATACGCAGGTGCATTTCCGCGAACCGGGTTTGGAAGGTAAAGAAGACCTTGAAAGCGGCAGTCGTGCGGCAGTGCTGGGTGGCATTACCGCTGTTTTTGAAATGCCAAATACCAATCCACCAACAGACACCGCCGAGGCTTTGGCTGATAAACTAGCCCGTGCCAAAAATCGGATGTGGTGCGATCATGCCTTTTATATCGGGGCGACCGCCCATAATTTTGATAAATTGGCCGGATTGGAAAGCCTGCCCGGATGCGCCGGCATCAAGGTTTTCATGGGATCATCAACGGGTAATTTATTGGTCGATGATGATGAAACGCTTCTTTCTGTTTTACAATCGGGACGGCGGCGCGTTGCAATTCATGCTGAAGATGAAGCCAGACTAAAAGAAAGGCAGCCTCATCGTGTAACCAATGATCCGTCATCCCATCCGGTTTGGCGCGATGACGAAACGGCGATGCGAGCCACAAAACGTATATTATCTTTGGCTCAAAAAGCAGGTCGCCCGATTCATATTCTTCATGTCACGACCCCTGAAGAAATGGCCTTGATCGCGCTCCATAAAGATATAGCCAGCTGTGAATTAACGCCGCAGCATCTCACTTTGGCAGCGGAAACAGCGTATCCAGAATTGGGTAGCTATGCCCAAATGAATCCACCTATCCGTTCTGGAAAACATCAGGCCGGATTATGGGATGCCTTGCAGCAGGGTATCGCCGATGTCATCGGTTCCGATCATGCGCCGCATACTATTGAAGAAAAGCAGCGCCCCTACCCTCAATCACCCAGTGGGATGCCGGGGGTTCAAACCTTGCTGCCTTTAATGCTGCATCATGTCGCCGAAGGTCGCTTGAGCCTTGCTCGCTTGGTTGATCTGGTATCTTATGGCCCACAACGATTATTTGGCCTTTTGAATAAAGGTCGGATTGCTGTCGGCTATGATGCCGATTTCTCTATTGTCGATATGAAGGCTTCTTGGGTTGTCGAAGAAGAATGGCTGGCCTCTAAATGTGGTTGGTCGCCTTTTTCTGGAAAGCAGCTAAAGGCTAAACCGGTCGGCACCGTTATTCGCGGACATCGCGTAATGTGGGAAGGTCAGCTTTATAGTGAAGCGATAGGTCGCCCGTTACGTTTTCAGGATAGTTTACGGAATGAATTGAAGAAATAGAGGCCGTTTCTTTTTCAAGGCCAGTTATAATAGCTTTAAATTCTGTTGTAACTGGCCTGATATTATCACCGGCAGGCTCTATTTTTAGTTAAATTTATAATCAAGCGGCCTGTCGCTTATCGTGATAATAAGATTTCACGGGAATAGTTTCGATTTTTTCACAACAAAGCGCTTAGTTAAAAAATCCGAAAAAATCGAATGGCTAGAGATTTATTTTCAAAGTAAAAATTATTGCCGTGATGAAGTGATTTTTAAATTTTGTTCCAATCATTTTATTTTTAAAATATTATCTAGATAAATATGATTCCATCTTTTTGTTTATCCTTTTAATATTCTGACAAAACAGCTTTTTATGATCAGCCCCCTTGCGATTTTAAGGGGACATACACATTTATGTGGCATATTTGCTACATGAATGATTTCAGATAGAGTGGGCTTAAAGACATTATGGCTGATCTTTACGAAAAATTGGGAGTAACGCGAAACGCGGATGAGGCGGCTATTAAAAAAGCCTATCGCTCTCTGGCAAAAAAATACCATCCAGATCACAACAAGGATAACCCTCAAGCAGCGGCGCGTTTTTCCGAAGTATCGGCTGCCTATGATATTTTATCAGACAAAGAAAAACGCGCCCAATATGATCGTGGGGAAATCGACGATCAGGGTAATCCGCGCTTTAACGGGGGCGGTTTCGGTGGATTCCAAGGCGGTGCCGGTGGGGGTGGCCGCGGCGGCGGTGGCGGCTTTGGCGGTTTTAACTTCGGCGGCGGTGGCGGCGGCGACTTCGGAGATATCTTTGAAGGTATTTTCGGCGGTGGCGGTGGCCGATCACAGCGCGGCGGTTTCGGTGGGCGGGCAGCCCCCAAAGGCAGTAACAATCTTTACCGCCTGAAAGTGCCTTTTGTTGATGCTGCTACTTTACATCCTCAACGGATTACCTTGGGAGATGGCAAAACAATCGATTTAAAATTACCGGCAGGGGTCGAAAACGGCACTCAAATGCGGTTAGCTGGTAAAGGCCAACCGGGCCCTGGTGGTGCCGGTGATGCGATTGTCACGATTGATATTCAGCCTCATGCTTTCTTCCAGCGTAAGGGCGACGATATTACCTTGAATCTGCCGATTTCTTTGGCTGAAGCGGTCGAAGGCGCCAAGGTAAAAGTCCCGACGGCTGAAGGCGCTGTGATGGTATCGGTTCCAGCTGGGGCTAGCTCCGGCAAGGTATTACGCCTTAGAGGCAAGGGTTTTCATAAAAAATCAGGTGGACGCGGCGATGAGCTGGTCACTTTGATGATTACGATTCCTGAAAATGATAGCGATTTGAAGCAATTTGTCCAAAAATGGGGTGGCAAAGAGGCTTATAATCCAAGGTCAGCTTTAGGCTTGTAATCTTTACCTTCGTAGATTGTATTTTATTTATTAAGGCTGGCCTTTTTAGGTCGGCCTTAATATTTTTAGGCCTCAAAAGAAAAATCCACCCATAAAACAAGATATATCTGAAGGTTATCCGATAAAAACAGATTCCCTTTCGACAGCTATATTATCCTTTCGCTATCCCTTTGGGGATAGTTCCTCGCCTGTTGCCCAATAACGCTATTGAAATAAGTTTTTTATTTTAGCACCGCTGCGGCGTGATTAACCCTTGTTTAATGATGAGTGTTAAGAGACCATGCCCGCAATTATGACAGAAGCAACACGAAAAAAATCGCCTTTTCATAAAAAGCGAAAAAGATATGCGGCCTTTTTCAGAATTATAAAACAGGTCGCAAGCGGCGTTATCAATAATGGTTTTCCGCATGCCGGTAACTTTGCCTATATGGCTTTGTTGACCCTTTTTCCTTTCATGATTTTGACCATTATTGTTGCCAGTACGATTGGGCGCGGTGCCGCTGGTTTTGCGGCGGTGCGTTCTTTTCTTTCCGCCTTGCCACCCAATGTTTCCAGCCAATTAAGTGGTCCTATTTTTCAGGTTCTTTCGACGAAATCAGGCTCTTTGATCTGGTGGAGTGCATTAGTCAGCCTGTGGTCTGTTAGTGGTTTCATCGCCAGTATTCGGGAATTACTGTATCGCACCTATCATATGGAACCGCCGACCGAATTTATTCGCTATCGCTTAGGTGCTATGGCGATCAATATTGGCGCGGTTTTAATGATGTTTATCATCCTGTCTATTCAGGTGTTAATTGCAACGCTCCAAAATGTTTTTTCGCAGCGCTTTGGATGGGTGATGGAATATGCCAAGGCCGCTTTGCCCCATATCAGCCTTTCCGATAACCATAGTCTGATAGATCAGCTTAATCTGATCGGCTTGACTAGCGACCGAATCCACGCATTTTTTGAACATATTACCATTCTGTCGATCATTTCCCGTGTCATTTCCGGCGGGTTATTATTTGGCGCGCTTTACGTTCTGTTTTACTCCATTACACCACCGCAATATCGAAAAGCCCGCTATTATAAATGGCCGGGGGCTTTTTTGACCGCCTTTTGGTGGCAGATGGTGAGTATGATTCTCCCTATCGCGCTCAATAATATGTTGGATTATAACCGCAGCTATGGTGGACTTGCTGGTTCCGTCATAGTTTTGATCTATTTCTGGATCATTGGACTAGGCTTGGTTGTGGGCATTCATTTGAATGCGACACTGGCATTTGACAGGGTGGCCTCTGTTGCCCCAAAAAGTAGCCAATAATTTTTGATAAATGAGGAATGGTATGGCCGGATTGATGGATGGAAAAAGAGGACTGATCATGGGGCTTGCCAATGATCGTTCTTTGGCATGGGGTATTGCCTGCGCATTGAAAGAACAAGGCGCAGAATTAGCTTTCACCTATCAGGGTGAGGCCTTGAAAAAGCGGGTTCAGCCTCTTGCTGAAAAGCTGGGTTCGGATATCCTGATCGACTGTGATGTCAGCGATATGGCGGCGATTGATACCGCCTTTGCCGATCTTGCAGAGCGTTGGCCAACGATTGATTTTATTGTTCATGCTATCGGCTTCTCCGACAAGAATGAGCTGCGTGGTCATTTCTCGGATACCAGCCTTGAAAATTTCCAGACGACGATGACAATTTCTGCTTACTCCTTGATCGCAGTAACCAGAAAAGCCCGCGATATGATGCCGAATGGCGGTAGTGTTTTGACGCTGACCTATTATGGCGCAGAAAAAGTCATGCCGAATTATAACATCATGGGTGTTGCCAAGGCGGCTTTGGAAAGCTCTGTCAAATATCTGGCTGCTGACCTTGGTGATCGCAATATTCGGGTCAATGCTATTTCGGCAGGCCCCATTCAGACCATGGCTGCCCGCGGGATTGGTGATTTCTCTTATATTCTGAAATGGAACCAGCTTAATACGCCGCTGAAACGCACGGTTTCGATTGAAGAGGTCGGGAAATCTTCGCTTTATTTGCTGTCTGATCTCGCTTCGGGTGTGACCGGCGAAATTCATCATGTCGATGCCGGATATAACATTGTCGGCATGAAACGCATTGATGCTCCAGATATCGCGCTTGCCAAATGAGCTTTAACAGTTTCGGCCATCTCTTCCGTTTTACCAGTTGGGGGGAAAGTCATGGACCTGCCTTAGGTGCAGTCGTCGATGGCTGTCCTCCGGGATTGGAATTGTCTGAAAAAGATATTCAGCCTTTCCTCGATCGGCGGAAACCGGGTTCTTCCCGCTTTACGACCCAAAGACGGGAAGCAGATGCGGTTAAGATTTTATCAGGCGTTTTTGAAGGTCGGACAACTGGCACGCCGATTAGTCTGATGATCGAAAATACGGATCAACGTTCCCGCGATTACAGCAATGTAGCGCAGCAATACCGTCCAGCTCATGGTGATTTTGCCTATGATGCCAAATACGGACTGCGTGATTATCGTGGTGGTGGACGCTCTTCCGCCAGAGAGACTGCCGCCCGTGTCGCAGCCGGTGCTGTTGCTCGATTGGTGATCTCTGAAGTTAAAATTCAGGGCTATCTAGTTGAATTAGGTGGCGACAAGATCGATCGTCAAGCCTTTGATGAAGCTGAAATCAACAACAATCCTTTCTTTTGCCCTGACAAATCGGCGGTAGCGAGATGGGAAAAAATTGTTGATGAAGCAAGAAAAGACGGCAATTCCGTTGGGGCTGTTGTCGAATGTGTTGCCTTTCATGTCCCTGCTGGATGGGGCGCCCCCCTCTATGCCAAGCTGGATTCAGAATTAGCAGCGGCTTGCATGGGCATCAATGCGGTGAAAGGGGTCGAGATCGGCGATGGCTTTGACGCCGCTCGATCAACAGGGCGCGACAATGCCGATGCCCTTCGCCCTGCCGACCAAGGCGATGGGGTCAAATTTCTGTCCAATCATGCAGGCGGCGTTACCGCAGGCATTGCAACAGGACAACCGGTAGTTGTCCGCTGTGCCTTAAAGCCGACTCCTTCGATTGTGTCGCCCCTGCCCTCGATCAACCGCGAGGGCGAAGCGGTCGAAGTGGTGACCAAGGGTCGTCACGATCCTTGCGTCGGTATTCGGGCGGTGCCTGTTGTCGAAGCCATGATGGCTTTGGTTTTGGCAGATCAGAAACTTTTGCATCGCGCCCAGACAGGTCGATAATCTTTTCCCAATTTGATAACAAAAAAGCCGGAGGCCTTAAGACCTCCGGCTTTTTTTAATCATCCGTTAGATAAAATATTAAAGGCCGCGTTTCAGTGTAATGAAGAAACGACGTGGTGCGCCACCCTGCAAATTCTGAGTAAGGTCGCTTCCGCTGGCGACGAAGCCATTAGCACCAATGGTCGAGACATAACGCTGCCCCGTCATATTGGTGACGTTACCAATGACCGTCCAACCCTTCATATAAGGCACTTCATCACCGAAGTGATAACCGATAGCGCCGTTCAGAATATATTGTCCCGGAACATGGACGTTATTCACAGCATCGGCCAAGCGATGAACCATGAAGGTTCCGCCGACCCGCATCAACAAGTGATGATCGTCATAGACGATATCCGCTTTAAACATGTTGCGCGGAATACCCTGAACCCATTTATGCTTGGTATCATAAAGAACCGAGCCATCTTGGCCGGTGATATTATTAGCATAGGTGGCATGGGTATAAGAGTAGCTGGCCAAGAAGGATAACGGCCGCAAAATGCGATACATCGCCGTAACATCAACACCATAATTTTTAATGCCGCCGACATTATAGACATTGATCGGGGCATTGGCGCTTTTCGTCGAAGTCGCCAGCAAATTATTGGTTATATAGCTGTAATAAGCGGCAACGCTCGTCTGGAAACGACCTTCATGATACCGCATACCGATTTCATAATTGGTCGATTTTTCAGGACGCAATTTATGATTGCTAGATAAGCTGTTGAAATTAGCCTGTGAAGTCGCTGCCAACAGATTGGCATTCATCGCCTGCATATTTTCGGAATAGTTGAAGAACAAATCAATGCGGCTGTCAGGTTTCCACAAGATACCGAATTGCGGCAAGAACCAATCGGTTGAATTCAGCTTGCCAACTGCGCGGTTGTAATCGGCAAGATTACCAGCAGCTTTGTTCTGGCTGGTCGTCTGGAAGCCTTTCCAACCACCGGACAAGGTTACTTTACCAAAGTCCATCCGGTCAGACACATAATACATGGTCGTTTCGGAACCGATAGTATGCGCCCATTGTGAGCTGAAAGGATTACGCTGATAATGGAGAATATTACGGGAAGGCCCGCTTTCATCCCCAGCCAGATCATAATAATCGGTGGCCTGATGGCTGACACTGGATTCATACCAGCCGCCCGCTTCTAAATGGTTTTTGAAGACCGAGAAATCATGATCCCATGCGACATGACCCGTTACCCCACCACGATTTTGGGTAGAGGTGACGCCCATAAGGGAAAGCGAAGAACCGCCCGGCGTTGCGACATAAGGATTATACATCAAATCCTGACCATATTCGCGGTTATAATAACCGGTCAGGTCAACACTGATTTCCTTGGTAACGTGGCGTTTGAAATGCAAACCACCGATATAGTCACGTCTTAAGGTCGAAGCACTATAATAGGTGTCATTAACTGAATTATAAGGCGACGGATAAGCATTGCTGCCATTTTGATAGGCCGTAGCCATCTGCTGAGCAATGTCCCAATTATGGGTATAATCGGTATCGGTGCCTAATCGCTTTTGCATGTCATAACTACTGGTCATGTAGTTATTTTCATTCAGATTGGCATAGTTAAAGAAGACCCCGACTTCGCCGTCATAGCCATCATGCAAATCCTGCGTGATCTTGGCATTGACCTGATGTTCTTTTTCTTTACCCCAGCCGCGGCTTTTGCCGCTGGTCAGATAACCATAGCTGAAAGAACCGCGTAAACCATTACCTGTAATATCGCCGGTTTCTACACGGACAAAACCGCGCCATGTATTATTGGAACCGTAGGTGCCTGATCCAACGATATCGAGTTTGTCACCCGGACGATGGGAAGCAAACTGCACCGAGCCGCCGACATTGTTGTTAGCAGCCAAGCCCAAGCTGCCGGTCGTGGAGTTGACCGTCACACTGTCGATATTTTCAGGCATAATCATCCGGTTGATCGACAGGCCGTTACTGCTGTCCATCATGTTACCGAGCGGCACACCATCAATCGTAAAGCCGATCTGATCCTGTGAGAAACCACGGATATTGAGATTGCTGGATTTTTCATCCAAGCCAAAAGAATCCGCCGACTGGAAATTGACACCCGGCAAGGTTGCCATAACACTAAGGGCAGACGTCCCCGGGGTCATCCGGCTGAAATTGTCTTGCGTGATGGTCATTTGCTGGCGCGTCTGGCCAAAACCGATATTCGCGATATCATCACGTCCGACACGACGGCTGATTAAACCGCCAGCACCATCATCTTTTGCACGGGGTTGGGTTACATCCTCTTTCCGAAGCAAAGGTTCATTGGGGATCGGATGGGAAGCGGAAACAGCCGTTGGCGTACGTCCCCGTGTTCCGGCACCCGTCGTGGCCGCAGGGGCTGGGTGAGCGGCAGCCGATGGTTGGTTGCCTTTCAAGGCCTGCGTGGAACCATCCGGTCTTTTATATTGAACCCCCTGCGCGTAAGCGGATTGCACACAAGCAAGAAGGGCAGTACCTGCCAGTAACTGACAAAAATATCTTGTCATTCATCCTCTCCTTTACTGCAATAAGACCGGATTTTTCCGGTTCCTGCAGATATTCTTTTAGTCTTTTTATTGTATCCAAGAGAATGGATGGATGACATTATCAGGCCACCCCATTTCATTCCCCCGATAGATAACCGAAACGTCCTGTTCTGTAGGCTATATTAGCGAAAAAGCAAAAGCCTAACAGCGAACAAAATGTCTAGTGACAATTTGTCATAAAGCTGTCTGTCATCTCTACATAGCCGTTATAAGGCTTGATAGCTTTAAAATATCTTAAGGCTATCCCCTAATTGCAGTCTAACAAGCAGATTCTCTAGAAAATCTGGCATAACAGCCACACATCCCGCTGTTTTTCGACCTAAAATACGACAATGCAGGAAGATTGCACTGCCTAAATCGGGAAAAGCCGGCCGATCGTTATAGCCCAGCGTGATAATAATGTCATAAAGAGCGTCATTGCGCCACAAAGACTCAGCCGATCCTGAGAATGGTAACGTAACCGGTTGGTTATAACAGCCATATCGGCTGTCATCACACCAGCCATCATCAGGGCGAATCCAGCGCCACGGAATTTTAATATCCTGTAGATGAAAAGACGGAGAATCCACGCAAGAAAAACGATCAGGACGTAACAACGCCCCTCGAACAGGCCAACAACCTAAAGGCGTTTTGTTGTCCCCTTCCCGTTTTTTATCAGCCGCGATAACGCCGTTTTTTCCTAATGCGCATGACGTCTGATAGCGCCGTCCGTCTCGTTCTTCGGTTAAAATGCCCGATTGGCTATCAATGTAAATTTCTACCATTAACGGATAGCCTATACTGCTAACCGGATAAGATCACAGATGATTATCAAAAGACTAAAGAATATATGAGAAAAGGGCTTCAATGATCGGGTAAAAAAACAAGGTGGCATTAGGCTCAGGACTCATTCTTTGAGATAGAAGATGAAACTTGCTGCGATATGGATTGCTGACATGAATGTGTGAGCGCACCGGTCGTATCGTGTTGCGACACGCCGCCAGTCTTTGAGCTTTGCGAACATATTTTCGATGAGGTGACGCTTTTTATACAGATGCCAGTCGTAAGGCGGCTTTGATTTCCGGTTCTTCTTCGGCGGAATACAGGCGGTGATATTCCGGTCTGCGAGAGACTGTCTGATTTTATTACTGTCGTATCCCCGGTCCCCGAGAATTTCTTGTGTTTCTTCCGGCAGATTTGCCAGCAGAACATCCGCGCCTTTGAAGTCACTGACCTGACCTGCGGTCAGATGCAGCCGGACAGGGCGGCCCTGACTATCGCATACAGCGTGAAGCTTTGAGTTCAGTCCGCCTTTCGTGCGTCCGATATGGCGGGGAAAAGCCCCTTTTTGAGCAGGGAGGCCGCTGTCCGGTGTGCTTTCAGATGTGTTGCATCGATCATCAGACGCTTCGAACGGCCTGCCTGCTCCGTCAGGGCGACGAAGATCCGGTCAAAGACACCCAGGCGGCTCCACCGGATAAACCGGTTGTATAAAGTCTTGTGCGGGCCATACGCTTTCGGGGCGTCTTTCCACTGAAGGCCGTTGCGGATCACGTAAACGATCCCGCTCAGGACACGACGGTCATCGACACGCGGCACACCATGCGCCAGTGGAAAAAACGGCTTAATCCGTTCCATCTGGTGCTCAGACAGCAAAAACACGTCACTCACAGCTTCACCTCCATCGGTAAACCTGTGAATCACAACAGCCCGCTCAACTCAAGAAATTAACAGGTCCTGAGCCTAAAGTGAATGCCACCTTGAAAGACGCCTCTGGGCTAGGAAGTTATGTTAGAAGCCTTCTAAGACGATTTTACCTCTGGCATGGCCGTCTTCAATGAATTGATGGGCTTGTTTCAAATGCGCGGCGTTAATCACGCCCCCATTTTTCGCCAGCGTTGTCCGAATACGCCCTTCGTCTACAAGACGGCTGACTCTGTTTAAAATACGATGCTGTTCAGAAAGATCGGCAGTTTTAAACATAGAACGCGTAAACATAAATTCATAATGCAGCGACAAAGATTTGGCCTGAAAGAGCGCGATATCAATATTGCCCGGCTCATCAATCAGAGCAAAGCGGCCTTGAGGTGCCATCAATTCGGCAGATTCTGCAAAATGCTGTGCCGTATGGGTCGTTGAAAAAACAAAAGAAGGCGCATCTAGATGAAGTGCCTCTATTTGAGCAGGTAAAGGCTTGCTATGGTCAATAACATAATGCGCCCCCATTTCGGTAACCCATTCACGGCTTTCCGGCCGTGAGGCTGTGGCAATAACGGTTGCATTACTTAACTGACGGGCTAGCTGGATAGCGATTGAACTAACCCCGCCACCGCCGCCAATAATCAAAATGACAGGCTTCATTCCAGCAACTGGCATATTGATATTAAGCCGATCAAATAAGACTTCCCAAGCGGTCAGCGTCGTTAAGGGTAAAGCCGCCGCTTCTGCCCAATTAAGGCTTTTCGGTTTTTGACCGACAAGCTGTTCATCCACCAACTGAAATTCTGCATTACTGCCGGAGCGGTCGAAAGCCCCTGCATAAAAAACCTCGTCACCGACCTTAAATAACTCGGCATCACGCCCTGTCTCGACGACAACACCAGCCGCATCCCATCCCAGAATTTTCCATTCTTCGCCTGTCTTCGGAGGCATTTTCTGTCTGACTTTGGTATCGACGGGATTAACAGAAACGGCTTTTATCTCGACCAATAAATCACGGCCTTTTGGTTTTGGTTTTGGAATATCAATATCCACCAATGCTGCCGTTTCAGTGATCGGTAACGGCTTTTGATAACCTATGGCGCGCATAATCAGCTTCCTTTTGTGGTTTAAGGTTATCAATATCCTCACTATATTTAAAAAGGACAAGAACGCACATAAAAGGCCTATAGTATCCATAATGATACTGTAAAAGGAAATGCCATGCCCCGTATCCGACATCAAAATTTTGAATGTAATGCCGGTTGCCCTGTCGAAGGGACGCTTAATTTGATTGATGGCAAATGGAAGGGCGTTATCCTTTACCATCTGTTTGAAAAGACTTTACGTTTCAACGAATTACGGCGGCGTTTTCCCGATATCACGCAGCGGATGTTGACCAAACAATTACGGGAATTAGAAAAAAATGAATTGATTATCCGAAAAGTTTACCCCGTCATCCCGCCAAAAGTGGAATATAGTTTATCGGAACGCGGTCGCAGTCTTGAGCCGGTTATCATGGCACTTAAAAATTGGGGTGATACCTATTTGGTCGATAAACTGGAATAAGTAGACTCGGATTACGGCAAACTTCTTTTGAGAATGACTAATCAGAGCCTCATACAGAATAGGCGATAGCATTATTTCAAGCTGTCTAAAGCCCAAGAGAATAACAGTCTCTTCTAGAAACAACGCTATCGCCTACCTAATAAGGCATAGATTCTGCCTTATTTAAATATTTTCACCGTTATAATTGGTGGCCGCTACGGTCTCGCTTGGTTTCAAGATACGCCTGATTATGCGGGTTCGGCTTGATCTTTAAGGGTAACCGCTCGACAACATCAATGCCGGCTTTTTTAAGCCCTTCTACTTTGTCAGGATTATTGGTCAGCAAACGGATTTGCTTTATTTCCAATTCACCTAGCATCTGGGCAGCCAGCCGGAAATCGCGGGCATCATTGACAAAGCCCAAGCGGACATTGGCATCTACTGTATCAAAACCCTGATCTTGCAAGCTATAGGCACGCAATTTATTGATCAGCCCAATACCACGCCCTTCCTGTCGCAAATAAAGCAGGATGCCATAGCCGGATTCATCCATAATCCTTAAAGCCTGATGTAGCTGGGGGCCACAATCACATTTCAGCGAACCAAACACATCGCCGGTAAGACATTCGCTATGCAATCGAACAACAGGCGGTTGACCATCAGGATGACCGATAATCACCGCAACATGCTCTACGGCATCGGCATCATTTCTGAACGCAACGATCTGGCTATTTTCAATGGCTTTACCATGATCGCCCAAGGCAATCGGCAACCGCGCCCTTGCGGCGATGTAAACCCCCTGCCCTTGGAAGAAATCGACAATATCTTGTGCGGGAAGAGTCAAAAGGGATTGCTCGGACTGCCCTTCTTGAACGAAGAAAGCTGGAAGTAATCCTGCCATTCTGGCCAATTCCAAAGCCGATGCGGCTGCCGATTTAATAACGGTTTTTTTAACCTTAAAAGGCCCCTTCATCGGCATTTCAAGATCCATAGAGGGATCAGCCAAAGCCAAGGCAGAAGCACAATCTATCCAAGGCGTCCTTGCCAAGGTGACAGGTTGATCGGGAGTAGCCGCCTCTTTGTCATTGGCGAGATTCAAGATAGCCGCTCTTGCCGCAGACAGTAAAATATCGGCTGTCTGATCGGGATCAAAGACCTTGAGCCGATGGTCGTCAGCACGTTCGACCGCCAACAGACTTAGAATCTCGCCCTGATCAGAGATCGAAATCGGCCAACCCCGCCGCAAGGCATCTATCGCCTGTGCTATGACTATCGCTTTACGATCCTCAACCATGAAAAGAAAACTCCGTAAGTAAAGGCACATGATCCGAAGGCTTTATCCAGCTTCGACAGGATTCATACACCTTGTGACCGACCAAATGATCGACGAGGCTGGGACTTGCCCACATGTGATCGAGACGTCGCCCCCGATCCGACTTTGTCCAGTCTTTCGAGCGATAGCTCCACCATGTATATAAGCGTTCCGGTGCTGGATAAAAATGACGACCCAGATCAATCCAGTTGTGACTGGCTTGCAGGCGAGAAAGATGATCGACTTCTATCGGGGTATGGCTGACGACTTTTAAAAGCTGTTTATGGCTCCAGACATCGGATTCCAGCGGAGCAATATTAAAATCCCCAACCAGAATAGTCGGCTGTTCCAAATGCGATGACCATTCAATCATTCGGCTGATAAAATCGAGCTTCTGGCCGAATTTAGGGTTAAGATCGCGATCAGGGATATCACCCCCTGCCGGAATATAGACATTTTCCAGCCGCACCCCGTTTTCCAAGGTAATGCCGATATGGCGGGCTTCCTGATTATTTTGCCAATCATGGCTGGTAATTTCTGCGGGAGAAAAAGCAATTCGGCTGAGAATGGCAACGCCATTATAACCGGGCTGACCGTGGACAGCCTGATGAATATAGCCAAGATCATAGAAAAAACGGGAAGGGAAAACGCCGTTTGTAGCCTTGGTTTCTTGCAAACAGAGAATATCCGGCTGCTCTTCTTTTAAGAAACGTTCAACATGCGCCAATCGGGCGCGCACTGAATTGATATTCCATGAGACAATACGCAAAATATTTCCTGCCATTTATGACCGATAAACAACCCGCAAGAATACCATTTTACGGAGAAAATGGCCTTTCCCTGCAAGTATCTAGCTAAAAAGGTCATGAGTTAAGCATAGGAAATACCTGCCTAGCAAGCGGATATTCAGACATCCCTGTTAACAAGATAAAAAAAGGCCCTCGCTTCGGGGGCGTGAAGCGAGGGCTGACCTATATTTGGTCACGCGAGATGGCTTGAGCTGACAGACAACAGGGGGGAAAATTCTGCCAGCATATTTAGCCACGAAAAAATCATTACACCTTTGAAGCTGTCACTAAGATGAATAAAATACATTTTTTTATTTAAATTTGTAGCAAATTTGCCGTTAATATATGTCCTTTAAATTTTTACGCAAAAATAATATAAAAATATCTTGAAATAAGATTTCTAATTTCAAAAATATAAATAATCACAGACAAGTTTTAATAAACTAATAAAGAGGCTTGGATTCATGTATTAAAAGTGGCAAAATACAAGAACAGGGTTTGAGGATGGTCAATTTTCATATTAAATATATTTATTTTTAAAAAATAAACGAAAATGAAATAATTTTATTATATTTTTACTATTTGAAAAATAATGTTTATTTTTAAATAAAAACATGAATATTTTTATGGATAAAAAATAAATGGGAAAAATATGAAAATAAAAACCACGACCGAAATAAAAAATATACTTTTGAATATGGTCGATATTCTTATCGAGAATAAAGACTATTGTCGGGGTAGAATTCTTTATCATCTGGCCAATAAAATTGAGAAAGAGCCCAATCATACCCGCCACAATATTAAAAAATTATATGGCCATTTCGGTAATTTCTTTGATCTTGAAAACAACAGGGAATTTAAAATCCTGAAAGACAAGTTACATGCTTTCTTGTTCAGGGATTTTCAATTGGTGCCCCAAACGGTTCATTCTGACAGGATACAGGAAAACTACGCGATGAAACCCGTTGTTAATCAGCACAGAAAAGGCCTTATTTCAGCCCCCGTCAATGCGGTCGTAAACGGCCTATCCAAAATCAGAAATGATATTCGGAGAACCTATTCTTTTCTCTTTAAAAGATAGCCCCCTTAACGAGGGCCATTATTACCGCGCGGGTCATTCCAGCGGAACATATTGTTTGAAACCGGCTGATTAAATTTCTGCTCGGACAGAATGATTTGAGATCGGTTATTCTGGGCATCAATAACCGTCCATCCCATCAGCATTAACTGCGCGGGGGCAGATTTGTCCCGCTGAAAATTGATAGCGATCGTGCCAAAATCGGGATGCTTCGGATCATGTCCGGTGATGACAATATTTTTGCCATCATCCGAGGTCAAAGTTGCATAGCTTGCGATATCTTTGGAAGGATCAATCAGGATAGAAAGGGGCGAGTCCCCGATCGGCCAGCGAGAAACCTGTCTCACTGAATAATCTATCATCACCAAGGCTTTGCCATCCCCAACCACCAGCAAAGGCACATCTTTTTGATATTGGAAACGGATTAAACCCGGTTTTTTTAAGGTCAAACTGCCATCCAAAGCCTGACCATTTCGATCGACCTGAACGAAATGGGCGGTCATCGTTGAGACTTCCCGCAGATGTTTTTGTATCTGAGGAAAAACTGTGGAAGAGGCATCACTAGCCGGAGCCGCTATTGCCGGAAAAGCGGACAGACAGAGACCTGTCGATAGAAACGCGGCAGCCACAGCCTTACAAAAACAGCGTTTTGATTTTGCCAGAATGAAATCTTCCACGTTTGAATAATCCTTCACCAATAAAAGGCGGATAGCGGGTTAAACACTTTATATTTTTCGTTCATGAGCAGAATTCAGGTGAACTGAAGGTTAATTGATTACAGCAATGAAACCAGTTCATCCGCCTGAATCAACACCTCCCGACGACCGACATGATCGGCCGCCGAAACAATGCCTTCTTTTTCCATCCGTTCAATCAGGCGGGCGGCATTGTTATAGCCGACCCGTAATTGCCGTTGCAGCCAACTGGTCGAGGCTTTCCGGCTTTCAACCACAAGCTGAACCGCATCACGATAGCGTTTTGTTTCTGGATCATGATCGCCGTCTGGCTGGCCTTCAAGCTTATAGCCGCCATCAGCCGGTTCTTCCGTAACGGATGAAATATAGTCAGGCGTGCCTTGCTCGCGCCAATGGTCAGCAACTGCCTGAACCTCGCCATCGCTGACAAAAGGCCCGTGAACACGCAGAACCTGTTTGCCGCCGGGCATATAAAGCATATCACCCTTGCCCAAAAGCTGTTCTGCCCCCTGCTCGCCCAAGATGGTGCGAGAGTCGATTTTTGACGTTACCTGAAAACTGATACGGGTCGGCAAGTTGGCCTTGATAACCCCCGTAATAACATCAACAGAAGGTCGCTGGGTTGCCATAATAAGATGAATACCGGCAGCACGGGCTTTTTGTGCCAAGCGCTGGATAAGATATTCAACTTCTTTACCGGCGGTCATCATCAAATCGGCTAATTCATCGACCACGATCACGATTTGAGGCAAAGGCTCATATTCCAAGGTCTCATCTTCGTAAATCGGCTGACCGCTGACCTTGTCATATCCGGTTTGAACCTTGCGGCTAAGCGGTTCGCCCCGTGCCTGCGCTTCTTTTACCTTCTGGTTAAAACCGGCAAGGCCACGAACGCCAGCAGAAGCCATCATGCGATAGCGTTCTTCCATTTGTTCAACCGCCCATTTCAATGCCCGAACGGCTTTTGCAGGTTCGGTCACAACAGGGGAAAGCAGATGAGGAATACCGTCATAGATCGACAATTCCAGCATCTTTGGATCGATCATAATCATCCGGCATTGGTCGGGGGTAAGACGGTATAACAGCGATAAAATCATGCAGTTGATACCGACCGATTTACCGGAACCCGTGGTACCAGCGACCAACAAATGGGGCATAGGTGCAAGATCGGTAATAACCGGATCACCGGCAATATTTTTACCGAGAATAAGGGGTAAGGAGCCTTGTTGGTTATCATAGACTTCGGAGCCGACCAATTCCCGCAAAGAGACCATGTCTCTTTTAGGATTAGGCAATTCAATACCGATAACCGTTCGTCCCGGAATAACCGCGATACGTGCCGATTCTGCGGACATATAACGGGCAATATCATCGGCCAAGGCAATAACGCGACTGGCTTTAATACCGGCATCCGGTTCCAATTCATACATGGTCACGACAGGTCCGGGGCGAATTTCGACAATCTGACCACGGACATGGAAATCCTGAAGCACGGTTTCCAATAGCCGTGCATTCCGTTCCAAGGCATCATGATCGACCGCATGGACGGCATATGCCGCGATTTCTTGCAAAAAGTCGATCGACGGCAAAGCGTAATTGGTTTGTTCGTGAACGGTCTTTCTTTTGGCAGGATCGCTGGAATCTATCTTGGGCGAATAAGTTGTGATGATTGGGCGAGATTCCGATTTTTCGACAATATCCTCTTCGAGGACGTCTAATACCTCGACCTCTTCAACAGAAGTCATTGGTTCGTCATTTGGATTTTCAACCGCCGGAGAAACCGTATTTTCTCTGGTTACCACGCGACTAGAGGAAACGGGTTGGCTACTTTTTGCCGCAGTTTTTTGCTTTTCGCTTTTTCTCGAAGAAAAGCGCAAGCGGGAGAAAATCCGGTTTAAAACCGCCTTTTCATAGGCATCAAAACCCAGTCCCCATAGCCAGAGTGCGCCGCCCCCCACAAGGAAAAGGCAAAAAGAAACGGCATGGATAGCCGATGAGACCGCTGGAGAAAAAAATGACTGTATTTTGTGAATGATCGCATTGCTCAACAGACCAACGCCGCCACCCCATCCGGCAGGCAGGCCACTTTGGCTATCACTCATCAAACCGGCGGCGGCTGATACCAGCATTACCCCCAGAATCATCAATGCCAAATGACGGAAAGGGCGTTCTTGCTGCACATGCCGCCACAGACGGAAAGCGGTGACCAACATCGGCGGTAAAACCAACAACACCGGCAATCCGATAAAACTTAATAAGAAATCCGAAAACCATGCCCCAATATCACCAGTAATATTACGGGCAGGCCCCGCCGCCGCTGTATTAAAAGCAGGATCAGTTGAATTATAGCCCATCAAGGCCGCAAAAAGAAAAACAGTGCTGGCAAATAAAGCAACAGCCACAATAAAGCAGGCAGAGCGCGTCACAAAATAACGCATCTTTGCTTGCCATTCCGATCCGGTTATTTCGGAAATGATGCCTGTTGCCATAGGTGAATTTAACCCCGATTTTTTCAATTGCGAATGGTGTAACCTGATAGGAATATCATTTTAGAATAAATTTCCTTACTATATTCTGGATATAATGAACAGGCCGCCCTCTATTCAGAAATCGGACTGTTTTATATAAAATCGGTTTGAATAGATCAGGAAGAGGCAGCAGGAGAAATCGCCATGCATTTAAAAGCAGATGTTTTAATATTGGGTGGCGGTTTTGCCGGTATGACCTTGGCGGTAGCCCTTGATCGCTATAATATTAGTTCCATTGTGGTCGATACATCCGACCCGATCAGAATGTTGGAAAAGGGCTATGATGGACGGACAACCGCCATCGCCAGCTCTTGCTGGAAATTATTGGAAGCCATCGGCCTGAAAGAAAGCCTTGAAGGAAAAGGCTGCCCTATTCACACGGTCAGAACCAGCGATCAATTGAAAGCGCCTGATCTTTGCTTTGAATCCTCGAAAGACAATCCTTCCGGCTATATGCTAGAAAATCGCTATCTGCGGCAGGCACTTTATGAAGCGACTTTGGCGGCTGAGCATGTCACTTTGCTACAACCGGCTCATGCGGTGGAAACAGAGCGCCGCCATGATGGTGTTTCGGCTACCTTGGCTGATGGCCGAAAAATAACGGCCTCCCTGCTTGTCGGAGCAGAAGGGCGGGCTTCACCGACCAGACAAGCGGCAGGTATCAATTTAACGGGGTGGAATTATAATCATGCAGCGGTGATCTGCACGTTATTCCACGAAAAGCCGCATCATCATATCGCTCATGAAATCTTTTATACCAAAGGCCCCGTGGCTCTTTTGCCGATGCAAGATCAAGGAGGCCGCCATCGTTCTGCTTTGGTTTGGACAGTGCCGAGGCAAGAAGCGGAAGCTGTCAAAAATTTACCAGAACGTCCGTTTTTTGCCGAAGTAACCCGATTGACGGGCGGCATATTAGGAAAGCTGGATTTCGCATCCCATCCGACGGCCTACCCCCTTTCCTTCCAGTTCACCTCAAAAATGACTGATCTAAGGCTAGCTTTGATTGCGGATGCTGCCCATGGCATCCATCCCATCGCCGGACAAGGCTTAAATCTGGGATTACGAGATGTTGCGGCTTTAACGGAAATATTAGTTGAAGGGCGGCGGCTTGGTATGGATCTAGGCGATGCCATCTTATTGGAACGCTATGCCCGTTGGCGCAGCCTTGATAATTTCGCGATCGCAGCTGGCACCGATGCTCTTGTTCGTATTTTTGCTGTTCCAGGGAAAGTCGCCTCTTTCGTCCGACGAGTTGGTTTCAAGGCCATTAACAATATGGGCTTTATCAAAAACTTTTTCTTGGCTGAGGCGCGAGGCGATAGTGGGAAATTACCACGACTGTTAACGGGTAACAGCCTTTAAAAACAAAAACCGGCCTTGATATATTGAGGCCGGTTTCTTTTTAATGAAGTGTCATTTTTCTATCTTCACCTTGTTGGTGACCAAAGAAATTAAGCGCACTCATCAATAGATCTGCTCGCTCTGTCAGGTCAGTGCTTTCTAATAGGGCTTGCTTGATACCCGTATCAAAAGGCGAAAGCTGGATGATGTTATTCATCAAAGATTCGTCATCCAGTTGGTCAGCCGATTGCCAATCAATATTCAAGCCTTGCGTTTGAGCAAACCAATGCGCCCGCTCTTCTATTTGGCAGCGCTGCGCTAATTCCAAGGCTTGCGGCAGCTTCTTGTCATCAAAACCCTCAAAGGTCGCTTCGACCTGACGGAAAGGCGTATCTGACTCGACTTCGCGGATCAGGTTAAAACGACTGATACCTTCCAGCACCAGATTAAAACAACCGTCATCCAAGGCTTCTGCCTCGACGATCTGACCAATGCTGCCGACAGAATAAAGCGGCGTTTCGCGCTTCAGGCTTTCTCCTACCCCCAATTTTGGCTGGATAATCCCTATCCTGCGATCACGAACCAACGCATTCGAAACCAGCGTTCGATAAGGCAATGCAAAAACATGCAGATGCAAAATCGAACGCGGGAACAGAACAATCCCCGGCAACGGGAAAATAGGTATTGTAAAACTGTTTATAGTCATTAGCGAAATAATATAGCTGACAAGCGACGCCGCTGGGCTGAAACCCAAGGGTCTTCAATGCCAACAACCTCAAAAAGTTGAAGAAGTTTAGTGCGGGCTGCCCCCTCATTCCAGTCACGATTATGTGCCAGAATAGCCAATAATTGATCAGCCGCACCATCCCGATTACCGACCGCTATCAGATCACAAGCCAATGCGAAACGGGCTTCATCATCATCAGGATAATTTTCAACCTTGGCGCGGAGGTTTTCAAGCTGATCCAGATTAACAGAATCCGCCTGTTTTGCCAAAGATAGTGCCGCTTCTGCCCGATGGATTTCCGGCTTATCTTTCATATCTTCTGGTAAAGCAGAGAGTAATGCCTCGGCCTTTTTTATATCGCCTGCCAAAATCAACGCCCGCGCATAAGCCCCCACAACCGCTGCCTCTTCCGGTTTGAGGTCATAGGCCTGCCCCAAAAGAGTAACGGCTTGTTCGGCATCACTATCATCCAAGGCCTTGTTACCAGCTTCGAGGATTTGCTCGATGTCTTCTTCGCCTGCGGCCTCGGCAGCGATCGGTAATTGTGTCAGTAATTGATCCAAGGCTTGTTTAAGCTGTGCCTCACCATTCGCAGGCGTAAGGTCAGCGACTAACTGCCCTTGAAATAACGCATAAAGGGTTGGAACCGATTGAACCCGTAATTGATCGGCAATGATTTTATTCTGGTCAATATCAAATGACGTAACGACAACGCCTTTTGAAGCATAGCTTTTAGCAATATTAGCCAGCATCGCTCCGAAGCTTTTGCAAGCGTTAGACCATGTGGCCGAAAAATACAGCAAGACCAACTTTGTTTCAGAGGGTTCTACCGCTTGCTGCCGAAAATTTTCAATCGCTTTTTGATCAGCGCTGCTTAGTCCTAAGGTTGACACAATCAGCGTCCTTTTTATTGCCCGTTTCTTTGATATTTATGTGGGGAAAGAAAAAGAATTGCCAACCCCTGCCCCGTCTAATTCAAGGGTAAATTGTTCATCACCCGCCAAAGACAAAATAACAGCTTGATCTTGCGAAGAAATAGACATCCGTTACAGGAACAGGCTAGTAGAAAAGAAACAGGAACGATAACCCTTCCGGCTTCGTCCGATGACCTCTAACGAAAGATCGAACATGACAGATGCAGAGATATTAGCTGAATTCCGTGATGCAGGTGCCTTGTTGGAAGGCCATTTTATCCTTTCATCCGGTTTAAGATCGCCGCGTTATTTGCAATGCGCCCGCGTTTTGATGAATCCGGCACGGGCTGGTCGTCTGGCCTCTGCTTTGGTTTCGCGGATTCCAGATGATCTGAAACAGGAAATATCAGCCGTTATCTCGCCTGCCATGGGCGGCATCATCATTGGTCAGGAAGTTGCACGCGCTTTGAATGTGGATGCCATGTTCATGGAACGTCCGACCGGCGTTTTTGAACTGCGTCGCGGTTTTTCGATTAGCGAAGGTCAGAAAATTCTGATGGTCGAAGATGTGGTTACAACTGGCCTGTCTTCTCGTGAAACAATCCATGCGATTGAGAAAGCCGGCGGTAAAGTTATTGCTGCGGCTTCCTTGGTTGACCGTTCAAATGGCAAAGCAGCTTTTGACGTGCCTTTCTTCCCCTTGCTGAAACTGGATGTCCCGACCTATGCTGTCGATGAGCTTCCCCCGGAACTGGCCGCGATTCCTGCGGTAAAACCCGGTAGCCGGGCCAAGCCCGCTTAAAACAAGGCTCAAGAGGACGAAATGACCAAAAGAATAAGGCTTGGGGTCAATATTGACCATGTTGCCACTATTCGCAATGCACGCGGTGGAACCCATCCTGATCCTGTAAGAGCTGCCCAGCTGGCCGCACATGCGGGTGCCGATGGGATTACGACCCATCTTCGAGAAGATCGCCGTCATATTAGCGATGACGATCTGGTTAATCTTGAAAAAGGCATTACGCTGCCCCTTAATCTGGAAATGGCAGCCACCGAAGAAATGCTGGAAATCGCGCTTCAGCATCGCCCCCATGCGGTCTGTCTGGTTCCTGAAAAACGGGAAGAACAGACAACCGAAGGCGGCCTTGATGCCGCAGGCCAGATTGACAGCTTAAAGCCGATTGTTGCGAAATTATTGGCCGCCGGTATTCGGGTCAGTTTGTTCATCGAACCGGATGAAACCCAGATCAGAGCCGCCAAGGCCTTGAATGTGCCGGTTATCGAATTGCATACCGGCCATTATGCCAATAGCGTTAATGAAGAACTGGCAGCCGAGCTGATCCGTATAGAGCAAGCGGCCAAGCTGGCAAAAAGCCTCAATATCGAGGTTCATGCCGGTCACGGTCTTACTTATGAAAATGTGATACCGATTGCCGCTTTGGAAGAAATTGCCGAATTGAATATCGGCCATTTCCTGATCGGTGAGGCGATTTTCATCGGACTTGAAGCCAGTATCAAACGGATGCGCTATTTAATGGATGCCGCCCGTGCTGAAGACAAGGTCGATTTTCTGGTCAAGCATATCGCTTTATGATCATCGGGATCGGCACTGATCTTTGTAATATTGATCGTATCACGACCATTCTTGGTAAAAAAGAAAGCGGGCGTTTTATAAAACGCCTGTTTTCTTGTGAAGAAATCGAAGCATCTTCTGCTTTTTCAATGACAAAAGCAGCCTTTTTTGCCAAACGCTTTGCCGCAAAAGAGGCTTTTGTCAAAGCACTCGGAACCGGCTTTCGCCATTCGATTTCTTTTCAGGATATCAGCATATCGAATGACTCTTTAGGCGCACCCAAAGTGAATATATCGGGAAAGGCTGCGCTTTTACTTGAGGAAAAGAAACCGCCAAGGCATACCCTTTCTATTCACCTTAGTTTAAGTGATGATCACCCTTGGGCTTTGGCTTTCGTTGTAATAGAAGCCTGTCCTGAATAAGTGAAACGATATAGTCAAAGTCAGAATAAACTGGCTCAAAAAGGTAAAAGCCTGAATGAATCAAGATAAAAGTTTAGACAGTGACGACATGACTCAGTCACAAGAAGACATGCCTAAAAAATTCAGTTTATGGCATGAGATTAAAGGTATTTTTTACATTCTACTTTTAGTCGGTATCGTTCAGAGCTTTATCGTCAAACCTTTCTATATCCCGTCAGAATCGATGATGCCGACCTTGTTAAACGGGGATCGTCTGGTCGTTTCCAAATATCCTTATGGCTGGTCTTACGCTTCGCCGATTTTCCATTTTCTGCCGTTTTTTCATGGCCGCCTGTTCGGGCATATGCCGAAACGGGGTGATGTTGTTATCGTTGTGCCACGCGGCCAGAAAAGCGATTATATCAAACGGGTTATTGGTTTACCGGGCGACACTCTTTCAGTCGAAAACGGGATTCTGATTATTAACGGTAAGCCTGTTAAGCGGAGAATGATGTCTCCGGCCATGATTCCAATTGATCAGAATATGCCTTGTGAAAATAATGGCTATCTCGCCATGGAACAGGTTACCGGTCAAGATGGACGACGTTATTGTAAAATGCCTCGCATCGAGGAAACCCTTCCGAATGGCGTTCGTTATGAAACTTTGGATTTAGGTTACATTCCACAGGCTGATGACTATGGACCGGTGACAATACCGGAGGGTTATGTTTTCCTGATGGGTGATAACCGTGACCAATCAGCAGATAGTCGTTTCCCCTTGGAAGAACATGGATTGGGCGGCCCCGTTCCTATTGAGAGTTTAGGCGGTCGGGCTGAATTTATCACTTTCTCCTTGGACGGCTCTGCTAAAATCTGGAATCCGCTTAGCTGGTTCAAATCTTTCCGTAGCGGCAGAAGTGGTCTCAATCTGCACCCTACCGAAGCCAAACCATAAGGTTTTTAAATGCCGGAAACAAAGAAGCGGCCACCGGAAAAGCCCGGTCCCAGTGATCTCTTTCATGATTTTACAGCACGGGAATTTAAAAAGGCAGCCGTTTGGATTTCAATGGCAGGAGGCACGGCGTTGCTTTGCCTCCTTATCCAACCGATACTTTTAATTATTGCCGGTTTGGTTTTCGCTTCTCTCTTGGATGACGGCACCCGTTTATTGGGGCGTGTTCTAAAAATAGGCCGAGGATACCGATTAGCTATTGTCTGTATCTGTGTGGCTATTTTCCTCGCTTTTACCTTGTATCTCGCTGTTTACCAATTAGGGGGCCAGCTAGATGCCTTGCAGGCTACTTTAACGACCCAGTTTATCAATATCCGCGACTGGTTGGTCAGTAATGGCCTGATGTCGCCCCATGTATCCAGCAGCGATATCGCCCAACGACTCTTTGGGTCTTTCGGCGAAGTTAGCGCTTTTGTCGGAAATGCTCTTGGAGCGGTCTCTGGCGGGGCAATGATTATGGTTATTGGTATCTTTGTTGCCATTGAACCCCATCTTTACGAAAGGGGTTTTGCATGGATGATACCGATTGCGAAACGCCCAGATTTTTACCGGATTTTTAACATTGCCAATAATAACCTACGGCGGCTGATGGCTGGCCGCCTTCTGGGTATGGCCATTGAAGGGGTCGGGACTTGGTTGCTTCTTTTGGCAACTGGCGTGCCTATGGCGACGCTTTTAGGCCTGTTGACTGGATTATTAGCTTTCTTACCGAATATCGGCGCGCTGATCTCTGGCTTGTTGATTTGTCTGGTAGGTTTTAGCCAAAATGTTCAGACGGGGCTTTGGGCAATGGGTGTCTATGCTATTGTCCAGACCATTGATGGCTATTTGATTGTCCCGATTGTAGCGCGGCGCTCTGTTAACTTGCCGCCTGCTCTGGAATTAGGCGCTCAGATTTTACTAGGCGCACTGTTCGGCATTATGGGGCTGGCATTAGCCGATCCCTTGGTCGCTATCGCAAAAGTTTCTTTAGAAGAATATTCGAAAATCGTTACAGAACGCGAAGAGCATCAGCAACGCAATCACGTCAAACAATTCATGCTGAACAGCAGAAACAAAGACGATGAATAGCCTCACCGCTTTCAAGGCACGCCTTTAAAGACATGGCCGGATTTTAAGTAGTCCGGCTTTGCAGCGTGTTAAGGGGCGTTTATTGTATCGAGGGTAGGCTCGTCGCATCGGCTGGCGGCGCTGGCACGACAGAGACCAGCTTCACATCAAAAATAAGAACAGCATTAGGAGGAATAACACCCCCTGCCCCTTCAGATCCATAGCCAAGCTGGGGAGGAATCCAGAAACGATATTCACCGCCTTGCTGCATCAATTGCAAAGCCTCGGAAAAACCGGGAATAACTCTTGCAACTGGCATCATAACCGGAGCGCCACCATTGCGAGCGGTCGAATCAAAAACAGTTCCGTCAGTCAAGCTACCCTGATATTCGACAGAAACCATGTCATTGATTTTCGGCTGAACACCTTTGCCTTTTTTGATGATTTTATATTGCAAGCCGGAAGGCGTTTTTTGCACGCCCTTATGATGTTCATTATCGGCCAAAAACTTTTCAGGAGACTGCGCCAATCTTGCAGGGGAAGATGTCCCCGCCAGAGCCAAAGTTGTTCCCGCAGCCGCCAGAAGAACCGCTCCTAGCAAAGGTAAACGCATTGCACGTCCGATAGACGCTAAGGAAGAAGCCTTATCCGAGCTCATGTCATTCCTTTAAACAGGATTACCGTTACGATAGGGTGGTTTTCAATATTCAGCTATTAAACAAATCCTAAACAGCGTCTTATCCGAAAAAAGAGGAATAAGAAGCAATCGGGACATGCCTTATAGCGATGAGGATGAAAAACGCATCGTCATTCATTTTGCAGGGTATTTTGCGATACCCTGATAAAATGAAAACAAATCGCCATCCCTAAAAGGGAGGCGATTTATCATATGAAACAGGCACACTTCTTAGATCAAGAAGGTGTATCCAGTTAAAACTTAACGGATACCATCACGTTCTGCCCGTTTACGTTCCAGCTTGCGGGAACGACGGACAGCAGCAGCGCGTTCACGTGCGCGCTTTTCAGAAGGCTTTTCATAGTGACGACGCAGTTTCATCTCGCGATAGACACCTTCACGCTGTAATTTTTTCTTGAGGGCGCGAAGAGCTTGATCGACATTATTGTCGCGAACGATGATCTGCATAAGAATTCATATCTCCTGCTAGACAGAAAAATATCCCAAAGGGCTCCCCTTCGAAACACCTGTCGCATAAATTCGTTAATATACCAGCCATCTGGCACATATATTCAGATGGGGCGCTTATCAAAATACAAACGATTCCACAAGCAATTCTGTGCCATCTTTTGGCCAATTCGGAAAAATTATAGCATATGGTGTTGAAAAAAACAGTAAAAACAATGCCGAAAATCTTACGATAGAAAACTCTATCCAGATTTCCGGCATCACTTACCCGATAATCTTAACGTCACTTTGGAAAAATTTGGCCATATCGACAGAATCGAAGAATCCGTCAAAAGCTGCGATAGGCCTCATTCCCAACAAAACCCATTTTTTCGACCTGGGCTTTTTTACATTCGGCTAAGACTTTATCCACGACGTCATAGCGAACCTGCGGATCCGGCTGAATCTGGAGTTCAGGGACAGGATTCATCGCCTGTGTTTCATCCAGATAACGGCGAAGTTCTGGCAGTTCCGTGGGTTTGCCATTCCAAAGAATAGTGCCCGCAGCATCAATCATGATTTTGTTTTTAACCGGATCAATAGGATCCTGATTTTGCGAGTTATTCTGTGGCAGATTCAACTTTACGGCATGAGTTTCAATCGGGATGGTAATAATGAACATGATCAGCAACACCAACATAACGTCAATAAGTGGTGTCGTGTTGATGTCCATCATCGGTTCGTCATTGTCACCGCCGGCCGATATCGCCATAGCCAAAACTCCTTAAATTAAATCATCAATAAGATGATAGGGAGCAAACAAGTTATTGTTCGCCTTGCTCATCTGCTGCTGCCGGGCCAGGAGGCGGTTCGGAAATAAAGCCGACTTTAGCAAAACCTGCTTCCTGCATGGTGTAGATAACACCCCCGATGCAACGATAAGGGGTATTCACATCCCCGCGAATATGGACTTCGGGTAAAAGCAGGCCCGGTGTCTGCGGCCCCCCTTGGCGATCAATCTCGGATTTCAGTTTTTTAACAGCCCGATCACTAAGGCTTTGCGAATTGACACGCGTCAAATTCCAAAAGACTTCACAGGTTCCATTGGCACCTGATCTGACTGAAAGAGACACATCTTCCGGCTTGGTTCGAGCAGGGGCAAAACGTGTATCAGGTAATTTAACCGGTACGGATTCAACCACCACCGGGACCGTAATCAGAAAAATGATGAGCAACACCAGCATAACATCCACAAGGGGCGTTGTGTTGATGTTTGACATTGGGGCATCATCATCCCCTCCTAAGCTCATTCCCATTGGTGATAGTTCCTATAGCATCAATTGTCTGGTCATCCTTGAATAACGGTCTTTTAAAAGACGTTATTTTAAAAGGCATGTGACCGGAGAGGGGAAAAGCCTCTCCGGCCAGAAAACGGCAGGGGCTTAATGCTTAACCGGAGCCGGTTTCTTTGCGGCTGCAGCAGGTGAAGCCTTGAATTCAGGACGAACAGCGCCGCCTGAAACCAGATAAGCGTGAACATCAATGGCAAAAGAACCAATCCGTTCAGCAATGGTTTTATTCCGACGGCTTAACCAGTTGTAACCCAAAACGGCAGGCACAGCGACGGCAAGACCGATGGAGGTCATGATCAAAGCTTCACCGACCGGACCGGCGACTTTACCGATAGAAGCCTGACCAGAAGCACCGATCTGAACCAAAGCACCGTAAATACCATTAACCGTACCGAACAGACCGACGAACGGAGAAGTTGCACCAACGGTAGCAAGAATAGCCAGACCAGAACCCAAACGCGCATTGATAGAACCAACGCTGCGTTCCAGTGAGTCATTCAACCATTCATGCTGATCAATAGCATTCGGGATTTTGACATACTGCGTATCAGCATCCAGACCATCTTCAACGATCTGGCGATAAGCGGTATTTTCTTCGAGCTTCTTGGCAGCGTCTTTCAAAGAAGGCGCATTCCAGAATGCAGCACCGACTTCACGGCTTTGGACAAGGACGCGATGCTGCTCCCACAATTTGGTGAAAATCACGTACCATGAAGCGGCAGACATCAATACCAGGATAATAAGAACCGTCCAAGTCGGAGCGCCCCCCTGTTGAAGGGCACCGGTAAGACCGTAAGCACTGGCCTCGACGGCAGGAGCTGCTGGGGTAGCCATGACTAGTATTTCCTCTTAGCAAAATAGAGATGATATCAAGATTAAAATGAGAAATTGTGAAATTCTTTAGCAAAGAAAATCACATTTTCTTAATATATTGAACTATTTCGATGTAAAATTTTTAACAAAATCAATCTTTTGAATAAATTCTACATTTGAATAGTTATGTTATCCCGATCAATCATCCGGAATACGCCAAATAATGCGCTGGACACCGGAGCTAACGACAGGGTCGCCCGAAGTGGATTTAGCCGGATAGTAACGCGCACGCATTGTGAAGTATTTACAGGTCGCCTCATCAAGTTCGGGTGTCCCGCTTGATGAAGTAACATGGCATTGTGAAACACGCCCATCGGTTCCAATCGTAAAGGCAATCGCGGTTGTACCGGATTTACCATCACGCATGGCTCGGGACGGATAATCATCCTGAGTAACCCACTGGGTCTGATCGCCATGTGGACGAGCAGCAGTTGCAACACCACCACTCTGACCGTTTCCATCGGGCTTACCCTCGGAAGGGGGGCCAATGGGACCTTTACCAATGGGGCCAGCAAGTGCGGTCATTGGTGCCACTGGTTGACTGGTAACCGTCTGAACAGCCGGTGCCTCGACATGAGGAACATCAACTTTAACAGGAGGCGTCACAATCTGTGGCGGCGTGGTTTGTTTAGGCTGTGGTGTTGGTTTTTGAACAATTTTTGGCTGTTCTTTTTTGGGCGGTTCAGGTGGCTTTGGTGGAGGCGGTGGTGTTTTGACATCAAACACCTTTAAATCTGTTGTAGCATGTTTGTAGACTTTGACCGCCAGGCCAGAGACCATGCCATAGATAAGTATAATATGAACCACCACCACTAAGCCGATAGCGACGATTTTACGTCGGCTCATTGGTTGTTGATCAGCGTAAGCCATTCAGGAAATTTACTCCCTCCAGTCCTCAAGCTGTGGCACCCGCCAGACAGTCGAATTTATCGAATCCCCCATAACGAGCACACACGCAAGTTCCGTGATTGTCGATAACCATTCATGTTCCCTATCATAAATGGAATCTTAGACGACCATGGCCGCGAACGGCTCTACGTCCCGATCTTATCGTGACAAGGGGAGACATGCAATTGCTTTATCATATCATTACAAAAGTGTATTTTATTAAAAATCAAGAGGGCATTTTTTAACAAAAAAAGTTTTCATTTTTATTACAAATGGTAAAAACGAATAAAAATATAACTATAAATCAAGTTATAAAATAAATCTTGAGGAATAAGATAATGAAATGGATAAGAAATACACTTCTTATAACAGCGTTAAGCTTGTCACCACTTATCGCCGCAAAAGCACAATCGAATCAGGAAGTAAAAACAATATCGGTCTCCGATTTTACTTATGCCGACTTTGTAGATATTACCCTAATGTCTCCGATTATTGCTTCAGTTGAGGTTACGAGAGCTAAAAAATTATCAGCAAAATTAGCGCCTGATTTACAAGAAGGAAAAACCCGCTTCTATATTGAAGCCAAAGTTTCCTCATTGATTCGCGGTGCAGATGGGCTTGCCGGCAATATTTCTTATCTTCTTGATGTGCCTAATGATGAAAAAGGTCACGCCAAGCGTATTCCAGAAAAAACGCGCTTTTTAATATTTGGCCAACCCGTATCAGGACATCCCGATCAAATCATGCTGACCCGCCCAGATTCCAATCTGGATTGGGATCCGAAAAGCGAAGCGGTTGTAAGTGGGATTACGCGTGAAATCTTATCCAATAGCCCTGCCCCGCAAATAACTTCTATCACAAGCGCTTTTTATGTGCCGGGGTCTGTTCCGGGTGAAAGTGAAACCCAGATTTTCTTACAAACGATAAGTAAACAACCTATTTCTTTGAATATCCTGCGCCGCCCACAGGAAAAGCCGCAATGGGCAGTTGCCTTAGGCGAAATGACCGACGAAGCCGCAACGCCCCCTGCCCCGAATAGTTTATTATGGTATCGGCTGGCTTGCGGATTACCGAGAAATATACCGCAATCCGTTTTATCCACCTTATCCGCACATGATATGATTGCCGTGGCCGATGATTATAAAGTTGTTCTCGCAGGGCTTGGCGCTTGCAGCCGCAATCATCATTTCAAATAAAATCCAAAATATAGAAAAGAAGGTCTGCCTTTTTATTTCGGATACTGTTTTCTGGATTGTATTTATTACAATTCAGAAAACGAATATTCAAAATCGCAGCATTGCGATAATAAATTCCAATTAAATAGCAATAAAGATTGCTAAATTTAGTATCGAAAAGCGTAGAAAACTATCGCTTATGCAATAAAAATAAATGTTTCATGACAACGTTGACAAAAAAACTTTTATTTTTTTCATAAAAAAACACGAATGACACAAAAGAGAATTATTTAAAGACAGAAAAAACACAAAAAAAATAACAAAATATTACCATTCCTAAAGAAGGACTTCTTTGGACAAAAAGAAATTTATCTTAGATTCAAGATATCCAAATTATTTTTGAAAAAAAATAAAATACATCCAATCCCGAATTTATTTCGTTTTAAATATCAGCAAAAATATATTTTTTCTTTATTTTTTAAAAAATAACTTCATTTTACTTTAAATTTTCCAAGAAAATATTTCTAAAATATTTTTGATATCTTTCTTAATTAAGAAAGAAAACTTAGTTATAATCCTACCAGTTGGACGAATCGCAGACGGTCGATTTCGATTTATTCAAAAGGCCTTTTGGCACAGAAGAAAAATCGAGGTCATCGTCATAATTTAAAGCGAATGGACAGCATATACCTCCGTATTACGGGGGGATTTTGTGAGTGGTGAGAATAATGAAAAACGATAAAAAAATTTATGGATGCATTGAAGGCGGCGGAACGAAATTTATGCTCGCCCTTATTGATTCTGACCGGAAGATGCTGGCTGTGGAACGTGTTCCGACCACAACCCCTGAAGAAACGCTTGGTAAAAGTGTTGAATTCTTCAAAAAAGCGCTTCCTCAATACGCTGATTCTTTTGCGTCTTTTGGTATCGCGTCATTTGGTCCGCTTTGCCTCGATCGCAAAAGCCCGAAATGGGGCTATATCACCAATACCCCGAAACCTTTCTGGCCGAATACGGACGTTGTAACGCCCTTTAAAGAAGCTTTTGGTTGCCCGGTTGAAATCGACACCGATGTGAATGGCGCAGCTTTGGCTGAAAACTTCTGGGGCGCATCAAAAGGCACCCATACATCTGTTTATGTCACGGTTGGCACCGGCTTCGGCGGTGGCGTACTGATTGATGGTAAACCGATTCATGGTCTGGCTCACCCTGAAATGGGTCATGGTATTCCGATCCGTCATCCTGATGATCGTGATTTCGAAGGTTGCTGCCCTTATCATGGCGGTTGCTATGAAGGTCTCGCCAGCGGCACGGCTATCCGTAAACGTTGGGGCAAGGCTCTGAACGAAATGGAACCGGCCGAATTTGAAAAAGCCAGAGAAATCATTGCTTTCTATTTGGCTCACTTCAACGTCACGCTTCAGGCCTTTATTTCACCGGAACGTATCGTTTTCGGCGGCGGCGTTATGCATGTTGACGGTATGCTGGCTTCTGTTCGTCGTCAGACGGCTGAAATTGCCAATAGTTATTTTGAAGGTGCTGACTTCGAAAAAATTATCGTATTACCAGGGTTAGGTGATCAGGCCGGTATGATGGGTGCCTTCGCCTTGGCATTGGCTGCAGAAAATAAATAATGTGGATAAATCTTCCAAAAATCAATTTTCTTAACCGAAAAGGGATTTTGGAAAATGGGCGGTTTATCCTCCTCCCCAACCATTATTTCCAAGCAGTCTTTTAGATAGCCCTGATATACCAATCAGGATTGGAGATATATAAAAGCCGCTTCTTTTCAGAAGCGGCTTTTATTAATTCCGAACTATTCAAAGAATAGTAAAAGATCAGTCGTAATCGACAGCCGCAGCGGCTGCCGCAGCAGCAGCGGCACGACGGGAAGAAGTCTGATTTCTAGCAGGCGTTTCTGCGGTCAAGCGCAAGGCTTCGGCAGAAGCGGAAAGCGAACCAACCTCATCCGGCACATCGTCATCATCAAGATGAACCTGCTGAAGATCATTCAACAAGGCCTCACGTAATTGCACAGGGGTAATCAGTTCATCTGCGATTTCACGTAAAGCAACGACTGGATTTTTATCGCGATCCCGATCGAGTGTCAGTTCAGCACCACCGGAAATCTGGCGAGCACGCTGAGC
This sequence comes from Zymomonas mobilis subsp. mobilis ATCC 10988, assembly GCF_000175255.2. Classification (NCBI taxonomy): domain Bacteria; kingdom Pseudomonadati; phylum Pseudomonadota; class Alphaproteobacteria; order Sphingomonadales; family Zymomonadaceae; genus Zymomonas; species Zymomonas mobilis. Next base: position 1,632,387 of record NC_017262.1, on the reverse strand, counting down.
TGCTAATAAGATCAAATCGAAACGATTATGAACTTTATCGATACAGTCTTCGACAGTTACGCGCGCCATAGCTCGCTCCATTTATATACAAAGAAAGATGTTGGAAGATATCAGGCTTTTCTTGAAAAATCAAAAATATTCATCACGAAAAACAGCCCTGATAAATTTTTTATCAAGGCAAAAGCCATAATGGCCGCTATAATACTGAAAATGCAGGGCTATTTTGAATAACCCTGCACCAAAGAAATCTTATTTAAAATTGAAAGCGCAGATTTTATTGCCTTCAGGGTCATATAAATAGGCACCCCGAGAATTATTAGCAGCCGGACGAGGCCCCGGCTCTCCGGCATCCTTACCGCCATTAGCCAAGCCTGCTTTATAAAAAGCATCGACAGCTTCATCAGAAGGCGCTGCCAAACCGATAGTGATACCATTTCCGGCGGTAGCGGCTTCGCCATTAATAGGCTTTACGATGATGATGCGTCCTTCTTCGCCGTCTTTGCCATAAGCAAAACGCTGTCCTTCGACCTCGCGAATAAGTTTGATACCCAACGGTTCCAAAACAGCATCATAAAAGATGCGCGCCTTCTTCAGGTCATTGGAACCAATTGTCAGATGCGTCAGAATACTACTCATTGAACCGACCTTCTATATCCACAGGTTAACAGGACAGGTAATCAGAAAAGAACAACCGAACGAATGGATTTACCCTCATGCATCAGGTCAAACGCTTTATTGATCTCTTCTAATGACAGGATATGGGTAATCATCGGATCAATTTCAATTTTACCCTTCATATACCAGTCAACGATTTTCGGAACACCGGTTCTGCCTTTAACGCCGCCGAAAGCAGAGCCTTTCCAAACGCGCCCTGTCACTAACTGGAAAGGACGGGTCGAAATTTCTTTTCCAGCCTCGGCAACACCGATCACCACTGAAACACCCCATCCGCGATGACAGGCTTCCAAGGCTTGGCGCATGACATCGGTATTACCGGTGCAATCAAAGGTATAATCAGCGCCCCCTTCCGTTAAACGCAGCAGATGAGGCACAATATCTTCATCAATCTTGTTCGGATTGACAAAATCCGTCATCCCGAAACGCCGCCCCCATTCAGCCTTTGAGTCATTGGTATCAACACCGATAATTTTATCGGCGCCCACCATTCTCGCGGCTTGGATAACATTAAGCCCGATTCCACCGAGACCAAAGACCACAACATTGGCACCCGCTTCCACTTTTGCCGTGTTGATAACTGCCCCGACCCCTGTTGAAACGCCACAACCACAGTAACATGCCGCTTTAAAAGGCGCATCTTCACGAATTTTGGCAACGGCTATTTCTGGCAAAACCGTAAAATTGGAGAAAGTCGAGCAACCCATATAGTGATAGATGAGCTGACCTTTATAAGAAAAGCGCGTTGTGCCATCTGGCATTACACCTCTACCCTGTGTTTCACGAATAGCTGTGCAAAGATTGGTTTTACCAGAAAGGCAGCTTTTACATTGGCGACATTCAGGCGTGTAAAGCGGAATGACATGGTCGCCCGCTTTGACAGAAGTCACGCCCTTCCCGACTTCGCGAACAATACCAGCACCTTCATGCCCCAATACAACTGGAAAGATGCCTTCGCTATCGAATCCGCCCAAAGTATAGGCATCTGTATGACAAATACCGGTCGCCATAATTTCAACCAAAACTTCGCCGTCTTTGGGGCCTTCCAAGTCAAGTTCGACAATTTCTAAAGGTTGTTTTTCGGCAAAAGCAACAGCAGCACGCGTTTTCATGAAAGACTCCCTAAGCGTCAATTCTGACCAGAATAGGCAACAATATTCACAGTAAAAATATCAGATTTTTCTTTTACAAAGCGATGATCGAAATCTGGCGACCGTAATCAGCTTCACTGGCAAGGCATGCCCGACGATAGCTAAAAAACTGCTCGCTATTCTGACAAGTGTCCAACGAAGAACGACTAATCATGCCTAATCCCGCTTTTTTAAGGCGTTTTTCAACATAGGCCGGTAAATCAAACTGCCAATGTTCATCACGGCCTTTTAAAAAGAAGGCCTGATTACCTAAATTATCCGCAACAAATCTTTGATAGAAGCCATCATCAACTTCATAGGAGGCCTGTTGAATGGCGGGGCCTATTGCCGCGACAATATTATGCCGTAGCGCACCTTTTTCGACCATAAGATCGATCGTGGCATCGGTTACACCAGCGACAGCCCCCTTCCAACCCGCATGTGCCGCACCGATAAGGCCGGAAACTGTATCTGCAAATAAAACGGGTACGCAATCAGCCGTCAAAATACCCAAAGCTAAATGAGGCTGATGAGTGACCATCGCATCGGCTTCAACGCGTTGATCATCGAGAACCGCTTTTTCAACAAAAACAGCCTTGGCAGAATGAACTTGCCGCAGGGTAACCAGCGTTGCATGGGGGGCTACCGCTTCAACTGCCCGTTTCCGATTTTCAGAAATATGATCCCGACTGTCCTGCGTGCCCAAACCAATATTCAGGCTTTTATAGATACCTGTAGAAACACCGCCTTGACGTCCCAAAAAGCCATGAGAAATCCCAGAAAGGACAGAAGACTTATAGATTTCGATGGTCATCCCATATGCCCCCCTTGCATCCCATGAAAAGCGTGTCCTACTGACCAGAGAGAAAGCCCGAAAAATAGGCAAGGCAACAGAAAATCCCTTACCAGAAAAAGGGTTTTCAATCTGGGAAAAACTATCGACCGAATAACAAAATTTCGTAAACTGCGTGGCATACGCGACCAGAAAACAAAAAAGGTCAAAGCCGTAGGCGCCCAGATCAATCGAGGCAGCCCCATTGTATGTGCAAAAGGCGCGATACGCCAGCTTACAGCAGATAGTAACCATGCAACCGCTGCCATAAGAAGCAAAACCAACCGTTGTTTATGAAAACGACGGATCGCCTCGGCCTTGGCCGTTGGATCGAGCTGATCATAGGGGTCTTGTTCGGGTATTATTGCCTCTTTTTTAGGCAAGTCATTTTTATGATCGTCTAAATCCAAAGATTCCGTCATTAGTTACCCGATATATAAAATAGGGATAATGGAGCCTGTCCGTTTATCCCCTTGGAGAGAGGTAAGGGCTGAAAATATTCCAGCCCTTTTAAGGCTTTATCCGCCGACACGTTCGATATCAGCACCGACAGCAGATAGTTTTTCTTCTAAACGTTCATAGCCACGATCGAGGTGATAAACGCGGTGAACCTGCGTTTCGCCTTCGGCGGCCAGAGCCGCGATAATCAAGCTCATCGAAGCCCGCAAATCGGTCGCCATCACTTCGGCACCGACCAATCCTGAGACACCTTTTACAACGGCGACCCGTCCTTTTACCTGAATATCGGCACCCATCCTGACGAGTTCTGGCACATGCATATAGCGATTTTCAAAGATGGTTTCAGTCAGAACACTGGTGCCCTGAGCTAAGGCCAGCATCGCCATAAATTGTGCCTGCATATCGGTTGGGAAACCGGGGAAAGGCGCTGTCGATAAAGTTAGGCCTTTTAACGGGGCATCGGCCTGAACACGGATACCGTCTTCTTCCACCGAAATATTGAGGCCGCTTTCTTTCAGTTCGACCAAAACTTCGGCCATATCCGCTGATCTGGCACCCTGCAACAAGACATCGCCACCGGTGATAGCTGCGGCACAGGCATAACTACCTGCCTCGATACGGTCAGGCATAACCACATGGGTCGCCCCATGCAGTCGGTCACAACCATGAATGACAAGGCGGCTATTGCCGACACCGTCAATTTTAGCACCCATGGCCATAAGACATTGGCAAAGATCGACAATTTCAGGTTCGCGTGCGGCATTATTAATCACGGTTTCACCGCGTGCCAACACCGCTGCCATAATCGCATTTTCAGTGGCGCCAACCGAAACCACAGGAAAGCTGATGATACCGCCTCGAAGACCGCCATCCGGCGCTCTTGCCCGAACATATCCCGCCGTCAGCTCAATTTCGGCACCCAAAGCTTCCAAAGCCCGAAGATGTAAATCAATCGGACGGTTACCGATAGCACAGCCGCCTGGGAGCGAAACCGTTGCTTCGCCTTCTCTTGCCAATAAAGGCCCCAAAACGAGAATCGAAGCGCGCATTTTACGAACGATATCATAAGGGGCAACCGTCGAAGCGATAGTATCCGCCGTCAGCGTAATTTCACGCCCGGGATGATCTCCCTTACTCCGAGCTACCATTGTTGAAACGCCTAATTCATTCAACAAATGGCAACAGCTATCCACATCCGCGAGGCGCGGAAGATTGATAAGCGTTAAAGAGTCACTGGTTAAAAGACTGGCAGGCATTAACGCCAAAACGGCATTTTTAGCGCCGGAAACAGGAATTCGGCCTTTCAAGCGATGGCCACCGCGAATTTTGATACGATCCATAAGCTCGTTTCTATCTTCAAACACGCGCAGCGCCAAGCATTTAGCCTAGAATGACAGAGAAAATTACAATCTTTTCTGTCGCTCTTGCCTGCCAGAAAACAAGGTTAGGCTTTTTCTAAAGTGCATTGCAACGGATGTTGATGCTGACGGGCAAAATCAACAACCTGATTGACCTTTGTTTCTGCTACTTCATAGGTAAAGACGCCACAGATACCGACCCCGCGCTGATGCACCTGCAACATGACTTTGGTAGCATCTTCAATACCCATACGGAAAAAACGCTGAAGACAAAGCACCACAAATTCCATGGGCGTATAGTCGTCATTCAACATTAAAACCTTGTAGGGTTGCGGTTTTTTTGTCTGGGGCGTGGTGCGGGTAATGACTGTAACATCACTATCCTTGTCAAAATCCTTGTCGCCGCTCATAAAACCCCCGGATTATCATTTTCCAATAGATTGGATGGCGCGCCAGAACTCTGGTTATCAAAAAGAGATGACCGCCAATTTTGGATTTAAAAATTTTGTCAATGATATGACACTGCTCTTTATCATAAACAAGATAACCGAGCGCGGATTATTCATAAAAAACGATAAAAAATATCTTGGAAAAGCCTTTTGATAATATAAAATTTTCAAGCAGTTTTTTTTTAAAATCTCTAATAGCATCTTACTATCTTTCCGAGAAAATCCTATAGTCGTGCTCCCCGAATAAAAGCGTATTTAAAACAAAGAACCCATTATTCTTATTCGGCCAAGGAGTTAAAATGTCCGAGCCATTCTACCGTATCCGTCGCTTGCCCCCTTATGTGATCGCTGAAGTCAACGCGATGCGGGCCGCGGCACGAGCGGCAGGAGAGGATATTATTGATCTTGGTATGGGCAATCCGGATCAACCACCCCCCTCCCATGTTATTGATAAATTGGCAGAAGTTGCCAATAAACCGGATGCCCATGGCTATTCTGCATCACGCGGCATCCCGGGCTTAAGAAAAGCACAGGCAGCTTATTATCAGCGTCGTTTCGGTGTTGACGTTGACCCCGAAAGTGAAGTCGTTGTCACTTTGGGATCGAAAGAAGGACTAGCCAATCTGGCGCAGGCAATTACTGCACCGGGTGATGTCATTTTGGCACCGAACCCCAGCTATCCGATTCATATGTTCGGTTTTATTATTGCGGGTGCAACGATTCGCTCTATTCCGACAACGCCGGATGAAAATTTCTTTAAAGACCTTGAGCGCGCTATCAATTTCACGGTTCCCAAACCAAGCGCCATGGTTATCGGTTATCCGTCGAATCCAACGGCCGAAGTCGCCGATCTTGCTTTCTACGAACGCGTGGTTGATTTCGCTCGTCGGCATAACATCTGGGTTTTATCGGATCTTGCCTATTCTGAAATCTATTTTGATGGCAATCCTCCGCCTTCAATTCTTCAGATTCCGGGTGCAAAAGATGTTGCGGTTGAATTCACCTCTTTATCCAAAACCTATTCTATGGCGGGATGGCGTATTGGCTTTGCAGTCGGTAATAAAAAGCTGATCGCTGCCCTCACCCGCGTCAAAAGCTATCTTGATTATGGCGCTTTTACGCCAATTCAGGCAGCCGCGGTTGCGGCCATCAATGGCCCTCAAGACATCATTGAAAAGAATCGCGAACTCTACAAAAGACGGCGCGATGTCATGGTCGAAAGTTTTACGCGGGTCGGTTGGCCGATCCCAGCGCCCAAGGCTTCGATGTTTGCTTGGGCACCGCTTCCAAAAGAATTAGCGCATTTGGGCAGCTTAGAATTTTCTAAACAGTTGCTCACCCACGCAAAAGTCGCTGTTGCTCCGGGTGTCGGCTATGGTGAAAAGGGTGAAGGCTATGTCCGCTTGGCCTTTGTCGAAAACGAACATCGTATTCGTCAAGCTGCCCGTAACATTAAACGCTATTTTACGTCGCTGGGTATTCAAGGCAATGATAGCATTGCCGCTGAATAAGGCCTAACTCCAGCAATATTGGGTAATGCGGAAAAGCTGACGGTTATTCTGCATTACCCATTTTTTTGGCTTGTTGCCTTCAAAGCTCACTGAAGTCGTGCCAGAAGATAGTTTCTTGATGAAGCTATCATGGGGTTTAAAGACCAACGTCATCTTCCCTTTTTCATCTGGAATAAGGGTATAATTTTCAGAAAAACCGCGAGCAGTAATATGCAAAGCGGAATCAGAATAACCATTAAAGGTCAAGACCAGACGCTGTGCGGCTTTATCGCATTTTACCGTAATAGATGAAGCATCATGCGTATTCACAAAATCCGCTTGGGATTCCTGAATATGTTGCCAGTGGCCATAGATAGAATATTTCTGATGAAAAGCCGAAGCCTGCGCTAACAAACCTACAGGAATGGCCAATAATAAAGGCAAAATATAGAGTGTATGAGACCGCCCTTTGGTAGACAGATGAAAACCGGAATCGGTATTTTCTAACACTACAGCCTTTTCCCTAGCAGTTATTCCTATCTCTGTTCATGCAGCAGAAAGGAAATAGACACAAGAAAAAGCTCGAATTTTTAATAAAATTTTAACAAATACAAATCAGGATTAGGTCTTACTAGGCTCAGGACCTGTTAATTTCTTGAGTTGAGCGGGCTGTTGTGATTCACAGGTTTACCGATGGAGGTGAAGCTGTGAGTGACGTGTTTTTGCTGTCTGAGCACCAGATGGAACGGATTAAGCCGTTTTTTCCACTGGCGCATGGTGTGCCGCGTGTCGATGACCGTCGTGTCCTGAGCGGGATCGTTTACGTGATCCGCAACGGCCTTCAGTGGAAAGACGCCCCGAAAGCGTATGGCCCGCACAAGACTTTATACAACCGGTTTATCCGGTGGAGCCGCCTGGGTGTCTTTGACCGGATCTTCGTCGCCCTGACGGAGCAGGCAGGCCGTTCAAAGCGTCTGATGATCGATGCAACACATCTGAAAGCACACCGGACAGCGGCCTCCCTGCTCAAAAAGGGGCTTTTCCCCGCCATATCGGACGCACGAAAGGCGGACTGAACTCAAAGCTTCACGCTGTATGCGATAGTCAGGGCCGCCCTGTCCGGCTGCATCTGACCGCAGGTCAGGTCAGTGACTTCAAAGGCGCGGATGTTCTGCTGGCAAATCTGCCGGAAGAAACACAAGAAATTCTCGGGGACCGGGGATACGACAGTAATAAAATCAGACAGTCTCTCGCAGACCGGAATATCACCGCCTGTATTCCGCCGAAGAAGAACCGGAAATCAAAGCCGCCTTACGACTGGCATCTGTATAAAAAGCGTCACCTCATCGAAAATATGTTCGCAAAGCTCAAAGACTGGCGGCGTGTCGCAACACGATACGACCGGTGCGCTCACACATTCATGTCAGCAATCCATATCGCAGCAAGTTTCATCTTCTATCTCAAAGAATGAGTCCTGAGCCTAGTCAGCAATCAACTTGATTAAACGCCGCTCAATTGGAGCAAGAATATTGACCAATTCATGCGACCGTTTCAAAATTTGACCGCCCTCACCATAAAGAATCCACATACCTTGTTTTAGTCGAAGCGCAGGTTGTTTTTCGACCCGATATTCCGGTCGTTCTGCGGTGCGGCGAAAGGCAGAGAAACTGGCCTTTGTCGTCTCAAAACTGAGAGCATAATCACGCCAATGCCCTGCCGCCACCATACGCCCATAGAGATCCATCAATCGCAAAATTTCAGGTCGGGTAAAACCCACCTGAACCGCATAACGCGGCATAGGTGCAATGGGCGTAATACTGCTCATTCCGCGGAAGAGCCTTTACCGTCTTTTTTATCAAGACGAATCTGATCAGGATTAACCATCGGCAGATTTTTATCGGAATTTTCAGATAAGCCCGCTTTTTGAGACATCATAAAACTGGCAATTTTCTCTTTTAAAGCATCTATTTCTGTATGAAGGGCTTGAAGATCCTGAAGATTAGGATCCTGACAATCGTCACAGGGCGTCCCATAAGGCACAAATTCGGTTTTCGGTTTTTCGACTTTCGAGGCGGCGGCATCTTCATGAATAGAGCGTGCCGGTATTCCTACCATAACGGCATTCTTTTCAACATCACGCGTCACCACCGCATTGGCACCGACACGCGCATTTTCACCGATTTCGATAGGCCCCAATATTTGAGCGCCAGACCCAACGATAACACCATCACAAAGAGTCGGATGGCGTTTTCCACCGATACCATTGGAAGGGTCAGTACCGCCAAGGGTCGAGCATTGGTAAAGTGTCACATTGTCGCCAATGCAGGCAGTTTCACCGATCACGACGAAACCATGATCAACAAAGAAATTGCGGCCTATTTTGGCACCCGGATGAATATCGATACTGGTTAGAAAACGGCTAAAATGATTCACAATCCGAGCCAGAAAATACAATTCGCCTTGATAGAGCCAATGAGCCAAACGATGCAGCACCAAAGCCCAAACACCCGGATAAAGCAGGATTTCCCAACGCGAGCGTGGCGCAGGGTCACGCATTTTAATGGATTCAAGATAAGAAACAAAAGAATTGAACATAAACCGGCTTCTCTTTGAAAAGAGAGATGTTCGACAAGGCTTCTTTTATATTGCGCCTTTCCTATAATCGAAAATAGCTCTTTTCATAAAAATTTGATCCATCGGAGAAATGGAAAAAATATCAACTCCCCCATATGCCTGCTTGCTGGGTATAAAAGTGGCAGCAAGAAGCAGGAATGGTTTTAGAAAAAAAATCTATCTTTGACTATAAAAAACGAAAAATTTTATTCTAAAAAGCGAGAAACACCTATTTCTTTGCAAATCCATTGTCATCTAAAGCCCACAAAAAAAGCAGCCCGAGATGATCGAGCTGCTTTTCGTAAAAGTGAGAATAGAATTCAGGCTTAGGCTTTAGGATCAAGCACTTCTTCGCCTTTATGCCAGTTGCAAGGGCAAAGGTCATCGGTCTGCAAAGCATCCAGAACGCGCAAGGCTTCTGCCGGATTACGGCCAACATTCAAAGAGTTGACCGTCACATGCTGAATGACATTGTTCGGATCAACAATGAAGGTTGCGCGATAGGCAACGCCTGCTTCTTCATTCACAATACCCAAAGCAGAGGCCAGCTTTTTGGAATTATCTGCAATCCACGGGAAGTCAGCATTCTCCAAACGTTCGTCAGATTTCCGCCAAGCGTAATGGACGAAAGCGGTATCACAAGAACCACCGATCAGAACGGCATCGCGCAAAGACAGGTCTTCTTTGATATCGTTATAGCCCACAATTTCGGTCGGGCAGACAAAAGTGAAATCCATCGGCCAAAAAAAGACGACCTTCCACTTGCCATTTGTTTCGCCAAGGTCAATAGTTTCACCATTCGGCAAGGCAGATACACCCTGCTGAACAGGTAATTTCAAAGCGGGAAATTTATCACCAACAGTAAGCATTATGAATACTCCCATATTTTAAAATATGATTGATATTAGCTATATTGTTACAATCTTAAAGCTATTCAATCAAACACACAGTCACAAGCTATCGTAAGGTCATATTTGTTTTACAACTGATACTATAAATAACAGTTGCTCTTCTGTGATCAAATTGATTATGAAGCTTGCATTGATCGAGAGGGACAATCATGACAACTTACCTCCCTACGCTCAAACAACTGCAGTATCTGGTCTCCCTCAAGGATCACGGACATTTCGGACGGGCAGCCGATGCCTGTTTCGTGACCCAGTCAACCTTGTCGGCAGGACTGCGTGAGCTTGAGTCTCTGATTGGAGTTACGCTGGTCGAAAGAACACGCCGCGTAGTCCGTTTTACTCCGCTGGGATTACGTATCTCGGAAAAAGCACAACGTGTGCTTCGCGAAGCTGAAGAATTAAGCGATATGGCGCGGGCTGCCGGAAAACCACTTTGTGGTGAACTGCGGATGGGCGTTATTCCGACCATTGCCCCCTTCCTGTTGCCGCGTATCCTGCCCGATTTAAGAGCGGAATGGCCAGAGTTGAAACTCTTCCTTCGGGAAGAAACAACAAACGCCGCTTGCGATTCTCTTCATCGTGGTCATGTTGATTGCGTTTTGTTGGCTTTACCCTATCATTGTGGGGATATTGCCTCGGTTGATCTGTTCGAAGATCGGCTTTATGTGGCCTTCCCTCAAGGGGAACAAGCCCATCTGCCTGATGTTATTACACCAGATCAGATCGACGAAAAACGGCTGTTGTTATTGGAAGACGGCCATTGCCTGAAAGATCATGCCCTTGCGGCCTGCAACCGTCCCGAATTACGGGCAGAAGCGACCATGATGGGTACCTCTTTGCACACGCTGGTGCAGATGGTTGATAATGGTCTTGGGATTACCCTGCTTCCGAAAATGGCGATAGATGCTGGCTTGCTGGATAACACCCATATTGATGCACGGCCATTAGCGTCTCAATATCCTTCCAGAACAATTTCTTTGGTATGGCGTAAAGGTAGTCCTTGCGAGAAAGAATTCCACTTACTCGCAGAAACACTGACCAATATTTATCAGAAAAAATTTAAACCTCTGGAAGCCGCTAGCGGCGCAGCCTAATTTCTCTTTTCTTTTTTAAGTAATAAGAAGCCGGATATCTCTATTTTAATAGATATGTCCGGTTTTTTATTATCTATTTTCTGCCAACAACAATTAAAATAGATTATCTATATTTTAAAAATATATAAAAAATACATAATATATTTATATTATATAAATTTATTTATATTTTTAAAATTTTATACTTTTTGTCATAAAATAGGCTTTTTTCTCTTTTACATAGCAATGACATAAGAAGAATAGCAAAATGGATAAACAGTCGCGATCAGCAAAGATTTGATAACATTCAATTTTTTAGATGATCCGAACAAAATCTTTATGCGGAACTCCTGTTTTTAGGGATGACTTAAAGCATGGCCTCTGAATCGATTAAAGTTGCATTTTTATTTAATCACGATCAGGCACATCAAATTGCTCATGCACTACCGACGGCCATAGCTCTTATGGAGCTAGCGCCCAATCTCGATATTGTTATTGCAACAACCAATGATATCATCACCAAAGAAATCAGACGGCTTGCTGAAAAGCTCCATAAACCGGATATCAACATTGTTGAGTTAAAAACGGTCAGCCCGATGACAAGACTGGCGGCATATACATTTGAAAAATTCCTGCCTGTTAAAAAATTGGGTATCTATAAGGATAATCTCGATTTTTTTCGGTCATTGGATATTTTAGTTGTTTCAGAAAAAACATCGCTTATTCTCAAAAGCCGCTACCATCTCGATCATCTAAAAATTATCCACACCCGCCATGGCGCAGGCGACAGAGCCGTCGGTTTTGATAAGATGAGTGCTTTATTCGACCATGTTTTGGTCTCAGGCTCCAAAATCAGAGATCGCCTTATCAAAGACGCTGCGGTTAATCCCGATAAAATTTCTATTATTGGCTATCCCAAATTTAGTCTTTTACCCGAAAAGCCGCGTCTTTTACCGATGCAAGCCAATGGTCGTCCTACAGTCTTATATAACCCCCACCCTGCTCCGCATCTTTCTTCATGGTATGAGGATGGCCGTAAAATTCTGGATTATTTCTATAAAAGTGACCGCTATAATCTGATTTTTGCACCGCATGTCATGCTGTTTCATCGCCCTTTTGTTCTGACGATTGATCAGTTACGGCTCAAAAAACCGGGAAAGATTGCTCAAAAATACTGGGATGCGCCGAATATCCATATTGATCTTGGAAGCGCGGCTTCCAATGATATGACCTATACAATGGCGGCGGACATTTATCTCGGTGATGTTTCTAGCCAGATTTACGAATTCCTCTATTACCCGCGTCCCAGCCTTTTCATGAACAGCCATAATGTCGAATGGCAAAATGATCCTAATTACCTTCATTGGAAAACGGGAGATGTATTGTCTGATATAGACAATCTTGATCAGGCTTTAGCCAAAAGTGGTCAGCGCCATATGGATATCTATAAGCCGGTGCAAGAAGCCTTGTTCAATCAAAGCTTTGATCTTTCTGACGAAAAGTCAGAGAAAAGAGCAGCTCAAGCCATTTTAAAAATCGTTGATGAGATCAAACGCGGCTGAAATCAGCAATTCAGCTAGATTTTGTAAAAGCGGCGAGAATCTCAAGACCTGTTTTTTCAAATTGATCAGGATTCAAAACCGACAAAAGTCTTTGACGGCCAGCCATGCCCATAGAAGATAGTTTTTCAGGCCGCGCTAAGGCCTGAAGAAAAGCCTGTTCCAAAGCAGCCTTGTCAGCAGGCGGCACAAGAAAACCACTCTTATGATCTTCTACAGAATGAGCTATTTCCCCAACTGAAGAAGCAATCACAGGTAAAGCAGCTTGAATCGCTTCATGGACGGCGACACAAAAACCTTCCCAATAGGAAGGCTGAACATAAAGATGGAGCTTTGCCAAAAAGGCCGAAGGGTTATCAACATAACCGACCAAGCGCACCGTCTCTTGTAAACCAGCCTCTTCAATCATGGCCAATAATTTGGCTTCGTCTTGCCCTTCCCCACCAATATCCACGGTAAAAGGAATCTGACTCTTGGCCTTTACTGTTTTTAAGGTTTCGATCAGAAGATCATAGCCCTTGCAAGGATGAAGCCGTCCTAAACTGCCAATTCGCAATATCTCACCAGATTGCCATGCCTTGGCTAACGGTGCTTCAGGATTGGCGCGGAAAATCGGCCAGCAGAAAAGCCTTTCTTTCGGAATGTTGAGTTTCTCTCCGGTGAGCTTTGTGACTTGTTGAGAATCGCCAATCCAAAAGGCAGATCGACGCTGAAAACGACGTAGCAGAAAGGCATTTATCTTTTTAAGACGGGCGGAATGCTGCCAGCTGATAACGGGTAAATGGTAATGTTGCCCGACCATTTGACCCAATAATGTCGCACGGGTGAGCGAAGTCCAAATATGGGTCGCGCCCCAGGATTCAATCTGCTTTTTAAGCCAGAAATAGGCGGATATATGGTCTTTTTCGCCCCCTTCGCGAATGACCACATCGAAGCCGGCTTGTTGGATAGGGGCTACAGCCTTTCCATTGCGGCGGGTCAGGGCAAAAATACGGATTTCTGCACCCCCTTTTTGGAGGGTTTCAGCGATAGAAGGCACAGGTAACGCTGCCCCCCCACCTTCGACTGAATTGATGATATAGGCGATTTTCAAAGGCATAATTCGATATCTGACCGCAAAGACAGGGAAGATCAAAGCAGATTGTAATCTGATAGAATGATTTTGTCTGTTTTATCTCCAGCCGCAAATAAACGGCTTAATCAAGGGATGATATTGTCCCGAGGTGATACGCTTTATTTTTGGCCTATTTCTAAGAATAAGACAGAAAAATTGCCCTTTAAGCCCGAAGCTGTCAGATAAGGCTAGCCTATTGAACAGCCTGAAAAGCGTGACAATAATATGCGTTGATACTGTCTAGTAAACGAAACGGGCAACGACTTCGCGATAACTACGGCTTACTTTGACTTCGGCACCGGATTGGAGAATCAGGAAACATTCGCCATTAGTATGGGGACGGACTTGTCGCACCAGATCAAGATTAACGATGGTCGAACGATGCACCCGCTGGAAACGACGAGGATCAAGGCGACGTTCGAGGTCTTTCATTGTTTCTCGTAGAATCAGCGTGTTATCGCCGGTATTGATGCACATATAATCACCGGCGGCATCAATGCGTTCGATGGTATCGACATCCACTCGAAAGATCTGTCCCCGATCCTTGATATTGATAATTTTTTCGTAACGGCTGGCAGTCGGTGAGCTATTGATTTCCGACAGATTTTCAGCCGCATCAGGGGCGACTTCGGCAAGGACTTCTTTCAGTCTTTTGGCTTCATCCGCGGCACGGCGTGTTTTTAAGCGTCCCCTGACCCGCTCCAAGGTATCGGCCAAACGATCGGTTTCAACCGGCTTCATCAGATAATCGACCGCATTGGCTTCAAAAGCCCGCAAGGCATGGTCGATATAGGCGGTTACAAAGACAACCAAAGGCGGTTCGACTTCCATAATGCCTTGCAACACCGAAAAACCGTCAAAACCCGGCATCTGGATATCCAAAAAGACCAAATCAGGTTTGTGGGTTTTAATCGCCCGAATAGCCTCCCGCCCATTAAGACATGTTTCGATGATCTGAATATCAGGATATTCTTCCAACCTAAGCTGTAAGCCTTGGATGGCAAGTGGTTCATCATCAACAATAATGGTGCGAATAGCCATATTACGTCCTGACTGCTTTATCTTCCGTCTGGTAAGGTATTTCTATAACGACAGCGAAACCACCTTCTGGCCTGTTAAAGGTCTGAAAGCTTTGATCTGTTCCGTATGTCTGAAAAAGCCTGTCCCTAATATTAGGGAGACCAACACCTGTTGAAGCTGACATAGTGTGTTTTTTCGGGTTTACTATCGGCTTTGGGGTATCGGGTTCCAGATTTTCATGCGGTATAAGGGCGGTATTGCTCTTATCCGGCTGTATGGGGGATGAATCTTCTGCTTCGATAATAATTTCTTCCAGCGAATCTTCTTCTTCGACCGCACCGGGGCCGCTATCCACAACATCTATTCGGACATGGCCATTTTCAAAACGCGCCGTTACCGAAATATCTGCCCCGTTTTCACAAGGTGTCACCGCATATTTGATGGCATTTTCGATCAAAGGTTGCAGCAATAAAGACGGCAAGCGCACATGCGCAACCGCAGGATCAATCTCGAAATGTGGCCGAAGACGATCTTCAAACCGCATCTTTTCGATTTCAAGATAGAGTTTAAGAGTTTCAACCTCTTGTTCCAGCGTCACCATCGCTGTGGGTTCATTTGCCAAAGTATAGCGCAAGAAAGAAGATAATCGGGAAAGCATCGCATTCGCACGACTGGTCTGTTTCAAAAGCACCAAGGTCGAAATGGAATTCAAGGTATTAAATAGGAAATGGGGGTTAAGCTGGTAACGCAGCATCGCAAGCTGAGCAGCGGAAGCCTGTGCCTCGATACGATGAATCCGCCCCATATGCTTTTCAAGCATCAGATAATAATTGATGCCATAATAAAGCGCCGACCATGCAATCAGAAGCGCGAAATCAAGCAGGATAGCGCCCAAAAATTCAATACCGACGGGCATCGAAACCGATCGGTAAAAGGTCGCATGCGCCCAGACTTCAATCATCGAAAAGATTGCCGAAGCCATAACCAGAATAAAGATCGAAATGCTCCATGTCACCAAGGGTTTGGCATGGATCAATCGACGATAGGCAACTGACATCAATAAGGTAATGGAATAGCCGGTAACGGTCGCAAGTGCCGTTGGCACAATATAGAGCAGCCCCATCGAATTGGCGAGGCCGCCCAAAGCCCTTAAAACAAAATATCCCGTCCAGCCGACAGATTGCAGCATCCAAAAGGCACGATTTTTGTCTTCAAAAAAAGGTTGAGAACGCAAATCGACAAGCGGGAAACCGGCGAACATCAGCTTATGGCTCCTGAATGCAAGCGGTTATCCGTATAGATTTTATACGGATAGGATGCCCAATCAAAAGAGCGTCCTCGTCATGACAGGCCAGAAAAAGCCGCTTGTCAAAATGCGTCTTAAACGTTGTCTTTTTCCTTATTCTTAGGCCTGACTATCGTCAGCTTCGGCCTGCTGACCGGCATCCTGATAGAAGGCTTCGACTTCGCCTTTTAATTTAATCGTCATCGGACGGCCGAAACGGTCACGGCTCCGACCGGCGGCGACACGAACCCAGCCTTCGGACATGGAATATTCTTCAACATCCGTCCGTTCCTGTCCTTTGAAACGGATACCAACACCGCGTCTTAAAGCATCGGCATTGAACCATTCACTGTCAGGAAAAACAGAAAGATGATCGGGAGGCGTATCGGTCATAGATTAGATTCCTTGCATTGAACTTTGAACAGAGAGAAAGGCCATAACAGAATTAACTGTCATCACCCATGCGTAAAGCGGCGATAAAGGCTTCTTGCGGGATATCAACACTACCATATTGCCGCATCCGCTTTTTACCTTCTTTCTGCTTTTCCAGAAGTTTCTTTTTACGAGAGATATCGCCCCCGTAACATTTGGCGGTAACATCTTTTCGCATGGCGCCAATGGTTTCACGGGCAATGACTTTGCCGCCAATGGCCGCCTGAATCGGGATTTTAAACAGATGGCGCGGGATAAGATCTTTCATCCGTTGGCACATCTGGCGACCACGCCCTTCGGCTGCATGACGGTGCACAATCATCGAAAGGGCATCCACCACTTCGCCATTGACCATAATCGTCATTTTGACGAGATCACCCTCACGATAACCGATCTGATGATAGTCAAAGCTGGCATAGCCACGGCTGATTGATTTTAAACGGTCATAGAAGTCAAAAACCACTTCGTTCAGCGGCAATTCGTAAAGCAGCTGCACCCGTCCGCCGACATAGGTCATATCTTTCTGGATACCGCGCCGATCCTGACACAGTTTCAGAACCGCCCCCAGATACTGATCGGGAACGTAAATTGTCGCTTCAATCCAAGGTTCGTCAATGGAATCGATGCGGGTAACATCCGGCATATCCGCAGGGTTGTGAAGGTCAATCGAGCCTTCCCCATGGGTCATGTTCAAATGATAGACAACGGAGGGTGCGGTCGTGATAAGATCAAGATCATATTCGCGTGACAAGCGTTCTTGAATAATTTCAAGATGAAGCAAGCCCAGAAAACCACAACGAAAACCAAAACCCAAAGCCGCCGAATTTTCAGCCTCGAAAGAGAAGGAGGCATCATTCAACCGCAATTTTCCGAGGGATTCTTTTAACTTGTCGAAATCGGCAGCATCCACCGGAAACAGCCCGCAGAAGACCACCGGTTGGACTTGCTTAAAGCCCGGTAACGGGGTCGAAGTCGGATTTTTGGCATCGGTGATAGTATCACCAACGGCGGTCTGGCTGACCTCTTTGATTTGCGCGGTGATAAAGCCGATTTCACCCGGCCCCAGACTATCCAATATTTCAATTTTAGGACGGAAACAGCCAACCCGATCAATCAGATGGGTTGTTCCCGCCTGCATAAAGCGGATTTGCTGACCTTTTTTCAAAGAGCCATCAATGATCCGAACCAAAATAACCACGCCCAGATAAGGATCATACCAGCTATCAACCAGCATTGCCTTTAAAGGGGCATTAATATCGCCTTTGGGTGCCGGAATCCGTTTTACCAAGGCTTCCAGAATATCATCAATCCCGATACCGGATTTTGCCGAGGCCAGAACGGCATCATCAGCAGGCAAGCCGATGATTTCTTCTATTTCCTGCTTTACCTTTTCAGGTTCAGCGGCGGGCAAATCAATTTTATTGATGACCGGCACAATTTCGTGATCATATTCGATCGACTGATAGACATTGGCCAAAGTCTGCGCTTCAACGCCTTGCGACGCATCCACCACCAACAAAGCCCCTTCACAGGCGGCAAGAGAACGACTGACCTCATAAGCAAAATCGACATGGCCGGGCGTGTCCATCAAATTCAGGACATATTTTTGCCCATCCTTGGCGGTGTAATCAAGCCGCACTGTTTGCGCCTTGATCGTGATGCCCCTTTCCTTCTCGATATCCATGTTATCGAGCACTTGTTCAGACATTTCACGAGCGGTCAGGCCGCCAGTTGTCTGAATCAAACGATCGGCTAATGTTGATTTACCGTGATCAATATGTGCAATAATCGAAAAATTGCGGATATGGTCGAGTGGAGTCACAGATTACCCATCAGGTGAGAGCCAAAAAGAAAGTTAGCCTTTATCGTATTTTCAGCCGGAATAAAATCTTCCTCTTGCCGCTTGGCAGGAAAAGCAAGGCTATCCTCAAAAAGCCTTGAGAATAAAGGGCAAACGCCCTTCTTTTAAAGAATTTGCCCCGATAACGCCCGCTTGTCCAGAGGCTAACAGCCAACGCGACCGCCCTTCAAGACCAACAGCCGTCAACCGCCCCGAAGAAGTATAAGCACCCGTATCAATACCAATACGGTTGGGACGAATTTCCGGTTCTGATCTCATACTATGGCCATGAACGACCACAACGCCATGATCGCGTTCGTCTTTTAAAAATTCGCCTCGGATACGGCGGAGATCATCGCTTTTCTGTTTTTCTACTGCGATGCCTGGCTTGATACCAGCATGGGCAAAGAAATAGTCACCGAATTGCAAGCTATCGGGCAAGGCAAATAAAAATTCAAAATGAGCAGGCGGAATCTTGGCACGCCATGACATCAGCAATTTATCAGCAAATTCCAAGGTTACATGCTTGGATTTAAGCTGGACGGCCGCGTTATCTATCTCGTCTGCTGGAATACCATAGCTTATCATTGTTTCCCGCCCACCATAACGGGAAAGCCAATCCGCCAATTTTTCCGGTGAGACTTTCCGCGGGGCAGCCGAGAAAATTTCGATCATAGCGGTTTCATGATTACCGCCGACAAAATGCCAATGGAATCCCGAAGGTTCAGGGTGAAGGAAGAAGTCAATCATCCCTTTGGAATCCATACCGCGATCAATATAATCACCGAGAAGGACGATATGCGTGCCTTCCCGTCCAGCCAAGCCGCGCAAACTGTTATCTTCGATGATTTGCCGGAGCAGGATATCAAAGCGGTCTTTCCGACCATGGATATCCCCGATCGCATAAAGACGCATACCTGCCGGTAAGCTGGGTGCATGACCGCCCGCGATCATTTCGCCCATAATATCAATATTATCCTGCCCCCTTTTAGGCATGCGCCTCTCCTCAGTTTTTATCCGGCCGAGGCAATGATATTATCCCAGTCGATCACTCAAAAATGATCGAATTTCTTGCGAGAAAGCCCCCATTTTCAGCCAAAAGATGCTTTATTCCGAAAGATCACGAAGAAAAACAAAGGCAAAAATACCGGCCGATTGCCTTCTTCGGATGATATCTATAATCGGTTCAGTGATAAAAATTACAAGAAGTAATCTGAATTTTTATAAGTTCGGTGTCAACCACCTTCTCGCTATATCGAGTTCAACACCACGACGAACCGCATAATCTTCCAATTGATCTTCACCGATACGGGCAACGCCGAAATAGCTGGATTGCGGATGTCCGAAATAGAATCCCGAAACAGCCGCCGTTGGCCACATAGCCAAGCTGTCTGTCAAAGTGACATTGATAGACCGCGTCACATCCAGCATATCAAAAAGGATCGTTTTTAAACTGTGATCGGGACAGGCCGGATAACCGGGCGCAGGCCGGATACCTTTATATTTTTCCTGTATCAGGGCGAGATTGTCGCAATTTTCTTCCTCGGCATACCCCCAAAGCGTCGTTCTGACATATTGATGGAGCCTTTCAGCCAAGGCCTCAGCAAAGCGATCCGCCAAAGCCTTTAATAAAATATCGTGATAATCGTCATTTTCAGCACGGAAACGCGCCAGATGACTTTCAATACCGTGGCCAGTCGTCAAAGCAAAACCGCCGATCCAGTCATCTTCTTCCGTGATAAAATCAGCAAGACACATATTCGCCCGATCGGCACGTTTTTCCATTTGTTGCCGCAACATCGGAAGGCAGATTTCTTTGCCATTATCATTGACCAAGATATCATCACCACGGCGGCGACATGGCCATAATCCGACAATGGCCTGTGCCGTTAGCCATTTTTCTTCGATCAGTTGATCAAGCATGGCCTGCGCATCCTGATAGAGAGAAGTAGCTGTCTCTCCGACAATTTCATCTTCCAAAATAGCAGGAAAATTACCAGCCAATTCCCATGCCCGAAAGAAGGGCGTCCAATCAATATAGGCGCGTAATTCGGCTAAATCCCATTCTTTAAACAGATGGATGCCCGGCTGTTTCGGTGCCGCCGGTTTTAAGGCCGGATCAATAACAAAAGCATTTTTGCGCGCTTGTTCGATTGGCAATAATTTCGATTGCTTGTTACCGCTTCTGGCCTCACGAATTTTTTGATAGGCTTCGGCCGTATCCTTCACGAATTGATCATGCTGGGTATCCGATAACAAGGCAGAAGCGACCCCGACCGAACGGGACGCATCCAGCACATGAATAACACATCCCGAATAAACCGGATCAATCCGTAATGCCGTATGCGCCTTGGACGTCGTTGCCCCGCCAATCATCAGAGGAATTTTTATTCCGGCGCGCTCCATCTCGGTAGCGGCCGTTACCATTTCATCCAAGGAAGGCGTAATCAAACCGGAAAGGCCGACAATATCGGCATCATGTTCTTTAATCGCTTCAATAATTTTTTCCCAAGGCACCATAACGCCAAGGTCAATCACTTCGTAACCGTTACATTGCAGCACAACACCGACAATATTTTTACCGATATCATGAACATCGCCTTTAACGGTCGCCATGATAATGCGCCCTTTGGCACGGGCATTTTTATCTTTGGCCGCCTCGATATAAGGCAACAAATAGGCCACCGCTTTTTTCATGACGCGGGCAGATTTTACGACCTGTGGCAGGAACATTTTCCCGCTACCGAACAGATCACCAACGACATTCATGCCATCCATTAAAGGCCCTTCGATGACCTCAATCGGACGGTCACTGACTAAACGCGCTTCTTCCGTATCTTCAATGATATGGGAATCAATGCCTTTAACCAACGCATATTCGAGCCGCTTGCGGACTTCATAACTGCGCCATTCTTCTGTTTTCTTATCCGGTTGGCTGCCATCCTGCCGATAATTTTCGGCAAGGGTAATCAGTCTTTCGGTGGCATCTTCGCGGCGATCCCAGATGACATCTTCGCAGGCCTCGCGAAGTACCGGATCAATCACGTCATAGACATCAAGCTGTCCGGCATTCACAATCCCCATATCCATACCGGCTTGCACCGTATGATAGAGAAAAACGCTGTGCATGGCTCGACGAACCGGCTCATTGCCTCGGAAGGAGAAGGACAGGTTGGAAACCCCGCCCGAAATATGGGTATGAGGGCAAATTCGCCGAATTTCGCGACAGGCTTCGATAAAATCGATCGCATAGCGGCGATGTTCATCAATACCGGTAGCAACAGCAAAAATATTGGGATCGAAGATAATATCTTCAGCCGGAAAACCGATACCTGTTAAAAGGTTATAGGCTCTTTTGCAGATTTCAATTTTGCGATCGCGGCTGTCGGCCTGCCCTTTTTCATCAAAGGCCATCACCACAACAGCCGCACCATAGGCCATTGCCACACGGGCATGGGCTAAAAAGGGTTCTTCCCCTTCTTTCATGCTGATTGAATTGATGATGGGTTTGCCGGAAACGCATTGCAGACCGGCTTCGATGACTTCCCAACGGGAACTGTCGACCATGATCGGCAAACGGGCAATATCCGGTTCAGCCATGAACAGCCGAAGGAAAGTAACCATCGCCTCTTTGGCATCTAACAGACCTTCGTCCATATTGACGTCAATAATCTGCGCGCCATTTTCAACCTGCTGCCGCGCCACTTCGACAGCGGTCGCATAATCCCCTGATAAAATCAGCTTTTTAAAACGGGCAGAACCGGTCACATTGGTGCGTTCACCAATATTGAAAAAACGAGCGGCTTTATTGTTGTCAGTGGAAAGCTCTGTCACGGTTACAAGATCCGAAAAATAGAAAACAGGAATAGAAAACAGGAAAAGACGGTCTAGGCCGATCAGGCCGGAACAATCATCGGGTCGAGTCCGGCAAGACGCATCGCCGGTGCCATTTTGGCCGATTTTCTGGGGGGATAGCCCTTCACAGCTTTGGCCATGGCAGCAATATGTTCAGGCGTTGAGCCACAACAACCGCCCACAATATTGACCATACCGGATTGCGCCCATTCTTCGATAAAATGCCCCGTAGTTTCGGGCATTTCGTCATATTGCCCTAAATCATTGGGCAAGCCTGCATTCGGATAAGCCATCAACAAAGTATCGGCCAAAGCGGAAAGCGTTTTGACATGCGACCGCAATTTATCTGCCCCGAAAGAACAGTTGAGGCCAATCGTCAATGGCTTGGCATGGCGCACTGCATACCAAAAGGCTTCGATAGAATGACCCGAAAGATTGCGTCCTGACATATCGGTGATAGTCATCGAAATCATCATCGGGATTTCGCGCTGTAACCGCTGACTTTCCTCAAGTACGGCCATGATACCAGCCTTGGCATTCAGGGTATCAAAAATAGTCTCAATAAGGATAAAATCGGCACCGCCTTCGATCAGGCCGGATACTTGATGGGCATAGACCTCTTTCAGGTGATCGAAATCAATCGCACGATAGCCTGGGTCATTGACATCCGGCGATAATGAAAGCGTTTTATTGGTGGGGCCAACAGCGCCGGCAACAAAGCGGGGGCGACCATCTTTTGCCTGATATTCATCAGCGGCCTTTCTGGCAATCGCCGCCGCTTGGCGGTTCATATCAGTGACCAGAGATTCGGCATTATAATCCGACTGGCTGATCTTGTTGGCGTTGAAACTATTGGTCGAAACCATATCAGAACCCGCATCCAGATAAGCGCGGGTAATGGCATCAATAACATCGGGACGGGTCAATACCAAAAGGTCATTATTCCCTTTTTGGTCGTGACCCAGATCATACTTGCCCCGATAGGCGGCCTCATCCAGATTATAGCGCTGAATCATTGTGCCAAAAGCACCATCTGTCAGCAAGATACGCTTGCTTGCCTCTTCCCGAAGACGTTCTGCTGCTATGCTCTTTTTCATGACCGCTTTTCCTTTTCAGCCGCTTTTCATCGGCTAGATAGCCGTTCTTGTTCCGGCTGTCATTATTTTCAGGCCACAGGTTGTCTGCCTAAAAGGCGACAAAGGGCAGAGGTAATTTCAGCCCGATTCATGGTATAGAAATGGAAAGAATCCACCCCTTCCCTTGCCAGCTGGCTGCATAAATCGGAGGTTACCGCCATAGACACCATCTGTTTGACAGACGGGTCATCTTTATCAAGGCTTTCCATCAAACGGCCAAGTTTTTCGGGTATCGCAATACCACAGCTATCGGCCATCCGCCTTAACCCGCTAATATTGGACGTCGGCATAATACCGGGTAAAATTTCAGCCGTAATACCAGCGGCGGCGACCCGATCACGGAAGCGCAAGAAAACATCCGCCGAAAGGAAAAACTGACTGATCGCTCTGGTCGCTCCGGCATCGAATTTCCGTTTCAAAAACTCGATATCAGCTTCTGGGCTTAATGCTTGCGGATGGGTTTCGGGATAACAGGCAACCGAAATTTCAAAAGGCGCTATCCGTTTCAGACCTTCGACCAATTCAACCGCATTGGCATAACCATCAGGGCGTGCCTGAAAACGCTCACCCCCGGGCGGATCGCCCCGTAATGCGACAATATGACGGATACCTGCATCCCAATAATCCCGGGCGATATCGTCAATTTCATCACGGCTGGCATTAACACAAGTCAAATGCGCTACCGCTGGAATCGTCGTTTCCCGTGCAATTCGAGTCACCGTTGCCCGTGTTCTTTCACGGGTAGAGCCGCCTGCCCCATAGGTTACAGACATGAAGCGCGGTTTCAACGGTGCCAAACGTTCAACAGATTGCCACAACAGCTTGTCGGCTTCTTCATTTTTGGGCGGGAAGAACTCAAAAGAGATATGAGGTTCTTTCTCGCCCAGAAACGGTTCTGCGACAAAATTCGGATTTTCTCTAAGTATCCGTTCCATATGTTTAACTCTTTCTTGAAAGACTATCCGAACGCGTTGCCAGCCATAATTTGACCGTCAGACTACCGCCCTTTAACTGCTCGATTTTTTGGGTCATGAGGCCTGATGACAAAAACCATTCATTGATTTGGTCATCCGAAAAGCCAAGACGGGCATGTGCGTTGTTGAGACGAAGTTCTTCTTTATCGTGGGAGGCAAAATCAATAATCAGCAAATGCCCGTTTTTATCGAGCACTCTTGCCGCTTCTTCGATCGCCAAAGCAGGCTGCTGCGCGTAATGTAAAACCTGATGCAGAATGACCCAATCAGCTGATTTCTTTTCTAAAGGTAGGGCATACATATCCCCCTGACAAAGGCTGGCTTGGGGTAAATTTTTACCGGTTAATTTAGTGCGGGCGATTCGAAGCATTTCGGGGCTACGATCAACACCGATCATTTTGTCCGCTTGTGACCCTAGCAGCTCCAGCATCCGCCCCGTGCCCGTGCCGATATCGACTAATCGGCCGATTTTTCTATCGCCAATAATGGACAAGATAGCCTGCTCGACTTCGGATTCCGCAACATGCATCGAACGAATCGAGTCCCATTCCGGTGCATGGGCTTCAAAATAACGGGAGGCAGCGGCCGCACGATCAAGCAAAACGGCCTTTAAACGGGCATGGTCGGTATTCCGCCATGATTTTTCCTGATCCCAAATGTCCAAGGCAGAAAACAGCGGTTGCAGGCGTTCTTTTTTCCCAAGATGTAAAAAAACCCAACTGCCTTCTTTGCGTCTCACCACAAGACCAGCATCCACCAAAACCTTTACATGGCGCGAGACTCGGGGTTGGCTTTGTCCTAAAATCTGGGCGATTTCGCCTATGGACAACTCCATTTCATGCAATAACAATAATATACGTATGCGCGTTGGATCCGTTAAAGCACGAAAAATCGCCAGTAAATCATCCATAAATCTTGGTGGCCTTTTCTACCCTGTTATCATTTTGTTACTTTTAACTTTTTGAAAATATAATAATAGAAACTGTCACTTTCTCTAAAACCTAAGGAGCGATTTCCTTTTGTTCTATCGGTCGGGAAAACACAGGATATGGGTCATACCCAATGGTTAATTCAAGATATAAAGATATCTTTATGAGGATAATCGTTGATACTAATAAAAGTCAACGACTTGTGTAATTGTTTTTGCTATGGCACCGCTTCGTGATGACTGCGCCAAAATCTCTTCTTAGACCCGCCCTTGTGTCTTTCTCTGCCCTAGCGCTCTTGGGCGGCTGTACCATTACGCCCGGCACAGATACCCTTGCCCAGACAGACCCGCTGGAAAAATTCAACCGCAAAGTCTGGAATATCAATTCCAAAGCCGACAAGTTGGTGATGCAGCCGGTTGCCAAATATTATAACAAAAAAGTGCCGGAGCCGGTTCGCAAGGCTATTATCCGTATCTTTGCCAATCTTGAAGAGCCTTTTAACGCCATTAACAACCTATTGCAGGGCAAACCCTATCTGGCAGGGAAAAACATCGCGCGTCTCGCTATTAACACAACGGTCGGAATTGGTGGTATTCGCGATACCGCTACAAAAATAGGGGTGGTTTCGACAGTCGAAGATTTTGGTCAAACCATGGCGCGTTGGGGCATGAATGGCGGGCCTTATTTCGTTTTACCCTTCATGGGGCCAACCACGATGCGCGATGCCGTTGGTACCGGTATTGCCCAATGGGCTGATCCCTTTAGCTATTGCGTCCGTGAATGTCATTTTGTCCCGAATGCAGCGACCTATGCCATCGCAGTTGTCAGCGTTGTAAAAATGCGCGCCCAAATGGCGGAATCAGGGGCTGATTCTTTCCTCGAAAGCAGTCTGGATCCTTATGCGGCTGCTCGCTCAGCTTTCTTGCAGCATCGGCGCGCCCAGATCATGGATCAGGATGCACCGGGCAATAAATCAAGCAATGCCGCGATCACCGATGCCGATTTAAGCAGCAGCGGGTTAGATGACACCTCATCGACATCGACTTCGACGGGTGACCCTGCGCTTGATAATGCCGTAGCGGATCTGGAATCCAAGGCAAAGGGCAATGATACCCCGACTCCGAGCCAGACGAGCCAGACGAGCCAGACGAGCCAGACGAGCCAGACGAGCCAGACGAGCCAGACGAGCCAGACGAGCCAGACGAGCCAGACGAGCCAGACGAGCCAGACGGTAAATATGAAAGAAAAGTCGGAGCAAGCGATAACCGCCCCGACCGAAAAAACAATTTCCCCCGATCCAGAAAAGAAATCTCTTCCGTCGCCGGAAAATTCTGATTTAGGACAGAAAAAGCCTTAAATCAGAAGGTTTTTTTAAGGGCTAAAATCAAATACATTTTTCGTAGAATGAACAAAGCACAGAAATCACCCCTCTCTAGGCTAGATTGATTATTATAGCAGAGAGGATTGGTGAAAATCTGACAACATAATTCAGAACAGAAAATATCTATTTCACGAATACGGTCTTAATCGTCGATTTTGCAGGAATTTTTTCAAAAGGGCGACCGTATTTCAAAATGATATTACCCTTCCCTTTTTTAAGGGCTTTGAAGAAGAGCGTCTCTTCACCCCCACAACCATCGGCACCATTGCAATTATCCGACTGTTTATAACTCATCCCTGTTAAAATAACATTGTCGGGAATAGTTTTTACCATCCAACCAAAGCCTGTCGTCGGATTAGAGGGCAGTTTAATTTCAAAATTACTGTTATTTTTTACATTTATGTCTTCTGTTGGTGCAGCCAAACAGTAAGTGGGGAGTAAAAAGGTAAAGAATAGCAGCATTTTTTTCATGATTTTATATTCCTTCAAGCAACAGATATTGCTTAATTAGATATTGTTTAATTTCAGAGCATAGATGTTGATGTTCTTCGCGGTCTCATTTTATAAACGCTATTAACGTTCATATTTACAGCTTTGTTCCTGTTATTATGCAACATATAATCTTTTAAAAGAGAAAGAGGATATATCTTCTTTTTAACAAATAAATTTTCCATAAATTTTTAGTGAAGACGATAAATAAAAATTTATAGATATTTCTTCATTTATATGAATATGGTTTATTCTTGGATAGAATCAGATCATTACTTTATTCATAAAATAGTATAAAATTATTTTATTGATATTTTTAGGGTTAAAATATCGTTTCTCTTTATCCTAGAATATAGTCAAAAATATTTTACATCTAAATAGGGTTATTAATTTTTCTAAAAAATGCGCTCTTTTTTTATAGCGTCCTATTATTTTTTACCCAGATTTGAACCGCTAAAAAATATTTCCCTTGTCAGGTGAAAAGTGTTTTGTACCATCCCACAAAATAGACAATCATGGCTGACAAAACAGCTTTAAATAAAAATAATAAAAACCATCCATTTTAAAAATATTATTTTTGAATATTTAAAAAGGGTAGAAAAAACAAAATAAACAAAAAATATTATGCATTTTAATAATTTTAAATTGTTATTTTAAATCATAAAAATATTATTTTATTAAAGTTTGAGCAACCCATGAAATCATTTACAATATTTATTAAGCTGGATTAAAATATTGAAAAAAGGTTGCCCCTTTCATAAGAAAATATAGTAAGTATATTTTATTTCAGTTTGTTCTCCTATCGCCTATAAAGGCTTTTTCATTGCGGAAAGCTATAGTTTTCGCTAAAGAGCAAAATGCAGGTTTCTACAGGAAACAGGCTGAATAAATAAAATAAACACAATATAGTGCTTTTTTCAGGTTTGCATTACATTCAAAAGGTTAACCTTATTATGAAGAAGATTATCGCCCTGTCACTCGTTGCTGCTGCTTCTATCGGTCTGTCAGCTTGCTCGAAGCCTGCCAATGAAACAGCCACCGAAAACAGCAGTGTCGTCATCGACACCAATGGCGCTGATAACGAAGCTATCTTGGACACCAATGCTGCTGTTGACAATGCGGTCGTTGAAAATGGTGTTGCTAACTCCACCAGCGTTCACGTCACTACGACGAAAACCACCAAAACCGAAAAATAATTTTTCGTAATAGCGCGGTTTTTCCCGCAGCTGTTTTTAAAAAAGGCCGTTTTTTTGAAAAACGGCCTTTTTTTTGTAAATTTTGGTAGGAAATCCCCAAAACCCTTTCTATTCACCGCCTTTTTGTTGCGGTAGCGGGGTAATTCGTAGAACATAGTCTCTCCAGAAAGGAGAAATATGCTCATCCCTGTCCGCATTCTTAAGCCATTAGCTATTGCAGCGTCCTTCCTCATTTTGGGGGCATGCCATCACCCATCCAATCGGGTATTACCTGATCAAAATCAGGAAATGGCGAATGCTGACGAAATCGCCGCCGATGATGACGAAAATACGAGTAATATCGATATTGAAGATGTGCCGTCTGACAATTTAAAAATACCTGAAAATGCGGCACTGGATTCAGAAAGCAACCATTCGTCTTTGGCCGCTGGCCATAGCGCAAAATCTAAAAAGAAATAGTCATTCCTTTTCCGATTTTCACAAAATAAAAGGCAATTGATCGTTTTTATCAATAACTATTATTGAGATTTATTCGCAAAAACTAGCTTGTCTCTTAATGATTAAATGGGCATTTTTGCTCACAATTATAATGACAAGTCATAAAAAACATAATTTTGAATAAACTTCAATAACGGGTTGTTCTATTTTCCACTCAAAAATAATTTTTGAAAGAATGGAACAATAAAGGATCATAACCTTAATATTTCCGTTATAGATAGAATATGTTCTTCACAAATATATTTATTATCACAAACGGAAATAGCTAATTTAATCGGATTATTAAGGAAAGAAAATGAGCGAATTCGCTGAAATCTTAGACGAAACCACGGGATTACAGCCGAATAAAGTCCTGACGGTTGAAAAAGTTCAATGGGTCAAACATTGGAATGACAGACTTTTTAGTTTTACTATTTCAAGACCCAGCAGCTTCCGCTTCCGTTCCGGTGAATTCGTGATGATCGGTTTACCCGGTGAAAGTAAAAAGCCGCTTTTACGCGCTTATTCTGTCGCCAGCCCTTCCTATGCGGAAGAATTAGAATTTCTTTCTATCAAAGTCGAAAATGGCCCCCTGACCTCTCACCTTCAAAAAATTAAAGAAGGGGATGAAATTTATCTGGGACGCAAACCGACTGGCACCTTGGTTGCAGACACCCTTTTACCCGGTAAGCGGCTTTTCCTGTTAGCAACAGGCACCGGCCTTGCGCCCTTCTTAAGCATTATTCGCGATCCAGATATTTACGATCGCTTTGAAAAAATCATTCTGGTTCACAGCGTCCGCAGAGTAAGCGACCTTGCCTATTATGATGATCTGGTAAACCAGATTGCGGATGATCCGCTGGTCTCCGAAGAAGCCGCAGAACAATTCACCTATATTCCAACCGTTACCCGAGAAGAATTTGAGCGCACTAGCCGCATCAATACCATGATTGAGGATGGTTCCTTATTCACCGATCGGATTGGTCTGCCGAAAAAGCTTGATCCAGCGACAGACCGCCTGATGCTTTGTGGTAGCATGGACATGATTAAGGACTTTGAAAAATACCTCAATGAACAGGGATTCAAAGAAGGCTCTAACAGCGAACCCGGTGATTTCGTAATCGAGCGAGCTTTTGTTGACTAAGGCCTAAAGCCAAAATTCAAATTTAAAACAGGTCATCTCTCGATGGCCTGTTTTTTTAGATAGACTAAACAATAAAAGCCGATCTGAATTTCAGACCGGCTTTTATCTTTTCCGCTTAAAACGGATTTTAAGAAATTTTTAGGCAGCAGAAGCGTCTATCAATTTCCAGTTGATAAATTCCTGAATGCCGAAATGGGATAATTCACGACCATAGCCGGAATGTTTGACCCCACCGAAAGGCAGTTCAGGCGCAGTCCACAAGGGCTTGTTGATCGCCACCATGCCGGTTTCAATTTGCTCTGCCACTTTGCGTCCCTGCTCCACATCAGGCGCAAAAACGGCACCGCCCAAGCCATAAGGAGAGTCATTGGCAAGCTCGATAGCTTCAGCCTCATCTTTTACCGCATAAATCTGGGCAATAGGGCCAAAGAATTCTTCAAAATAGGCTGGATTCTCGCGCTTGATATCGGTCAGGATGCCAGCCTTCATAAAGGCACCCTTGCCTTCAATCGCCTTCCCGCCACAAACGAGCTTTGCGCCATTTTGAACCGCTTTTTCGACCTGCTTAACAACCTGATCTCGTGCGCCAACCGATGACAAAGGCCCCAAATCGGTAGATTCATCCATGGGATCACCAATTTTCAGAGCTTCAAAGCGCTGCTTCAGCTTTTCAGTGAAAAGTTCGGCGCGTTTTTGCCCAACGATAATAAAACGCTTGGCAGCGCAGCAAACCTGCCCTGCGTTAAACAACCGTCCATAGGCAGCCTTATCAATCAGCTTGTCATCTATATCGACACCGTCAAGAACAATGAAAGCATCACTACCGCCCAGCTCCATGACCGATTTTTTCCACATCTTACCGGCTTTGGCGGCCAATTCAGCCCCAACCGAAGCACTACCGGTTACGGTCACACCACGCACCCGAGGATCTTCGATAATCTGGCTGACCTGATCTGGTGAGGCATCAAGATTGGTATAAATACCCTTGGGCGCGCCCGCTTCTTCCAAAACGGCTTCAAAAGCATGGGCGCTTTGAGGCACTGAAGAGGAATGTTTCACAAGAAGCGCATTCCCCGCGATCAGATACGGTCCCGCGATACGGGCAAGCTGATAATAAGGGAAGTTCCAAGGCTCAATGGCCAGAAGCAATCCGAGAGGAAAGGCTTTGACGACCGCACCCGGTTTTTCTTCAACTTTTTGAGGTGCCAGAAATTTTTCGCCGTTTTTGGCGTAATAATCAAGGATATCAGCCGATAATTTGACCTCGCCACGGGCTTCAGCAATCTTTTTACCCATGTCGATAGTCAGGAGCTTGGCATATTTATCCACATCGGAACGGAAGATTTCAGCAGCCTTATGAAGCACCTTGCTCCGTTCCGCGATCGTCCGCTGGCTCCAGTCATTTTTGAAGACAGTCGCTGCCCGATCAACGGAATCTTTAACCTGTTTATCAGAAAAATCAGGATATTTTTTGACGGTTTCGCCAGTGGCGGGATTGACAGATTCATATGCCATAAAAGAGCCTACCTTTCTTATTACTTCAGCTTAGGACAGTCCTCCTTTTTACAAAGAAGGACTCATCCTTAATTTTTTCTCATTTTTGTGAAATGATCTGCATTTATTTTAAATAACAGCTAAATTACTCCATTTTTAAAGAGAAATTAGTTGCAATATGCAGTTAAATTACTTTTTAAGCCAAAGCCCATTATTCCAAATAAGGAATAATAAGTTGATTAATTTTACATCAATTACTTAATCAACGAGCTCGAAAGATATTGGTTCCACCGTCTAAAATTTTTTAAAAATACTGCATAATCAAACCGCAACCGCGCCCTTGATAGGGGGATGAGGATCATATCCTGTAATCGCAAAATCCTCGATTTTATAATCTGTAATGCTGTTGGGATGGCGCGTTAATTCTAAACGGGGAAAAGCCCGAGGTTCACGGGCAAGCTGTTCTTTCATCTGGTCGATATGATTACGATAGATATGAACATCACCGCCCGTCCACACCAGATCGCCTAAAGCCAATCCAGCTTGATCAGCAAGCATCGCTTGCAACGCTGCCGCACCCACCAAATTGAAAGGCAACCCCAAAAAGACATCCGCACTTCTTTGATAAAGAAGACTGTTTAATCGACCATCGGATGTCACATGATATTGATAGACCATATGGCAAGGCGGCAAGGCCATATCTTTTAATTCAGCGACATTCCAGCCGTGGAAAAGCATCCGGCGACTAGAGGGATTGCTTTTCAGAGTTTCAATCAAGGTCGCTATTTGGTCATAAACCTGCCCGTCACTCCCCTGCCATCGCCGCCACTGCCGACCATAGACGGGGCCTAGATCGCCCCATTTTTTAGCAAATTCTGTATCGGCAAGAATCTTTGCTTCAAATTCTTTCTTGGAAAGCAACGCGCCAGTTTCTGCCTGATAACGTGCCAATGGCCAATCGCTCCATATCGAAACGCCTTGCTCAACCAAAGGTCGAATATTGGTGTCACCGGAAAGAAACCACAGCATTTCGCGAATAGCCAAACGATAAGATACTTTTTTAGTCGTTAGAATCGGTATCCGACCTTTGGAAAGATCGAACCGCATCATCGCACCAAACAAAGACAGCGTTCCGACTCCGGTGCGATCATGACGCTGATCGCCTTTTTCCAGAATATCCGAGACGAGGCGAAGATATTGATGTTCCGACAAGTTGTATTGTCCTCTTCTTTAAAGAAAATATTACATAAGTGATATTTTTTTATAATTACTTATTTTAGACAAAATAAAAACAAATATCTATTTTAAATATATTGTTAAATTAAATTAAACCGACACATGGTTTTTTATTAAAAATTATTTTAATGTAAAAATTTTTACATAAGAAGTAAATAAATTTAATTTTAAATACAGAGTATTGAGAATTGATACTTGAGAGACAGTTAAAAATTATTATTAATTTTAAAAAATTTCATTATTTTCTTGCAAAATAGACTGAATGCTGGCTTTCCCATAGATGGAATTTCTGCATCTTGCGTCAGGTCTTCATAAGGCCTGACCAAAAAAAGAACGGATGAGTAACCATGCACTCTAATGGAACAATGCTCCTTTTATATGCATTGGCGTCCATCATCATTCTTATTTTGATGATTGCAAAGTGGCGTCTAAACCCTTTTGTTTCCCTTATTTTAGTTTCAATCGGTATGGGTGCCGTAACGGGCATGCCCTTAACCAAAGTTTTGTCGGCCTTTCAAGATGGTCTTGGTTCCGGTATCGGTTCCACAGCGAGTGTTATCGCACTCGGCACCATGCTTGGTAAGATCTTGGCTGAGTCTGGTGGTGCGGAACGTATCGCTACGACGACGATCAAAATCTTTGGCCCCAAACTTATCCACTGGGCGATGCTGGTCATTGCCTTTATCGTGGGTATTCCGATCTTCTATCAGGTCGGCTTTATCCTGTTGATTCCGCTCGTCTTTACCTTAGGACGTGCCAGCGGGATTTCTCTTGTCAAATTAACCATTCCGCTTTGTGCCGGTTTGGCGACCGTTCATGGTTTGCTGCCTCCGCATCCGGGTTCAATGCAATGCGTTGAAATGCTCCATGCTGATGTGGGTAAAACCATTCTTTACGGTTTTATCGTCGGTTTCCCTGCCGCTATCCTTGCCGGTCCGCTTTACGGCAATTGGATTACGCCTCGCATTCAGCTGCCTGCCCACAACCCATTTGCAGAAAGTCTTGAAGGTAGCAGCGATCAGGATAAAAATTTGCCGGGTTTCTGGCTGACGATTTTCTCGATTTTGCTTCCTGTTTTGCTGATGGTTTTTTCCAGCGGCGCCAATATCTTCCTGCCCCACGGTAACAACGTTCGCGCTTTCATGAACTTTATGGGTGATCCGGTTGTTTCCTTGCTTATCGCTTTGCTGGTCAGCATGGTCACCTTGGGTTTCTGGCGTGGTTTCAGCAGTGCTGATCTTCTGAAATTCACCAATGACTGCTTGGGCCCGACGGCTGGCATTCTGTTGCTGATCGGTGCTGGTGGCGGATTTAGTGAAATTCTGTATCGCGCCGGTGTCAGTAACGCCATGGCCGATCTGTCTCACGTCATGCATCTGTCCCCGATTATGCTCGGCTTTATCATTGCGGCGGTTATCCGCGTTGCAACCGGTTCACAGACGGTGGCAATGTCGATGTCCGGCGGTATGTTAGCCCCGATCATCTTCAGCACCCCGGGCTTCCACAGCCCTGAATTGCTGGTTCTTTCGATCGGTGCCGGTTCGTCTATTCTGTCTCACGTCAATGACGGTGCTTTCTGGCTGTTAAAAGAATATCTGAATATGACGGTCAGCCAGACCTTCAAGACCTGGACGGTTTCTGTCACCATCGCTTCGATTGCAGCCCTGATCCTCACCTTTGGTCTTCAGGCATTGGGTCTTTAATATTTCAAAGGAAGAAGGGCTTTTTTAACCAAAGCCTTTCTTCCTTCTAAAAGACCTTTTACAATCGAGTAAAGAAACAGATTTCTGTTAGATTAGTAAAAAGGAAAGCGTCATGATTATCGTTGTTATGGGCGTTTCAGGTTGTGGTAAAAGCACGGTCGGTGCCGATCTTGCCAAGCATCTTCATTGCGATTTCCAGGATGCTGACGATTTCCACCCGCAGGCTAATAAGGACAAAATGTCCAACGGAATTCCCCTGACGGATGAAGATCGCTGGCCGTGGCTCCGCGCTATCCGCGACTATATGGACAAAGAAAAAGCAGTTGGACATGACGTCGTTTTTGCCTGCTCTGCTTTGAAAAAAGTCTATCGTGATCTGTTAAATGACAAACATGATGTTCATTTCGTCTATCTGAAAGGTAGCGAAGAACTGATTTCCGATCGCTTGGCACATCGTTCCAGCCATTTCTTCAATCCGAAATTACTGCATAGCCAGTTTGAAACGCTTGAAGAGCCGACGGCTGACGAAGGTGTTTTTGTTGTCGATATTCGCAACGATCCCGATACGATCGTCGATATCGTCAAAAAAGAAATGACCAGCTGGAAGTAATCCTTTTAGCTTCATCTTTAAAAAAAAGCCGCCTTTGAGGCGGCTTTTTTTATGGGCAAAGGATGCTATCCTTTATGGGTTATTAGAAACCGCTTCATTCCCTGCCGGATTTTCCGAAGGCGCAGATACTGGAGGCATAGGCGGCAAGGTTGCATTGCTCGGACTCTGTCCAGCTGGATCATCATGGCTGCCAACATCATCCGAAGGGACAGTCAATTTATCATCCTGCGAAGGTGCCGCAGATGGCGTCTTGGGATGATCGTCATCCTCCGTATTATTGGCCGTATCCGGTGTATCATTTTGAGGTGCTTCTAAATGCACCTGCGTAAAGGCTTGCGGGTAATGTTCCTTGATAAGGTGATAAGCGCGACTATACCATTTTGATCCGGGGAAGTTGGCGCCTAAAACCGCCGCCGCATTTCGGGCTTCCACACGAAGCCCCATCGCAAGATAGCTTTCCGTTAAACGTTCCAAGGCCTCTGGCACGTAAGTGGTGGTCTGATATTCATCAATAACACGCCGGAATCGTAACGTTGCGGCCAGCCACAGGCGGCTTTGTTCATAAAAACGACCGATGGCCATTTCTTTTCCGCCCAGATGGTCATGAACCAAATCCATCTTCAATCGGGCATCGGCGGCATAAGGTGTATCTGGATACCGCCGGATAATGTCATTCATGGAATCAAGAGCAAGCTGGGTGGTGTGCTGATCGTGATTCACATCCTGAATCTGCTCATAATAATCCATCATGACCAGATACATGGCGTAAGGCGCGTCTTTATTACCCGTATGAATGGATAAAAAGCGCTGTGCCGAAGCGATCGAGGCTGAATAATTACGGGCGCGATAATTACAAAAGGCGCTCATCAACTGGGCACGGCGCGCCCAGATCGAATAAGGATGCTGTCGCTCAACTTCGTCAAAGAAAGCCGCAGCAGCCTTATATTGACCACTGTCCAGACTTTGCTTGCCGGCATTATAAAGCGTATCCACATCCCGCGCGACATAACGGGTATCAGTCTTCTTTTTACCCCGACCGGCACAACCAGCCATGGGTAAAATCGCAATAGCGGTCAGGGCTATTACCAAGGAACGAGAAAATTTTGAGGCCATATTCTGCCTCTATAATATTTTTTCACTCAAGGAAACGGGACTCTTTCAGTCACAGGCCTCCTTTTAACAGAAAAACAGCGCTTTTAATCCTATAACCTGAAAATACGACCACAAAAATTATCATGAAATGGTTGAAGACTGGTATGCTTTAAAATTGGGTGTCATCAATCAACCAAAAGAACCGGATATCTTTCGAGAAACAGAAAAATATCCGGAATCTTCAATATATCTTTTGATTATTTGCTAAAGCTGGTCGGTGCAGGGTCAATAACGACAATACCATTAGCTGATACTTTTTCGACAGCTAACGCCCGTTCGGCAATCGCTTGGTTATTAAAGCGGAAAGCACCATCAATGCCCATAAAGCCATTAGGTGATAACAGCTTCTTTTCTGGAAAATCGCCATTAGAAGGCCAATTCGGAGAGATACGTGCTGCCAGCAAAATAGCATCATAGCCAAGGCTGGCTAAGCGCGGCGGAGTAACGCCATAGCGGGCTTTATATTTGCCAGATAATTGGTGGAACATCCCATCCGGCACAGAGGCAAACCATGCCCCATAAAGGGCGGGAACATTTTTAAGATTATTATCAATAGACCAAAGCTCGCTCCCCAATATTTGGGGTTTTGTGCCATCCTGTTTCACGAGTAAAGGCGCAGCGATACGAGCAATTCGAGGCGAATCCGCAATCAAAACAGCATCATAATCCTGTCCCAATTTGGTCACAGCGTCAGTGATTTCCTGTGGCGTGCGGTTATAATTGGAAAGGGTCGCGACGCTGCCCCCATTATTGGACACCGTGCGCAGCAATGAAGCCGAGGCTTTCCGGCCATAAACCCCATTGGGAAGGAGGGCTGCAAAGCGGGATAATTTGTGATCCAAAGCATATTTGACGACGCGCTGGATACCAGCACCCACCGAAAAGCCCATCACATAAACGCCATTTCCAGCCAAACTATTGTCATTGGAAAAGGTAATCATCGGGATATGAGCGTTACGGGCAGCAAGTGCCATCATTCGGGCTTCGCTGGGGAAAACCCCGCCAAGGATTAACTTATTCCCATCAGAAACAGCTTTGTTGACAGCCTCGGCCGCGCCTTTTGCACTGTCATAGCAAGTGATTTTTATCCCCGTATGGCGGTCAGCCAGATCAGACACCGCCATTTGTGCTGTATTGGCAATGGATTGACCGATATTCGCAAAAGCCCCTGATAATGGCACAATAACTGCTACCGAATGGACAGCTTGCATCTGCTGCATATCAGAAGCGTTCTCTCCATTATTGGAGAAGCCATTATCAGCATTTTGGTTTTGGTTAGCCGGATTGTTGATTGAAGAGGCGTTTGGCGTATTGGAGGAGGCAGTTTTAGGATGAGAGACGGAAGAACTTCCGCAGGCTGCTAACGTGGTGGTTAACAACAAACCGGATAAAAAAAGGATATTTTTTTTCAACCGGTAGCGAATAACATTCATATTGACCTCATTCTTTTATACATTGCGGTAGGTGCCTCTCCTCTGCCATGACAAGAGACTATGACTTTACCTGTTCAAGATAACACCCAAGATGTGCAATCGGACAAATTACAACCCGGCTTGTATATTGTTGCGACTCCTATCGGCAATCTTTCAGATTTATCCTTAAGAGCTGCCGATATTTTGAAAAGAGCAGATCTTATTGCGGTAGAAGATAGCCGGGTGACGGCCAAATTATTGCAACATATTGGTATTAAACGACCGATGATCGCTTATCACGATCATAACGCCGATTATTTAAGGCCACAACTTTTACCCCGCCTGAACCATGAAGCGATTGCCTTGGTCTCGGATGCCGGCACGCCTTTAATTTCTGATCCCGGCTTTAAATTGGTGCGGGATGCCCGCCAATCAGGCGCTTATGTCACCACCATTCCGGGGCCTTGTGCGGCGATTGCAGCGCTTACCCTATCCGGTCTTCCTTCCGATCGTTTCCTTTTTATTGGTTTTTTACCGCCTAAGGAAAATGCCAGAAAAAAAGCCTTGGAAGAGGTGGCTGGCATTGCTGCAACCCTTATTTTTTATGAAACAAGCCCGCGTTTGATCTCTGTTCTGACGAGCTTGCATCAAATTTTGGGTGACCGCGAGGCTGCCGTCACGCGTGAAATTACCAAAAAATTTGAAGAATGTCAGACAGCCCCCCTTTCCGAATTGATAACGCATTATCAAGAAAAGCCGCCCAAAGGCGAATTGGTTATTCTGGTTTCCCCTGCGAATAAAAAAACAGAAATCGGGGAAGATGAAGTTAAAGCCTTGCTTGAAACGGCTCTGAAAGATCATTCGGTTGGGAAATCAGCCGCTTTGGTTGCTAAACAAATGGGTTTATCGCGCCAAGCTCTCTATGATCAGGCCATGCAGCTGCGGCAGCAATCTTCTTCTGATGCATAAAGACAGAAGGATAAAAAGAAAAAAGGCTGAAAGACTGGGGCGGTTGGGTGAAATCGTGAGCCTCTGGTGGTTACGATTTCACGGTTGGCATATCATCAAACATGGTCGCCGCGTCAGAACGCCATCAGGCGAAATTGATATTATCGCCAGACGCGGTCGGCGTTTGAATTTTATCGAGGTAAAAACCAGACGATCAAAAGAAGATTTAGATCAAGCGATTGATTATAACCGTCTAAAACGGGTAGTGGCCGCCGCCCGTTTTCTTGCCCCCAGATTGATGCGCCCCGACGATGAAATAACAATAGATGTCATCTTATGGCGACCATGGCATTGGCCCAAACATCTTCATAATATCTGGCATGAAAATGATTTTTATTAAAAAGAAGCCTGACGCCAAAACGTCAGGCTAAATCAACAGGATCGCGCTATTTTCCGCGAGCACCCCGTGCAATAGATTCCGCAATAGCGGCGCTTTTTTTCGATTCAGCCGCCTGTATTTCAAGCTGTTTCTTTTCCTGCTCTTTTTCTTCGACCTCTTTTTTCTCTTTATTTTCTGGTTCCAGCACATTGCTGGGAGAGAGCTCTTTTACGCTCTTGTGATACTGATTATCATATTGAGCATTTACCGAAGGTTCGCCGGGACGATCGCCATCTTTGATATGAGCGGTCATCGGCGTGGTCATGCCGGTTGCCATCGCATCAGACATAATCTGGCTGTCTTTAGAAGTTTTCCCGTAGCCTTGTTTCGGCAGATCAACGCTTTCCCGATCAATAACCTTGTCTTTCAGCAACTTCTTGGTCATCGCTTTGGTACCGTCATCCGGCATACTGACAGGCTTTTCGGGCGCAGGCGCACTACTTAAAGGGCCAATATCCGGCCCTGCTGGCACGGTATTGCTAAGCGGTTCCGTCTGCTCCATTTCTGTTGGAGTTAACGGGGTGTGATGATCAGCCTGATTTTGATCAGCTTTTTTATGGTGATCAGAACAACCGGTAACAACGACCCCTGCGGCTAAGGCCATCGCTATTAACCTGTGCATATTCATAGCTGGAGAATGCCCCTATATAAAAAAGAATAAGAATTTGGCTCTGCCATAATCAACTATTGTTGGATTGTCCCTGAACAGATTGCCCAATAGCTTCAATTTTTTGTGCCAATAGTTCATCCCATTTATAAGGATCGCTTCTGAAGCTAAGGGCATTTTCACCATTACCAAAAGCCGTCCAATAAAACAGGAAAACCGCAACAGGTTGTTTCAGGCGGACGCGTTCAGTTTCGTTTTTATCAATTTCACTCCGAAGGCGGTCACCTGTCCATGCCGGATCAGCCGCCAACAAACGCTCTCCTAAAGCCACCGGATGTTCAAGCCGGATACAGCCATGGCTTTCCAAACGGCCATAACGACTAAAAGCCCCCCGCCCCGGCGTGTCATGCAGATAAACGGAATAGCTATTTGGGAAGTCGAATTTCAACTGACCCAAGGAATTTCTGGGACCCGGTTTTTGCTGCAAACGCTGTCCCTGACCGCTTTCACCGATAATTTTAAAACCAGCGGCCTGTAAATATCCGGGATGCGCTTTCTCTTTTGGCCATAATTCTTTCTTGGCGATAGAATCCGGCACATTCCAAGGGGGATTGATGACCAAGCTGTAAATGGTCGAACGCAGCATAGGGGTTTCATTCCCCGGACGCCCCGTTACGCTTTTCATCGACATCACAGGCTGATTTTTTTCAAACAGGGTTAAAACCGCCGCTGCAACATTCACCTGAATACGATTTTCCGGCAAATTGCGGGGTAGCCAACGCCAGCGCTCCATATTCGCCATAATTTGATGGATTCGCGATTTCACCGGCTGGTTCAAAGCCTGCAACGTTTGACCGGAAACAACCCCAGTCGGATTGAGACCATAACGCTGCTGCGCTCGTTTAACAGCGGCCTTCAAAGCGGCATCAAAATGGGAAGAACCGTTATCCGGTAATTCTTTGTCTTCGATAGCGATTCGCCGACGCAGAGTTTTTACCCGTGGATTATCGCTACCAACCGTAAGATCAGCACCCGTCGGGACAACCGGCCAACCGCCTTTTTCAGCGATAGCACGATAATAGATCAGGCCATTTTTTAAACCGGCATAACCGGAGTAAGGCGGCGGTAAATTGGCAGCCCAGTCGCCTAAAGTGTTATTATTAACTGCGTTTTTAAAATCAGGCCACGGATCGTAAGGATCCGGTTTCATACCCCAATTTTTGTCGAAATCACTGGCAGAGAGTCGCCCGCTGTGAATAGCACGCGCATAATCAAGACTGGCAGAAATCAGGCTTTCACCCGTCAAATGATGGGCAGTGGCCTCTTTTTTCTCGCCGATCAGACCATCATCCCCAGCCTTATCAAGCAAATGATTGAGAAAGGCGGTCTGTTTTTCCGTTAAATTAAGATTTTCGCGGCGCGATTGTGGACGAGGAGCATTCGCTGTCTGTCCATTGCCGGTGGCATTGGTTTGCGGTGCGGAAACGGCTTCATTCGTCATCACATTTTGGGCGAACAAAGGCATGGCTGACAAAAAACAGGCTTGAAACAGAAAAGATCGATATAAATACTTGTGCTTCACCTGCGAAAGCCCCCTCTATTTGATGTCAGCACAATGCTTCCAATATTACCAAGATATAGCATTTAAAAAAAATGAAAAATCAACGTCTTATTCATCGGATTTACATCCAAGACTTTTCGATTTTCCTTTATGAATGCAATAATCACCTGTTGAGAAAATAGCCAATAGAAAGAAAAAATCGGCACATTTATAGTGGCATTCTGTGGCTTTAACGACGAAACCACTGTTTTTGGACAAAATAAAGCGTGATAGCCACCGCGATTAAGACACAAATTGCAATAACCCCATTAAATGCCCAAGGCGCATTGGCATAAGGGATACCAGCAACATTCATACCCAATAATCCGGTTAAAAACGTCAAGGGTAAGAAGATGAGGGCAACAATAGAAAGTAATAACCCGCGTGTATCTATTTGTTCTGACCGAAGATCGGTTAGTTGTTCGTGCAATAAAGCGGCGCGCTCTCGGATAGCTTCCAATTCTTCAGCCATACGGGCAAAACAATCAGCCGCCCCATGCAGATGAATACGGTCATCATCCGCTAACCAAGCTAGATGAGAATTGGCCATTGTTTCGAGGGCTTGACGCTGCGGTGTCGCAAAGCGGCGATAGCTGATGGCCTGTGAACGCACCGAAGCAATGATCCGGCGCATTTCCCAAGCATCATCCGAACTAAGACGGGCTTCACAATTATCGACCCGGTCTCCCAAAGCGGCGACGACAGGATCAAGCGTATCAGATACTTTTTCAGCAATCAGGGCAATTAAATCGCCGGGGTCATGGATCGCGCCCTTATTCATGGCATCAATAATGGAATTATTAGCCGCCAAGACATCAAAACAGACGGAAATAACCACAGAATGTTCGACCCAAAGACGGATGGATATCAGCCCGTCAGGGTCATCTTTTGGCGTAATACCAAGACCACGAAGGTTAATAAGGGCACCAGAATCGATAATCTGAAAACGAGGACGTGTCTCAACAGCACTTAGAGCTGAAATCGTTGGTTCTATAATCTGGGTATGGTGCCTCAACCATTCAGCAACCGCCGCCGGTTTGTCTTGAAGGCGTATCCAGATAAAACTGTCAGTGCTGTCATAAGGGAGAAGAGATGAAAGCTTTTCGACATTGATGTCATCGACGCTTCCATCTTTTCGAATGAGATAAGCCTTAATTTCCACAACAAGCCCCTGACAAAGGTCAGCCTTCTTTGCCAACCTCTGTGAGGCCATCTTACTGTCAGGAAAAGAAGGCTTAATCCATTAGATTAAAAATTTTGGCGATGTAGATAGTCTCTAACCGCAGGGCCTATATCAGGTCTTTCCAAGGCTAACGCAACATTTGCCTGAATAAATCCGGCCTTATCACCGCAGTCATGGCGAATACCGCCAAAGCGACAAGCGTGAAAAGGTTGCTTCCCGATCAGCT
Organism: Zymomonas mobilis subsp. mobilis ATCC 10988; assembly: GCF_000175255.2. NCBI lineage: Bacteria > Pseudomonadati > Pseudomonadota > Alphaproteobacteria > Sphingomonadales > Zymomonadaceae > Zymomonas > Zymomonas mobilis. The sequence goes on along the minus strand of NC_017262.1, from coordinate 1,589,959 downwards.
GTGCCATCGAATCCGTCAACTGAATTTCACCACCGACACCGCGATTATCCTGTGCCAATAAAGGCATAATATCCGGTTGGAGAATATAACGTCCCGTCATGGCTAACCGCGAAGGGGCTTTTTCCGGTTTTTCAACCAGACCTTTCACCTCGGTAACCTCGCCGTCAGTTTTACCGGGGTCAACGATACCATAACGATGGGTATGCTCTTCGGGGACTTCCATCACGGTTACGACGTTACCCCCTTTCTGGTTATAGGTCTCAACCAATTGCACCAGACTGGGTTTTTCAGGATTCCAAAGTAATTCATCGGGCAAAAGAACAGCAAAAGGTTCATCGCCGATCAAATCACGGGCGCACCAGACAGCATGTCCTAAACCCAACGGTTCCTGTTGTCGAATGAAACAGGCACGACCCGGAGCCACCCGCGTACCTTCCAGCAAATCCAGCATTTCGGTTTTGCCCTTGGCAACCAAAGAAACTTCCAATTCGTAGGCGATATCGAAATAATCTTCGATAGCCTGCTTGCCACGTCCGGTAACAAAGATCAGTTCTTCAATGCCGGCTGCCCGTGCTTCATCGACAGCATATTGAATCAAAGGGCGATCAACGACCGGCAGCATTTCCTTGGGCATGGCCTTGGTTGCTGGCAAAAAGCGGGTGCCTTGGCCGGCAACAGGGAAAATTGCTTTACGGACAGGTTTCATAAAAAAACTTTTCTGCTGTTAGAATAAAGGTAAATCAAAAGAGATAATCCCCTGTTTTCTGTTTTTCAAGGGGACTCTTTGAATAACGCAAGATTGAGCATAAAAGTTGCAAATGAATATAAGCTGATGGCCTATAGCCATTCTACTTTTTGTTCATCACGCATCAAATCTTCGACTGATTGCCGTTTTCTGATAAGCGCCGATTTATTGCCAGAGACCATCACTTCTGCAACCAGAGGACGGGAATTATACGCACTTGCCATCGTTGCGCCATAAGCGCCGGCAGACATAATAGCGACCAGATCATCCGGTTTTACAGCTGGAATAGAGCGATTTCGAGCAAAGATATCCCCTGTTTCACAAACAGGACCCACAATATCCGCCTGATAAGCCTGCGCGCTTGGCGTAACGGCTTTTATTTCATGATAGGCATCATAAAGCGTCGGACGAACCAGATCATTCATAGCCGCGTCTAAAATAACAAAACGAGCCGTTTTGCTTTCTTTGACCCGAATAACTTTCGATAACAATATGCCTGCATTCGCAATCAATGACCGCCCCGGTTCAAAGATCAGGCGGCAATTCCAGCCTTTGGTGACGCGTTTAATCATTTCACCATAGGCTTCAATACTGGGCGGTTCGGGCTGATCGTCTTTATAGCGAACCCCCAGACCACCCCCTAAATCGGCGGTTTCAATCGCGTGACCCGCTTTTTCCAAAGCGGTAATGATTTCATAGATACGTTCAGCGGCGGCTTCAAAAGGCGCAAGATCCGTAATCTGGCTTCCGATATGGCTAGCAATCCCTTGTATTTTCAAGGATGGATAGCTGGCCAGTTTTTCATAAGCGGACAGAGCATCTTCAGCCGCGATACCGAATTTGGTATCCGCTTTTCCTGTCGCAATTTTTGCATGGGTATGTGGATCAACATCGGGGTTTATCCGCAAAGCAACAGCGGCTTTTTTCCCTAACGAGGCCGCCACTTCGGCCAGCATTTCAATTTCGGAAACAGATTCAATGTTAAACTGTCCGATACCGATTTCGAGGGCATAACGCATTTCTTCTGCGGTTTTCCCGACACCGGAAAAGACAATACGTTCTGGCGGAATACCGGCATGAACGGCGCGGCGAATTTCTCCGGCAGAAACAACATCTGCGCCCAAGCCTTCTTTCGCGAAACTAGCCAATATAGCTTGCGACGGATTGGCTTTAACCGCGAAAGCCACCAAGGCTTTTCCTTTTCCTGCCCCATCCAGAGCTTTGGTAAAACGCCGCGCGCGTTCGGTCAGATAGCTATGGGAATAGACATAACAAGGCGTTCCATATTGCGCAGCAATTTCAGGAAGCGGAATATCTTCGACACAAAGCGTGCCGTTTTTCAGCGAAAAAGGAATCATATCTATAACTTTTCTAGCGAGGCGGAAGATCGAAATAATCTTCAGTTCTGACCGTCGAATGTAAGAGAATATCTTGGGTTCGGTCAGGACGCGCCTGACTGGGGGGATTCATCAAATCCTGCCTATCCGGCATGACGCGGGAGGTTTCCGGTTTCACCTGAGGCGAATGACCGGGCGGCATGGAAAGCGTTCCGCGCTGACCACAGCCGCCCAAAATAAACGCTACGGGCAATAAACCCCCGATAATAGCCCAGCGGAGATGCATCAGTTTAACCCTAAGGTCTTTTTGGCATCAAGAATACGGGCGCGGACTTGATCCGGTGCGGTGCCACCATAGCTATTCCGAGATGCAACCGAAGCATCAACAGAGAGAACCGCTTTAACCGATTCATCAATGCGGGGATCAATGGCCTTTAAATCTTCGATAGATAAGGCATCCAAAGCAATGCCTTTAGTTTCAGCCAGACGAACAGCCGACCCCGTAATATGATGCGCCTCGCGGAAAGGAATGCCAGCCTGACGCACCAGCCAGTCAGCCAAATCGGTTGCGGTTGAAAAACCGGCTTCGGCTGTTTTTCGCATTTTTTCAGGAATAAAGGTCAGCGTTTCGATCATACCCGTCATCGCTGCAATCGCCAAAGACAGCAAATCATGCGCTTCAAAGACCGGCGGCTTGTCGTCTTGCATATCCTTTGAATAGGCAAGAGGCAGCCCCTTCATCGTCATCACCAACGCATTCATGCAACCGGCGATCCGCCCGCTGTGACCGCGCACTAACTCCGCAGCATCAGGATTACGCTTTTGCGGCATGATGGATGAACCGGTAGAATAGGCATCCGGCAAAGAAACAAAGCCATAAGGCTGACTTGCCCAGATAATGATCTCTTCTGCTAAACGTGACAGATGGATGGCAGTCTGGGTCGCCGACATCAGATAATCCAAGGCAAAATCACGGTCGGAAACAGAATCCAGTGAATTGGCCGTAGGCGCATCAAAGCCAAGGGCTTTGGCCGTCTGATGACGATCAATATTGAACCCCGTCCCAGCCAAGGCCGCGGCCCCTAAAGGCGATTGGTTCAATCTTTTACGACCATCCGAAAAACGGGAACGATCGCGGCTGATCATTTCGTAATAAGCCATCAGATGATGACCAAGCGTAATCGGCTGGGCGATCTGTAAATGGGTAAAGCCCGGCATCACGGTCGCGGCATGTTCTTCCGCGCGGATGACCAAAGCCATCTGAAGTGCCGTCAGGCCTTTATCGACCATATCAATGGCATCACGCACCCATAATTTAAAATCGGTGGCGACCTGATCGTTACGGGAACGGGCAGTATGCAAACGTCCGGCCGCCGAACCGATCAGATCAGCCAGCCTTTTTTCGGTAACCATATGAATGTCTTCAAGAGACCAGTCTTCCGGCACGCCTTTTTCGGCATATTCAGCCGCGATTTTGTCGAGGCCTTCCAAAATTTTCTGGCCATCTTCTGCCGTGATAATGTTACGGGATACCAGCATTTTCAAATGGGCTTTGGAACCGGCAATATCCTGTTGCCATAAGCGTTTATCAAACGGGATCGAGGCATTGATTTCCCGCATAATCGCTGTCGGGCCTTCAGAAAAACGGCCACCCCACATCGCATTGGAATCTGTCTGACGCTCAGTAATCATCTGTCTCCCGACTGGGTCATTACCCTGATTTTACCTAAAAAGAGGCAAAACAGCTATGATTATTCAGTAATATAGCCGCCTATATCCATGCCCATTCTAAAAAATACAACCGATTTTACGGTATAATGGGGTCTAGCTCGGCACTATCTACAAAAATTATAATATCATTATATTAAAGCAAAATATCACAACAATATTATGGGTCGGTTTTCTGGCCTAGACCGGAAGCAATCCCTATAAAAAAACGGCGCATCAAGATAAGACGCGCCGTTCTTTTGATATTTTACAAGAAGTCAGCCATTTCTGGCTTCTCGAATAAATTACAAGCTTGCAAGCAGAATAGCGCGGCTAACCTCTGGCGTAATAGCCTTATGTTCGCCTAGCTGGGACATGCCATGCGCTTCTAATTCCTTGACCAGCATATCAATAGACTCTTCCCCAACATCATAATCTTTCAGATGGGTCGGAATACCTAATAATTCAAAGAAATGACGAGTCTTTTCGATTGCGGCATCAATCCGTTCATCATCAGAGCCCTGATCAATATGCCAAACATTCTTGGCATATTGCAGCAGCTTGCCTTTCTTGGCCTCTCTCTGATTTTGCAACAGCGAAGGGAGAATAATCGCCAATGTCCGACCATGATCGATACCAAAGGCGGCCGTCAATTCATGACCAATCATATGGGTTGCCCAATCCTGTGGCACACCGGCACCGATCAAGCCATTCAAAGCCAAGGTCGCCGTCCACATAAAATTGGCGGCTAGATCATAATTCTTCTGATCTTTCAGCAATTCAGGGCCAATTTTGATTAAGGTGCGGAGCAGACCTTCTGCAAATTCATCCTGAACCATACCATCAACCGGATAGGTCAGATATTGTTCGGTGATATGAATAAAGGAATCGACAACCCCATTTGCCAGCTGGCGCGGCGGCAAAGTGTAAACCTTTGTCGGGTCAAGAATCGAGAAAACCGGAAAAACATGGTCATTATGGAAACCCCGTTTCGATTTGATTGACTTGCGGGTTACCACACTATTCCGGTTCATTTCGGAGCCGGTAGCCGGCAGGGTTAAAACGGTTCCAACGGGCAAGGCTTCCTTGATTTTCTTGCCATCCGTTTCCAGAATTTCCCAAGGCTCACCTTCATAAGGCACGGCGGCTGCTACGAATTTGGTGCCATCAATGACTGATCCACCCCCAACAGCCAACAGAAAATCAACCTTTTCCTGTTTGACCTGCTCGACGGCTTTCATCAGAGTTTCATAGCTGGGATTGGGTTCGATACCACCAAATTCAAAATAAGTGCGGTCACCAAGGGCTTTTCTGACTTCATCCAAAGTGCCGGTCTTTTGAGCGCTAGAACCGCCATAAAGGACTAAAACACGGGCATCTTTCGACAAAAGCGTATCAAGCTGTGCAATACGGCCTTTACCAAAAACAATATGGGTCGGATTATAATAATCAAAATTGAGCATCAGTCTTTTCCGCCTTCTTATGCGTAAGAGGAATTATCAGCGACTATCTCCGCTATGTGGCAAGCCAGCTTTGAAGGGGCAAGATATCTTCTGCCTTTCAATAACAAAAAACAAATGGCTTTGCCTGTGATAAGATAACCCAATACGCGCCTTGGGTCGGGATAGCCTGATTGGATGGAACTGTCTTTAAAGATTTTACTGGATATGCCGGAGGATATAAAAATGGCAAGCAACATGATGAAAGAAGTTATCATCAAAGAAGCAGGGTCAGCTGATGTTCTAGCTCTCCATGATGCACCTATTCCGACGCCAAAAGCGGATGAAATTTTGGTAAAAATTGCGGCAGCCGGTATCAACCGCCCAGATATTATCCAGCGCATGGGACAATATCCTTTGCCACCGGATGCTACCCCGATACCCGGATTGGAAATATCCGGAACCGTGATTGCCCTTGGCCAAAATGTCGAAGAATTCAAAATCGGTGACAGAATATGCGGCCTGACCAATGGCGGCGGCTATGCCGAATATGGGGTTATTCCGGCCAAACAAGCCCTGCCCGTCCCTGACAATCTTTCCTTAACGGAAGCCGCCGCGATCCCCGAAACCTATTTCACGGTATGGGCGAATCTTTTTGATATCGGTCAGGCAAAATCGGGTGAAACCGTACTTGTTCATGGAGGCAGTAGCGGCATCGGCAGCACAGCCATCATCTTGGCGAAGGCCTGTGGCCTGAAAGTTTTTACCACGGTCGGCAATCAAGAAAAGGCCGCCGCAGTCGAAAAACTCGGCGCAATAGCTATCAATTACAATGAGCAGGATTTTCTGACAATTATTCAGGAAGAAATGGCGGGGAAAGGTGTTGATGTCATCCTCGATATTATTGGGGGTTCTTATTTTTCCCGTAATATGAAGGCTTTGGCCTTTGGCGGTCGCCTTGTCATTGTCGGGGCGATGGGAGGACGAATTGCTGATAAATTCGATTTATTGCCTCTGATATTCAAGCGAGCCACTATCAGCGGATCAACAATGCGTGCCAGAACAGCCGATGAGAAAGCCAATATTGCCCGTTCGTTGAGAGAAAAAGTCTGGCCATTATTAGAACAAGGCCAATGCCATCCCCTGATTGACAGCAGCTTTCCATTAGAAAAAGTGCAAGATGCCCATAAAAGAATGGAAAGCCGTGATCATTGCGGCAAAATCGTTTTGACGATGCCAGAGGCGCTTTTTTGATAAAAAAGGACAGGTCGTTTTGAAGCGGCCTGCCTTCCCTCATCCATTGACTATTTTTATAAGATAGCGAGATGCTGTTTTCGGGTGGGTGCCGGAAATAATTTATCTAATTCCGCCAGAATAGTGTCATCTAGCACAATATCCAGCGATGCAAAATTTTCCTTTACATGAGCGACATGACCCGCCTTTGGAATAGCCATAATGTCAGGATGGCGCATCACCCATGCCAAGCCTAGTTGGGCTGGGGTAACATTCAATGCCTGTGCCAAGGCGATCAAAGCCGGATTTTTTAACAAACGACCTTGTTCAACCGGACTATAGGCCATAACCGGCATATGATGCTTACGAAGCCAAGGGATAAGATCAAATTCAGGCCCGCGACGGGTCAGATTATACAGGATTTGATCTGTTGTGCAGGCTTGACCACCAGCGGCAATCCACTCTTCCATATCATCGGTATCAAGATTGCTGACACCCCAACGACGGATTTTTCCAGCCGATTGCAAGGCTTCCATCGTTTCGATGGTTTCAGCAAAAGGTACACTTCCCCGCCAATGCAACAGATAAAGATCAAGATAATCGGTGCCGAGGCGTTTTAAGCTTGCCTCGCATACTTTTGGCAAGGTCTTACGCGAGGCATTTTGCGGATAGGCTTTGCTGACCAGAAAAAGGCTTTCTCTTGGGGTGCCTTTAATGGCTTCCCCGACGCAAATTTCAGCCGCCCCTTCGCCATACATTTCCGCTGTATCAATAAGCGTCATGCCAAGGGCGATACCTTCTTTCAAGGCGGCGACTTCGGTGGCGCGGTTATGGGCACTGCCCATCATCCATGTACCTTGTCCCAAAGCTGGCACTTTGGTGCCATCCGGCAGCTTCACATATTTCATCTTATCCTCGCTATGACAGGAATCGAGAGAAACAGTCTATCAAAAGACAACCGAGTCCATGAAGCTATAAGCGAGGGTCGAAAAAATCCGCTTTGCAGGATGTATAGCCGGAAACAGGGATAAGATGGCACCATATTGGCAAGAATAAGCCTGCCGCAATCAATATAGGCAAAAGAACTTTAAGTCAGGATAGTTATATAAGGGGAAAGCAGCCATAAGAATGGCTGGTGGAGCTGAGGGGAATCGAACCCCTGACCTCTGCAGTGCGATTGCAGCGCTCTCCCATCTGAGCTACAGCCCCATTTAGGGCATGGTGTTTAGCGTTCTAACCGATATCTTGCAACTATCCTTTTCCGCTTTTTTGAAATTTTTAAGGGAAACAGACAGAATCCGTTTCTTTTCTCAAGCTATTTTGAAGATATTCCCCAAAAGACTTCATTAGAAAGCCCTATTAAAGGGTTGAAATCCTTAGCCAAGGAAGCAGAAAAAACCGAAAGCAAAGAGCGGAATTGACCATAATTCCATCGGCAAGCCCAAAAACTGATGCGGCGCATTATAGAAAAGACAGGACAAAAGCCCTCTTCTTGCTTCCAAGGCATTGCGGTTCAAATAGCGACCGATAACCCAGTTTACAAAAGCAACAGACCACGCAAAAAGCGAGGCATAGTCACATCTGGATGATCGCCCCATCTTCCGCATCAGCCAATCTTCGGCAGCAATCACAAAAATGAAAGTAAAAAAGGCAAGAATACCACGACCCCGATAGAGAATAATCATTCCAGCTTCCTGTCTTTCTCTATTCATTCGGTTCCTATATTGATGATATAGGTTATTATAATATTCTATATAAAAGAAATTTTAATTTTTATATTTTATACAATATGTTACACCCAAGCACGGAAATAACCTTTTTCCAACGAACATATCATCATCCTTTCCAAGGATCATAGCATGAATAGAAATCTTTTTCAGAATGAACAGGCCTTTATCGCGTTTAAAGCAGAATAGATCTGCTGCAAATTTTTATAACGCGATCATAAAAAGAATGAACTTTTTATCCTGATAGACGTTCTGTTAAAGATAGGTTCAAAAAGTGTAAAATTGCTATGGATTTAACATGAAGTTTAATAAACATTAACTATATAATTTTTTTATATAGTAACAGCATACTTCATAAAAAGCTATTTATTTAAACAATACAAAGGCATGGCTTGACCATTATTTACAAATGCTATGCCTCGTTTTTAAAGGTGCCTTAATGTTCAAGAAGTCCCGATTAAAATCTTTTCTTCGACATGCGCCCGTCCTTCTATTGCCAGCCATGGCAACAGCGGCCTTTGCCAATCCGGATGGTCGTCTGCCAGAAGACATCAAGCCTCTGCATTATGATATCTCGGTACAACCTAATGCCAAAGATCTAATCTTTAGCGGTCGTGAAAAGATTACGATCAATGTTCAGGCACCTGAACATGTAATCGCCATGAACGCCGCCGATTTGGTCATTGATGACATTACATTGGATGGCAAAAAAGTTGAATGGAAGCTTGATGCCCCCGCACAACAGCTTTTAATCAACACCAGTGACAATGGCACGATTCAGGTTGGTCAGCATGAATTGACGATCAACTATCGCGGTAGAATCAACCAGTCTTCTGCGGGTCTTTTCGCTGTTGATTATCAGGATAATGACGGCCCCCAGCGGATGCTGGTTACCCAGTTTGAACCTGCCGATGCGCGCTATTTCGCACCGATGTGGGATCAACCGGATGACAAAGCCACCTTTACAATGGCGGTAACGGCTCCGGCTGATGAACTGGCCTTCTCCAATATGCCGGTCGTCGCCACCGAAAAAAATGGCAGTGATCTGGTTACCACCCGTTTTGCGGAAACTCCGAAGATGTCGAGCTATCTGCTCTTCTTGGGTGTTGGTAAGCTTGACCGGAAAGCGGTTAAAGTCGGAGATACCGAAATCGGAATCATTACCCGTCGCGGTGCAACCGATCAGGGCGATTATGCCTTGAATGCAGCTTCCCAGATTCTGACCTATTATAACAATTATTTCGGCACACCCTATCCTTTGCCTAAAATGGATATGATTGCCGTTCCCAGCTCTTCCCAGTTCTTCTCGGCCATGGAAAATTGGGGCGCTATCATGTATTTTGATCGGGCTGTCTTGTTCGATCCGAAACGTAGCCCTGAAAGCGCGCATCAGACTATCTTCAATGTTGTTGCCCATGAAATGGCGCATCAATGGTTCGGCGATTTGGTCACGATGCAGTGGTGGGACGATCTATGGCTGAATGAAGGCTTTGCCTCATGGATGGCTTCAAAAGTCACGGGCGATCTGAATCCTGGTTGGAATGTTCCGGCGCAAACCGTGGCTTATGCCCGTCAAGCAGCCTTCTCGATGGATGCAAAATCCACGACCCATCCGATCATTCAGCATGTCGGTACCGTGGATGAAATCGATCAGGCTTTCGATACCATCACCTATTCCAAAGGTCAGGCAGTAATCCGCATGATCGAAGCCGCCATTGGCCCCGATCAGTTCCGTGATGGTTTGCGCCAATATATGGCCGCCAACAAATATAATAACACGACGACTGATGACCTCTGGAAAGCGTTAAGTCAGGCATCTGGCAAAGATGTTAAGAGTTTCGCTGACAGCTTCACTCTGCAAGGCGGTGTTCCGCTCATTCGTGCCAGCGAGCCCATAACGGCTGGGGGTATCACCCGCATCAATCTGGCACAGGATCGGTTTGCTCTTGATCCGGCATCACATACCTCACGTAGCTGGATTGTTCCGGTTGCTATTGGTGCTGCTGGACAGCAGAAAGCTGCAACGACGGTGACGGTCAGTGGCCCCACCTATCAGACGGTTCAGGCACCGGTTGACTCTTTGCCAATCATCAATCCGGGTCAGTTCGGTTATTATCGGACGCTTTATGCGCCGCAACATTTCAAAGACTTGAGCGATAAATTGCCGAGCCTGCCCTTATCGGATCAGGTCGGATTTATCAGCGACAGCATGGCTTTGGCCAGCGGCGGATATGAAAGCTTCGATCAGCATCTGGCCTTGTTAGGACAGATCTCACCGGATTCCGATCCGTTGTTATTGAATGTTGTTTCTGACCAGATCGCCAGCTTTGACGGTCGCCTCGACCATAGTCCGGTTCAGGCTGCATTCCGTCAGAAAGCCATAGCCCGTTTAAAACCGCAACTGACCCGTATCGGTTGGGCATCCTCGGTCAGTGACTCGACCGCCACCAGTGATTTGCGCGAAAGCCTGATTCCGTTACTCGGTAAAATGGGTGACAAGGAAACCATCGACACCGCCCAGCGCTATTTGAATAATGGTCTGGACAGCATTCCGGCTTCTATCCGTGAGGCGGTATTGCAGGTCGTTGGCTATAATGCCGATAACGAAATGTGGGAAAAACTGCGCGACATGGCCAAGAAGGAAAAAGATCCTTCCGGTCAGCGTCAGCTTTACCATGCCTTGGCAGCGACCAATAACAAGGAATTGGCAAGAAAAACGCTTGAGTTGGCTCTGACGGATGAAGCGAATGCACCGACCCGCGCAGCCTTGATTTCAATCGTGGCACGCAACCATCCTGATCTGGCCTTTAATTGGGCAGTCGATCATCGTGAAAAGGTTAATGCCTTTATCGAAGAAACCGCACGGGCGCGCTTCATTGCTAATCTGGCCTTGACGGGCGACAATATGACTCTGGCCGGTCAGGTTAAAACCTATGCCCAGAAATATCTGCCGCAGCGTTCGCGTCAGTCTGCTCAGCGGGTTATCAACCAGATCACCTATAACAGTGTTCAGCGCCATCTTGTCGAACCGGCTTTGAAGCGTTGGTCAAATCAGTAATCGTCTTTCATAAGACTTTTAGTTCTAAAATCCCGTCTCTTCGGAGGCGGGATTTTTTTATTTAGGTGATGGCTGAAATAGATCCTTACGCTTTTTCATCGACGCTCAATCTTTCAAAAAAATATCTTTTTTGTAATCTACTATGTATCATAGCACTGATAGTTGACAGTATCCCTGTAAAAACTATGAACAAAGATCTTCTTGCTTAGGCAATAATTCTATCGTCGATTATCAAATTTCGAGACGAAAGAATTCAAATATAAGACAGATTCAGTGTGAAAATTGCATTCATTTATATTGCTGAACCTTACCAGTGTTATCACACCGCTTCTGTTGCCAGCGAATTGGCGGCAATGCCTGATTGCGATGTCACAGAATATTATAGTTTCCCTGATACAGTAGAGCATTTGACCCGCATCAGGCGAATATTGAATGCGCCCGCCTTGAAATTACGGCCACTGTTTAAATCATGGAAAGCCAAGCTTTTAAAGTTAGCTAAAAGGCTTGATCAAGAGCGCTTGCTTGTCTTGCAAGATAATGTTGAAGAATTAAACCGCTATGATGCCGTTGTTGCGACAGAATATACAGCCGGCATTTTAAAGCAAATGGGGCTTAATCATCCTCGGCTTATTTTATTGATGCATGGGGCAGGTGATCGATACGTGAATGACGAACATCTCGTCAAAGAATTTGATTTAACGCTGATATCTGGTCGAAAAGTTACTCACGATTTCAAACAAAAAGGCTTGATAACCGATCAAACAAGCCGGATTATAGGCTATCCTAAATTTGATGTTTTTGAAGCCATTCGGAAAAAAATGGCTTACCCCTTTCAAAACCAGCGACCTTTTGCGCTTTATAATCCGCATTACAAACGGAATTTAAACTCTTCGCCTGTTTTTATGAAAGCCTTGGTCAAGGTTTTTAATACAGCACATACTTACAATCTGGTTGTTGCCCCTCATATCAAACAATTTCACAAAAATTTTGCGATAAAAAAATACTGGCTTAAAAGACTGCACAGCACCAAAACCTTGGTTGACACAGGGTCTCCGGCAATGCTGGATATGACGTACACCTCTCAGGCTGCGCTTTATATTGGAGATGTCAGTAGCCAAATTTATGAATTTATGGCGATCCCCCGCCCCTGTATTTTTCTCAATCCTCAAAAAATAAAATGGCAGGATAATCCAAATTTTCGTCACTGGACTATGGGGGATGTCATAGAAGACATTGATGCCCTGAAGCCTGCCATCGAACAGGCACAGGCGCGGCATCATCTTTATCGCCCTATTCAGGAAAAACTATTTCAGGAAACTTTCGGCTACCCCCTATTAGGTGGATCACGTCGGGCAGCCGAAGCAATTGTTGATTTTATGACAAAAATTAAATGAAGAAAAATCAACCTTGGAAAGATGTTATTTGGCTAGAGAACGCCGATTTTCGATCATTGAATAGACCAAAGATCCCCCAATCCAAACAAGACCACTCAAGCAGCTGATAATTTCAGGGACTTCGATTCTAACATTAAGGGCGGTGATAAAGGCCAAGGTTACAATGGCATAGAAAGCCCCCGCCTCAAGATAGGGATATTGGGACAGATGACCGCCTTGTACCAAGGCAACCGTCATAGAACGGACAAACATAGCTCCAATACCAAGCCCGATCGCAATCAACACAATATCATTCGTGACAGCAAAGGCTCCGATGACGCCATCAAAAGAGAAAGACGCATCCAAAAATTCAAGATAAATAAAAGTAGCCAATCCCGCCTTGCCTGGGGTTGGTTTTCCCATAAAGCGTTCAAATTGTTCTAGCAGGAAATAGGCAGCCATACCGAATAGAGCAGCGACTGAAAAAGAATAACCGTCTTTTTGATCAAACCAGAAGGCAAAACCGGCCATAATCAGAAAAGTCAGGATATAGCTGATAAAAGGAATAACCCGAAGCGCCATCAACGGTTTTTCGATCCAGCTAATCCATATAGGCGAATGTTCTTCTTTCACAAAAAAGCTTAAGCCGACCAACATCAAAAAGGCGCTACCAAATCCGGCAATACTGGCATGGGCGGCGGTTACAACCTCTTCATAACGTGCATGGTTAAAAAGGGCTATTTTTGTCGCTTCCCAAGGATCGACCCAAGCTGAAAAAGAAACAATGAGCAGCGGGAATAAAATACGCATTCCAAAAACGGCAACAATCATGCCCCAAGTCAAAAAGCATTTTTGCCATTTAGGCGTAAGATTTTTGAGAATAGAAGCATTAACGACGGCATTGTCAAAGCTGAAAGCCGTTTCCAAAATAGCCAAAAGAAAGGCTAAAAAGGCCGCATCCAATCCTGACATAAGATGGTGCCCTTGAGCATAATACCCAAAAATAAAGGCTGTTATTAGCCCTAGAATCGTAACAAGAAAAGATGCCCAAAAATGCTTCAGCATATGTAAAGTCCCCTGCCTAGATAAGGATATGGCCGTCTTTTGAATGGTGCTGTGCATTCTATTGGCAAGATTATGCGTGAAAAAGAAGCGAATTATCGTTCTTTTTAGAGTTTGAAATATAAATAACTGTCACTGTCAAAAAAATTGCCGCTGTTTTTCAACAGCGGCAAAATTTCATTTTCCAAGGATTTTAAAATTTAGAAAATGGTTTTCAGTTTCGTCACTTCAGAAGCGCCGCCCTGAACCTGATTAACCAGGATTTTGTTAAAAGAAACCGTGTGGTCAGAAGTGATATGCTTCTGGAAAGCATCATCGCTGCGATAAACTTCATAGACGACATAGCTGTTGTCGACGGGGTTACGGGTCGGCATGAAAGCAACGTTACCCGGTTCAGCTCTTACCTGTGCGGCGAGACCCTTCAATTCGGTGCCAACCTGCTGAGCATACTGGGGCAACGGGTGCATAACAGCAACGATCGTTACATAGGCTGGATTGTCAGCGATAACGGAAGGACGCGCAGCAGCCGGTGCAGAAACAGCGGAAACAGCACCAACAGCGGCTAAACCTAAAGCGGCATATTTATAAAAAGAACGTAACATTTTAATCCTCATCCTTAATAAAATATTCTGATTTTCTTAGTGGAAAATTATAGAATATCACTCACTTCTAAGACTTGCGATTTACCACCTTTTGCGGCGGTTTCCAGCATCTTGTTAAAGGCTCTTGTATAGTGAGCATTCACATGCTGCAAAAACGCAGTCTCATCCTGATAAATCTCATAGACTATGTAGCTATGACTTTCAGAAAGATTTCGATAGGGCTTAAAAGTGATATTACCCGGCTCGGCTTTCACCTTAAGCGCAAGCTCACCTAATCCCTGTTCGATCTCTTCGTCATGACCCGGTAACGCATTAATTACAGCGACGACCGTTTTATAATCTTTTTTATTTGGCATTGCTGCACCCGTCGTATGATTCCTTTGTCAGGACAACAGGGAAATATTTATCCTGTTGCTGTCTTGATAAACAGATGAAAAGTGAAAAAGTAATCATCCTCATTGATAAATTTTTATAATGAGATGTAATTCAATCGCTTTTCCTAGCAATTTAATCCTTTTTTTCCTCTAATTTTCCTGATTTTTCAGCATTATAGTTATAATTCGTGACCGTTGGATAAGCGAGCTCGATACCTTCCGTTTCAAGCCGTTTCAGGATGTTGATACAGGCCTGAGTCCGAACCGAAAAATAGTCATCAAAAGAGCCGGATTGGACATCACAAACGACTTCAAAATCAAAAGATGAAGCGCCGATTCCAGTCATGCAACTTCTGGCCACCTGACAAAGCGGGATTTTTGCGGTTTCTTCTCGCAAGATAGAAATCAGCTTTTCACATTGGTCAGGCGAAGTGGAACAAACGACCCCAATCTGCAGAGAAAAGCGTCGTCTCGTTTGCTCGCTTAGATTATGCATCTCGACATTGACCAACATATTGTTGGCAACAATGATTTCCTCTCCGGTACCAGCACGGATACGGGTCGTTTTCAAACCGATTTTTTCAACTGTGCCGGTGGTGTCCTTCCAGCTGATCAAATCGCCCTTCATAAAGGGCTGATCAAAGATAATCACCAAAGCCGAAAAAAGGTCATCAAAAATACCTTTGGCAGCAAGACCAATCGCGATACCACCGATACCAAGACCGGCAACCAATCCAGTGACATTCACACCCAGATTATCGAGAACGACAACAGAGGCGATAGCAAAGAGAGCCACCGTCACAAGAAGCCGGATAAGATTAAGCGCGCTATCCAAATTGCGGTTGCTATTATTCGATTGCTCGACCCGATAGCTAATGAGTCCTAAAATGAGCTGACGCGCCCAAGTCGCAAATTGGAAAGTGCTGGCAATGACCCATAAGAACTGGACAACATCCGAAAGGCGCGAGCTATGATCAAAATATGCAGTGACCAATCGAATGGTCAGAATAGCCAAGAAAAAAGCATGAGTCCGACCAATGGCTTCACCGGCAAGAGTCGTCCATTCACTTAAAAAGGCACTGCGCTTCAAAAAATTTTCGGCAAAGCGTCTAAAGGAAAGCAAAGCGAAAAAGAGAACAACCCCTACCCCAATAGCGCAGAGTAGCTGGATATAATGTCCTAAAAACCATTCACTGATTTGATGGTTCAAAGCGGCTATCTCCTGAGGCGAAGTCAGAATAGCGGCATGATTTTGTTCCTGCATTCTTTTTCCTGAAAAAAATTATCCGGTAAAATCAGCTTTCAAGTGAAGGAATATTCACGTTAGAAAATCTTTATCACAGCAGGATAATAGATTTTTTCTTAAATACGCCAGAATGCAATGTTAATTATTTAATCGTTTTTATCCGCTAGACTTATAGAATTGATTTTGTCGGATAAAATCTATGGAGAAAGCTGAAATGGCAGGCTCAACGCCAATGGAAGGAAAAAAGGAAAAACGTCTTATCGTTCTTTCTTCCGCTATGTTTTCTATAGCTGTCATTTTTTTCTGGATGGCTATGCCGCCTGAAATTTTTACCCGACTGACCCATGATACCGCCATTACTTGGCTGACAGGAGAGGACGGCAGTGCGCCTTTATTATCTAGAGCGCGATTGGCCTTTCCCCTTGGTATTGTTTTAGGCGGGATTATCGCCTTCATCATGACATGGCTTTTTGCCTATCACCGTTATCGGGTTACCTTCGATTTAAGAAAAGAAAATCCCGAAGGGCAGTTTTATTCTGAAGATTTATCCGATCAGCCTATTTGGCCAGAAAAGAATAGCCTCGGAAAAGATTGGGAAGAAGAAAGCATCCTCCTAGAGGGGGATGAAATTATCCTCAAATCTTCTGATCGTGCTTTTTTGCAGCAAAAAACCGGATCGACTTTTGAAGAAGAAACACAAAATTCGGTTATTGTCCTCAATGATTATAGCGAAAAAACGGTTTCAGAATCGGATAATGAACCTTCGTCACAACCGCCAGAAGTCTCACCTTCCTTTGACGCTGTCTTAGAAGAAGCGTCTTTTTCTGCGAAACAATCTGTTTTGCCAGCAGATGCTGAATGGGCAGATAATAACGATATTGAACGCTCTCAGGATGCCGCTTCTCAACAAGCCCCTGAGATTCTCTCGCTATCCAACACCGTTGAAAAACAACCCAATTCTTTTGAAAAAAGCGGAGAGGAAACGCTGTTTCTTTCTTCCGAACAGATTTTACAAAAGCCGATACAGGATTCCCCTAATCCTGCATCGGCACCCCCGATTGTAACAATAGAGCTCTCTCAATTAGACCGCGATCAAGCGCTTACCCAAGCCTTGGCTTTAATCAAGGAAATGCGTGAACAGCTCACCTCGGTCAGGAAAATGTAATGCAATATTTTATATCCCTAAATGGATTTAAATTTTTAACATTTTAATCGAAAATTTTTAACCATTTTGAATCTATGCTGAAATATTATGATGATGCGATAAAATAAAAGGCTTTGTTTTTCTTTCACGCCGGATGAAAGCGCCATGCTCTTCCAAATAGGCAAGAACGCGCCCCAAAGTGCGCCGACGAGGTTCTCTTCCGCGCCGCAAATCCAGCACAAAACGGGGATCATTCAAGGCATCACGCCCAAAACGTGTGGGGGTCATACCTGTAGCACTCAGATATTTTTCAATTTTGCCTAACAAGTACATGATTATCACTCCTAGTTTAATTTTACTTTTTTAACTGTTTGTTCCCCTTATGTTCTCAATACTTTCCTACTTGTCCATCAATTTTCGTTGTCTAATTCCACCATTTTGATTTTTTTTGTTTAAAAAACCTAATCAATCCAGATTCGCGGAATCTGGACGAGGGAAGGCTAAAATTTTTGGGAAAATAGGTTCAAAAGAATAATAAATGCTTAATTTTGGATGAAATTTGCCTTTTTTTTATAAAAATTACATTTTATCCTGAAAAATAGCCAAGATAACTTTAGAAAAAGTTAAAAAATGTTAATTGGCAATTTTACGTCCATTACATCCAAAATGGACTATTTTTACATCCTAGCTGACAGCTGCAAGAGAAGAATTATACATCAGACTCGGCAGGGGGGCATTTTTCCGCAGTTGGAATTTTTCGGGCAGGACACGTCCATTTTTCAAAAAAGCGCGTTCAACAGCCGGTATCGCTGATAATTTTGACCAAACGCTACGATAATATTGCGGCCTCACGTCAGGAAAACGCCCGTCCGGTTGTAATAACTTCAAAAGCGTATCGGCTTGCGAAGGGTTATCGAGGGTATGAATAGCCAGATTGATGGCTTCTTGAGATTTTCCGGCACAAAAAAGCGCTTCTATAACTGCCTGTTTATCATCCAGATGGCTCTGCATCATCTCTTGTGCCATTTGATTGGCCTGCTTGCGCTGCCCCAATTTCATCATCGAGCAGACTGCGCTCTGCTGAAAAGAGGCGATATCAGACGGGGTCAGCGATAATCCAAGATTAGAAAGCATCTTTTCAGAAAGGCTGCGGGATTCATAATAACGCCCCGATTGATTGAGCCATTCAGACTTCCGAATATCCGCCGATAAGACGATCTGGTGGCGGCTGGGATCGATTCGGTTCAAGGACTGTAAGCGCGCAATCGACTCCGACACGGCACCACTTCCTCCCAACGCCAAACGGGCATCTGCCGCTGCAATAATCGCTTTAATACTGTCGTCAGAGATATGGGAGGTTATTTTAACAGAATTGCCCAGATCGACGGCATCTTGCAAATGACCGGCAAGAATAAAGGCACGGATTGATTGATGGATAAAGGCAGGATTGTCCGGCTGACTAGGTTATGTTGACAAAGAAAGGTAACCACAATTTTACGGCCGCGAGATGAAGGAAGGCGAGAAAAGATTTTCTGGTTTTGTCATAGCGTGTGGCAATGCGCCTGAACTGCTTTAGCTTATTAAACATCCGCTCAATACGATTACGATCTTTGTAGTGCTGGAGATTATAAGGAATAGGCTTTTTTCGATTGGAACGAGGCGGGATAACAGGAAGAATGCCTCGAAAAAGCAGTTTTTCGCGTAACCTATCGCTATCATATCCTTTATCAGCGAGAAAACAGTGGGGTGTTGTGACAGGGATATCGATCAAGCTATCAGCGCCAGAATAATCAGAGACCTCACCACCGGTTAGTGCGAAAGCTAGAGGGCGGCCTTGACCATCGGAACGGGCGTGGATCTTGCTCGTAAAGCCTCCGCGGCTGCGACCAAAGCCTTCCTTATACGTCCCCCTTTTGCGCCAGCCGCTTGGCTGTGGGCGCGAATAATCGTACTATCTATCATATGTTGCCAGTCATCTGTCAGGCCAAGGTCAACGAGAGTTTCAAGAAGAGCGTCCCACACACCCTGTTCTGCCCACCTACGAAACCGAACATAGACCGAATTCCATTTCCCATAACGTTCATGCATATCTCGCCACGGGCAGCCTGTTCGAAGCACATAAAGCATACCATTGAGAAATAACCGATTACTTTTGGCGGGACGCGCGCAGCGGCCTCGTTCGCTTGGAAGAAGACCCTGTATTATCTCCCACTCCGCGTCCGTCAGATCTCCTCGCATCCTATCTACCCTACAAAACTTGTTCTCAAGTTATCTCTAAAAATCTTAAATTATACCCTTTGTCAACAGAACCTAGCCAAAGCATTAAGCCAAAAACCTGAAAATTGCCGCAAACTATCCTGACTATGATTGCCAAGGCGGCGCTCGATATCTGGCCAAATAGGCTCATAGCGACGAGAAATGGCCATTTCCATGAGTCTCTCAGGATCGGCAATTTCTCTCAAAAGGTCGGCGGCATCTTCATTTTGATGTTTGGCAAGATAAACTGTTACAGCCTGCTGCATCAAAGGATCGCGGATATCAGGGCCTTCGGCAACGCCCCAACTACTACGTGCCAAGCCTAAAACCAGATTTTGCCAAATAGTCGGGTCTTTTTGTGCCTTTGCCTGAATCAGAATCGCTTGCACCATATCGCTATCAAAACGGGCAATTCGTGCAGGGTCTTTATCGGTTAAAACAAGCAACCTTTCAGCCGCTTTGGAAAAATCATTTTGAGAAAGGGCGATCAATATCCCGACACTGATGACAGCGCCATTATCCGGCTCAATGCCTTTGATATTGTCGTAAGCAGAGATGATTTCATCATCATAGCCGAGACTGGCAAGACAAGGGATTCGTAAAAGCTGGATAGAAACGCGGTCATGCCCTTTCAAGGCAGGCAGAAGCGGATCAAGGACAGCCAAAGCATCCGTGTTTTTATTCTGACGATTGAGGTCTGTTGCCTCGGCTATTTTTTTTTGCAGATCAGCTGGAGACAAAACGGCCACCACGGGATCGGAGGCTATTTTTTCAGAGGAAGCCTTTTGAACATTTGAGATTGGGGCTGAGATTGCCGCGTCTTTTGGAAGCTCTGCTACATGCTTATCTTGACGCTGTTCATTCTGTCCCGATACGGATAGCTCCGATACTGGTGAAAAAAATTTCTTATCCTGAATGAAAGAGAGTGAAGCGGCCGATACCGTTTTTTTATCCGTAGCCGTTTTTAGACGGTTGTTAGCAGCTGTCTCAAAAAAAGGATCCAAAACACGCTTTGATAACAATGGCATCCGGCCATGGGCAGAACAAGGCACAGTCAAGGCAGGTAAAAGCGTCAACATCGCCATGACAGGCATATTGCTCAAAATTCTAGGAAAAATCGGCATCAAGGATGCACCTCAAAATCGGAACAGGATATTCATTACAGGTAAAGAAAACGCATTTAAAGCATCACGGGTTCATTCATTTTTTTCTTTTGACCGTAAAAAATGATATCTCGCTTGCAATAAAACATATTTTCAGGCTTTTCAGCGCAAGCCGGTTTTAAAGGGACTCTTCATAAATATCTTTATCGAAGGGGCAAAAGAATCAGGGATAAAATCGTGAAGCAAGCGACAAAAGCAACGCCGAAAAAGAGAAAGACGCTTGGCCAGCTCCGAATGCTTTGGCAATTTGCCAGCCGTTATCCGATATGGATTTTCGGGGCTCTGTTGGCTTTGCTCCTTTCTTCGACAGCAACGATTGCGATACCTGCCGCTTTCAAAATGGTGATTGATCGCGGTTTTGGCGGCGATAGTGGCACCCATGATATCAATCTTTATTTTTGCTATATGCTGGGCATCATTTTTTTACTGGCGCTTGCAACCGCTGCCCGATTTTATTGTGTTTCATGGTTGGGTGAGCGGGTTATTGCCGATATTCGGATGGCTATCAGCCGCCATTTAATGCAAATGCCCCCTGCTTTTTTTGAAGAGAATCGACCTTCTGAAATTGCTTCCCGCTTAACCACTGATACGACTCTGATTGACCAGATTGTCAGTTCTACGGCGTCGGTCGCCCTTCGCAATCTGATTACTGGCCTTGGCGGCACCGCCTATCTTTTTATGCTGGCACCTCATTTAACCGCCATGTTGTTGGGCGGTATTCCGATTGTGGTCTTCCCTATTATTTTTATCGGTCGGCGATTACAGCGATTGTCCCGAAAAAGTCAGGATCGGATAGCTGATCTCAGCAGCCTGATTACCGAAACCTTGGGCGCGATGAAAATTGTTCAGGCTTTTGGTCAGGAAGATCGAGAATCCGACCGTTTTGGTCAGGCTGTTCAACTCACTTTTGAGACAGCAAAAAAACGGATTACGCTGCGGGCTTTCATGACCGCTTTGGTCATTTTGCTGATTTTTACGGCGATTATCCTGATTATGTGGCGTGGTGCGCTAGATGTCGCCGCGGGTTTGGTGTCAGGCGGCACCATTGCTGCTTTTGTTCTGACGGGCGGGGTCGTTGCCGGTGCGTTCGGTGCGTTAAGCGAGGTCTATGGTGATTTACTTAGGGGTGCCGGTGCCGCCAGCCGATTGAATGATCTGCTCGCTGAAAAACCGGCTATTCTTTCTCCCGCTCATCCCAAGGCCTTACCCCACAGCACAGAGGGACGTTTAACTTTTCAGGATGTCTGTTTCCGCTATCCCTCGCGTCCTGATACAGAAGCCTTAAGCCATTTTAGTCTTGAACTGAAAGCCGGCGAACGGCTGGCTGTCGTTGGCTCTTCGGGTGCCGGAAAAACAACATTATTTCAGCTTATCCAACGCTTTTACGATCCGACATCAGGCGTGATTTCTATGGAAGGTGTGGATTTAAAAGAAGCCGATTTAAGCGATATCCGCTCTCATATCGCGGTTGTGCCCCAAGAAACGGTTATTTTTGCCGCCTCTGCCCGCGACAATTTAAGATATGGGCGATGGGATGCCAGCGACGAAGAGCTATGGCAGGCGGCTCGTGCGGCTCATGCCGAAGAATTTTTGAAAGCCCTTCCAGAAGGACTGGATAGCTTTCTTGGTGAAGGCGGCGCACGCCTTTCGGGGGGACAACGGCAACGGATTGCAATTGCCCGCGCTATTCTACGGGATGCTCCGCTGTTACTATTGGATGAGGCCACCTCTGCACTGGACGCAGAATCAGAACAAGCGGTTCAACAGGCTTTAGAAAAACTGATGAAAGGACGTAGTTCGATCATCATTGCCCATCGTCTGGCGACTGTCCGCCATGCGGACAGAATCATCGTTATGGATAAAGGTAAGATTGTTGAGGAAGGCAGCCATGACCAGCTTATCCAAAAAAATGGTCTCTATGCCCGTCTCGCACAGCTCCAATTCAGCGATCAGAAAATAGCAGACTCTAACAATACTCAATAGTATTCTTAGGGAATGTACATAATATAATTGTCATTATTGCCGCAATTTTGACAAATTATCTATTATGTTTATTAGGCAAAGAAAGGTTATTCATTCTTATAGTTTAGAGGCGTGTTTTGCCCATTCTTGATAATTTCTCTTTTTTTCGTCGCCCCCCTTCTTATTTCCTTGTATCTTTTGGAATTTTGATAGGATGGGCTCTTGTTCTACTCTTGATATCAGACAAAATTAGTCTGATATTTACGCATATTCCTTTTGAATATAACGAAGGATGGAATGCGTATTTAAGTGAACGAGCCGTGGGATTGGTACCAGCGCCCCTTTATCCCGATCCACATAACAGCCTTATCTTTAATAATTATCCGCCTCTTTCTTTTTATCTTGTCGGATGGCTTGGTTATGCCATCGGCGATATGGTCTGGGCTGGGCGAATACTAGCTTTGTCAGCTTGGTTTGGCACAGTTATATTAATTTTCAGGCTGATCTTACAGACAGGTGGCAATCGCTTAGGCGCGCATATCGGAAGTTTAATTTTTGCTCTTTATAGCAGCTATTTCTTCCACAGTTACATTGCCATGAATGATCCGCAATGGATGGCACATTTTTTTATGCTGTTGGGATTGTCTGCGATTATACAAAAACAAACTGCTTTGCGTATCACTACAGCTGCTACATTTTTTATTATAGGTGGCCTTATAAAGCATAATCTGTTTGCCCTCCCCTTAGCCGTAACCGGATGGTTATTCATACGTGATAAAAAAATGGCTTTGCTTTGGGTAACACTTGGTCTGGCAGGTATTATTATTTCTACAATAGGCTTTAATGCCCTGTATCATAACCATTTTATGATAGTAGATATACTACATCATAAACGGGTCATCACATTACGCCGTATTAAAAAGGCTTTAGGACGGCTCGCTATTTTTCTACCTTTAATTATTTTTTCGGCGTCTTTTCTGAAAAAAAATATCCACTTGGCCAAAACAAGCCCCAAAGGTCTGTTAGCTATTTTCGCCTCATTATCCTTGTTATTTGGTATTTTTGAATCTTTGGGCGAAGGTGTCTCTTATAACGCTTTTTTTGAAAGCCTGATTGCTTTTAGTCTTATAGTTGGTTTGTTATTTTCTAATCGATGGACTGAAAAGAGGCCTTTTTTATCCTCAGCTGTTGTCGCTTTCCTGCCTGTTCTAGCGACTTCCGCCTTTTGTCTTCCTAATATTATAGGCCATCAGCATCGCCTATATCGAGAAAAGCAGCAGTGGGACGATGTTATTAGTTATGTCAAAGCGATAAAATCACCGGTTATCTGTGACATTTCAGAAATCTGCTATTGGGCAGGGAAAGACTATAAGCTCGATTTTTTCAACTTTTATCAAGCTGTAAAGCGAGGCGCGTCTCTAGACCCACTCAATAAGGCGATCGTTACGCCCGTTCCGAACAGCATGATCAGAATAACACTGGCTAACAAGAATCCGACATATAGCCCCTTGTGGAAGATTATTATGTCTTATCCGCATCGATATAAGCGGATCTCTCCCCATGTCGAAATAATAGAAATAACGGGACAGAAAAAATAATCGAGTAAGGCTTGAAACTTCTTTCAAATTTACAGCGATCTGCCAGCATCTCATAATGCTGGCAGAACAGTCTGATAACTTTAACGCCGTTCGAGCTGATTGACATCCCGAACTGCCCCACGGGCAGCGTTTGTTGTCAAAGCTGCATAGGCTTTCAAAGCCGAAGAAATCGGACGATTACGGTTTTGAGGTTTCCATGCCGCTGCCCCCTTGGCTTCCATGCGGGCATGACGATCGGCAATAACAGCATCATCAACATCCAGATGGATAATCCGTTCAGGAATATCGATAACGATTGTATCACCGGTTTCGAGCAAAGCGATCAAGCCACCCTCGGCCGCTTCAGGAGAAACATGGCCGATGGATAAACCAGAGCTACCACCAGAAAAACGACCATCGGTAATCAGAGCGCAGAGTTTACCCAAACCTTTCGATTTCAGATAGCTGGTCGGATACAGCATTTCCTGCATACCGGGGCCACCTTTGGGACCTTCATAGCGAACGATCACCACTTCACCAGCTTCGACATCATTGCCAAGAATACCGGCAACGGCGGCTTCCTGACTTTCGTAAACCTTGGCTTTACCGGTGAATTTCAGAATGGACTCATCCACACCGGCGGTTTTGACGATACTGCCTTCAGGAGCAAGATTGCCAAATAAGACGGCCAGACCACCATCCGTCGAAAAAGCATGATTTTTGGAACGAATCACACCTTTTTCGCGGTCAGTATCCAGCGCTTCATAACGAGAAGACTGGCTGAAAGCCTTTTGAGTCGGAACACCCCCCGGAGCCGCGCGATAGAATAGCTGCGCTTCTTCAGAACAACTGTCACGGCTGATATCCCATGCGTCCAATGCGGCGCCTAAAGTCGGAGAATGAATGGTGCGCAAGCTGGTATTGATCAATCCGGCACGATCAAGCTGGCCTAAAATGGCCATAACGCCCCCTGCCCGATGAACATCTTCCATATGGACATCATTTTTGGCCGGTGCGACCTTGCATAAGCAAGGGACATGACGGGAAAGACGATCAATATCCGCCATAGTGAAAGGCACGTTGCCTTCCTGCGCGACCGCCAACAGATGCAAAACCGTATTGGTGGAACCACCCATGGCGATATCAAGACTCATCGCATTTTCAAAAGCCTCAAGCGTGGCAATTGAACGCGGTAATACAGCGGCATCATCCTGCTCATAATAGCTGCGCGCCATATCAACAATGGTATGCCCAGCCTTGCGGAAAAGCTGTTCCCGATCGCTATGGGTCGCAAGCATCGAACCATTACCTGGGAAAGAAAGCCCCAAGGCCTCGGTCAGGCAATTCATCGAATTGGCCGTAAACATACCAGAACAGGAGCCGCAGGTAGCGCAAGCCGTCTGCTCGATAACTTCGACTTCACCATCGCTGTAATGGTCATCGGCAGCAATCACCATAGCATCTATCAGATCAAGCGCCCGCTTGACGCCTTTGACCTCAGCTTTACCGGCTTCCATAGGTCCACCAGAGACGAAAACTGTCGGGATATTCAGGCGCATCGAAGCCATCAACATACCAGGCGTAATCTTGTCGCAGTTGGAAATACAGACCAAAGCATCAGCACAATGGGCGTTGACCATATATTCGACGGAATCGGCAATCAATTCCCGAGACGGCAAGGAATAGAGCATCCCGCCATGTCCCATCGCGATACCATCATCAATCGCAATCGTATTGAATTCTTTGGCGATACCACCAGCTTTTTCAATTTCTTCAGCAACAAGCTGTCCCATATCCTTTAAATGGACATGACCGGGGACAAATTGCGTAAAGCTGTTGGCAATAGCGATAATCGGTTTACCAAAATCTTCGTTTTTGACGCCGGTTGCGCGCCATAAACTTCTGGCACCCGCCATATTACGACCATGAGTCGTGGTTCTGGAACGATAGGGAGGCATTATTCTTCCTGTAGAAAATTAGATAGGGCTTCTTTAAAGCCTATCAAAAGCCGAGTAAAATATATTATTCTCTTCTAATAAAGTCGTATAAAATATTAAAAATGGATATTCGTCAGCTCAGACATTTTCTTGCAGTGGCCGAAAATTTGCATTTCGGGAAGGCCGCCGAACAGCTAGGCATCACTCAACCACCGCTTAGTCAATCGATTATGGCCTTAGAAAAAGAACTGGGAACAGCGCTTTTTATCCGAAGCAAACGCCATGTCGCCTTAACCCCTTTTGGCGAGGCATGGCGTGATTATGTCGAAGCCGCCTTAAAAGAGGTGGATGCCCTGCCCCAAATTGCCGAAAGATTAAAAGAAGGCAGCAAAGGCCATCTCGATTTATCTTTTGTCAGCACCGCCGATTTTAATATCTTGCCGATATTGGTCAGGCGTTACCGCGCGCTTTATCCTGATGTCGAATTATCTTTAAGTGAAGCAACAAGCGATCTCCAAATATCGGATTTAACCAAGGGACTCCGCCATGCCGGAATCATCATCCCTCCAAGGAGTAGCGAACTACCGAGCAGCCTTTCTTATAAAAAGCTGGTTTCCGAACCTCTCATTGCGGCCGTGCCTGCCCTTTGGATAAAAGAGCAACGGCTTTCTTTGGTAAACCGAAAATTATCGCCGAATTCGGTCAGACAGGCACCCTTGATTATTTTTCCGCGCCATTTTGCACCCGCCTTTTATGATATTGTGATGGATTATTATCAGGCTTGCGGCGGTTATCCCAATATCGCGCAATAAGCGATTCAGATGCAAACTATCATCAGTCTGGTTGCGGCCTCTATGGGCATTGCAATAGTGCCGCGATCATTACGTCATATGGCGAGAAGAGATGTCCGCTATATCGAATTGCAAAAACCGGCGGCCTTGCTGGAAACAGGGATTGCTTGGCGAAAAGACGACCAAACACCGACTCTGACCCGTTTTTTAGACGTTACCCATGAGATGTTAGACGCGATATCCTGATTCTATAGGATTTGAGGCAGGGTATTTTCATTTTTTCAAATAAAAGGCCGCTTCTCATCATCCTGCAAGAAGAAGCAGGCGCAACTCTAATGCGTCAATTTCTAATTATTAAGGAATCCCTACGGCGGAAAGCGTTATCTGACAGGCAAGTCAGTGGTCAGATCTCAAAAAGGCATAAAAAAACCGCATTAAAAATGCGGTCTCTAAAAAATTGGTGGAGCCGAGGGGGATCGAACCCCTGACCTTCGCAATGCCATTGCGACGCTCTCCCAGCTGAGCTACGGCCCCAATTTTTACGTCTGTTTTTTAACAGGTGCGCGCCCTCTATAAACAATTTGCGCGCCCCTGCAAGTGTTAATTTTAATTTTTTTTAGTTATTTTCATCTTCGTCATCAGAGGTATTGACGCCGATATCTTCATTACCGCCCAAATCATCGACATCATCGTCGGGAGAAACGTCATCGGTATCGTCCAGATCGAGATCTGCTTCCAGATCTGCATCATCCGATTTACCAGCTTCGTCACCCTTTTTCTGATCGTCAAAAGGCAAAGGTTGTTTTGATTTGAGAATCGGTTCGGGAGTCCATTCAGTCCCACATTCGATGCAGGTCACAGGATCTTCCTTACCGAGATCATAGAAACGGGTTCCGCATTTCGGGCAAGTCCGCTTAGTGCCCCATTCAGGCTTGATCATGAACCGTCCTTCCAGAGTTTTCCGATGATTGAAAGTTTTTCACAAAATTTACGTAAAAAATAAACTGAAATGCCAAAGCAAAATAGAGTATGAGGATTTATCCTACCGGATTAAAGCCGTATCAGCCCTTAAAACAAGGTCTTTGACAATAATTCGGACAGATGAATATCGCGCGCCTTGCCATAGCCTAGGCCTCATGTCAAAAGCCAACGCCGGTTTTCTAAGCCGTTTTGTCATTTTTTTCTATATTCGGCTGTTAAAATAGAGATGAGATTAGCTGATGACCCGTCCTGTTCACGCTTGCCCGCTTGTTAGTCGCAAGGCTCCGCCGCTTTCCGGCAAGGTGCATGTCCCTGGTGACAAATCAATTTCCCATCGGGCGTTGATGCTGTCTGCCTTGGCGGTTGGTGAAAGTTTTGTAGAAGGCCTGTTGGAAGGCGAAGACGTTCTGGCAACAGCCGAAGCGATGCGTTCTATGGGCGCGGATATTCGAAAAGATGAAAAAGGATGCTGGCATATTCATGGTGTCGGTGTCGGAAGTCTTTTACAGCCGCAGAAGGCTTTGGATATGGGTAATTCAGGTACCTCTACCCGTTTATTGATGGGAGTTGTCGCTTCCCATCCCATTACGGCGACCTTTATCGGGGATGCTTCTTTATCCAAAAGACCAATGGGACGTATTTCAACCCCGCTTTCTCTGATGGGGGCGCGTTTTTCAGCGGCAGAAGGCAATCGCTTGCCGATGACGGTTACCGGCCTTTATCCGGCGATCCCGATTGAATATCGCCTACCGGTTGCATCTGCACAGGTGAAATCAGCAATATTACTGGCAGGTTTGAATACGCCGGGCATCACCCGCGTTATTGAACCCGTGCCGACTCGTGACCATAGCGAACGGATGTTAAAAGGCTATGGTGCCAATCTTTCGGTCGAAGAAAATGACGGTGTCAGGATTATCTCTATCCATGGCGAAGCCGAGTTAAAACCACAGCATATTATAGTGCCGGGTGACCCCTCCTCAGCGGCTTTTCTGGTCGTAGCGGGACTTATTGTTCCGGGGTCTGATCTGATTGTTGAAAATGTTGGCCTTAACCCGACCCGTTCTGGTCTCTATACCATGTTAAAAGCCATGGGCGGTCAAATCGAATATCTCAATCCACGAGAAGTTGGCGGTGAACCTGTTGCTGATCTTTCGGTTAAATATTCTCATTTAAAGGCTATCGACGTGCCGCCTTCGATTGTGCCGTCGATGATTGATGAATTCCCCATTCTGTTTATCGCCGCTGCCATGGCAGAAGGTAAAAGCACGCTGCAAGGTCTCGCTGAATTACGGGTCAAAGAATCTGACCGTATTGCCGTGATGGCAGAAGGTCTAAAAGCCTTGGGCGTTTCTTTGGAAGAAAAAGAAGACGGCCTGATTATCGAAGGCTCAGCGGGTGAAGGCCTTGGTCAAAAAGGCAAAATGGTATCCATCGCTGCACATCTCGATCATCGGATTGCCATGAGTTTTGCGGTAGCCGGTCTTGTTTCCGAAGGTGGGGTCACGATCGATGATCGCCGTCCGATCATGACCAGTTTTCCGGTCTTTGGTCAGCTATTCAAAGAATTGGGCGCTGAATTCGAAATGGGGCTTGTAAAATGATTATTGCGATAGATGGACCTGCCGCTTCTGGGAAAGGCACCGTTGCCCGCGCTTTGGCACGGCATTATGCCCTTCCCTATCTCGATACCGGTTTGCTTTATCGCGCGGTTGCCGTCTCACTCTTGGATAACCAAGGCGATTCCAGCCGTGAATCTGATGCTCTGTCTGCCTGTGATTTTGCGGACTCGCTGTTGTCTGATTCCCGACTCCGCAGTGAACAAACTGGAAAACTGGCTTCAGAAATCTCTGTCTTTCCAAAAGTCAGGCAGGCTTTAATTAAAAGACAGCGCGATTTTGCGGCTCAAACAGGTGGCGCGGTTCTTGATGGACGGGACATCGGAACGGTCATTGTTCCTGATGCGGATGTCAAACTATTTATCACGGCATCGCCCGAAATTAGGGCAAAAAGACGCTATGACGAATTAGTAAAAAATAATCCGGATTTAACCTATGATATCATTCTGGAAGATATCAAAAGCCGCGATCTTCGGGATAGTAGCCGAAAAGAAGCGCCGCTGAAACAGGCTGAAGATGCGGACTTGCTCGATTCAAGCTTACTCGGTATAGATATGGCCATCGAGCGTGCAGTGGCGCTTGTAGAAAAACAGCTAAAAACGGTGCAGGGCTGATCGAAAAACGGCAATCATTTTTTGCCGGAATCAAGATCGGGGCTGGCCGTGTTTTATGCTGCGGTTATTGGAAAGCGTCAAAGGCTGACCGTTATTTCCGTCGGTTTTTGAACTAGAGTAACCCTGAAATCTGCAATCGTTGCCTTATTAAGGCAAGCTGTATGAACGATGCTATACAAGGTATGAGGCCTGTATAGCGGTTCGGCCAAAAGACCTCCGGATACAACCGGATGGCCGGAAAAATTTCTCAAGGAATATAGAACTGCATGGCCACTATGGCAAATCCTACTCGCGATGATTTTGCAGCATTGCTTAACCAGACGCTTGGTGAAGAAGAAGGCTTTGAAGGACGCGTTGTAAAAGGCACCATCACAGCTATTGAAAATGACATGGCTGTTATTGATGTTGGTCTGAAATCTGAAGGCCGCGTGCCGCTGCGCGAATTCGCAGCCCCCGGTCAGAAAGCCGAATTGAAAGCCGGCGACGAAGTCGAAGTTTTCGTTGACCGCGTTGAAAACAGTCAGGGTGAAGCAATGCTTTCCCGTGACCGCGCTCGTCGTGAAGCGGCATGGGATAAACTGGAAGCTGAATTTGCTAACTCCAGCCGCGTTGAAGGCGTTATCTTCGGACGGGTTAAAGGCGGATTTACCGTTGACCTTTCCGGCGCAGTTGCCTTCTTGCCCGGCAGTCAGGTTGACATCCGTCCGGTACGCGATGTTGCTCCTCTGATGGACATTCCGCAGCCTTTCCAGATTTTAAAGATGGATCGTCGTCGTGGGAATATCGTGGTATCCCGCCGTGCCGTTCTGGAAGAAACCCGCGCAGAACAGCGTTCCGGTCTGATCCAGTCCTTGGCTGAAGGTCAGGTTATCACCGGTGTTGTCAAAAACATCACCGACTACGGTGCCTTTGTTGATCTCGGCGGCATTGATGGTCTGTTGCATGTAACCGACCTCAGCTATCGTCGCGTTGGTCATCCGAGCGAAATGATCGCTATCGGTGACAGCGTCACGGTTCAGATCATCCGCATCAACCGCGATACACAGCGTATTTCGCTGGGCATGAAGCAGCTTGAAACCGATCCGTGGGAAGGCGTTGGTGCCAAATATCCGGTCGGTGCCAAATTCATGGGTCGCGTCACGAATATCACCGAATATGGTGCTTTCGTTGAACTTGAACCCGGCATCGAAGGTCTGGTTCACGTTTCCGAAATGTCATGGACGAAGAAAAACGTTCATCCGGGCAAAATCGTTTCCACCAGTCAGGAAGTCGAAGTTGTCATTTTGGAAGTCGATGCTGAAAAACGTCGTATCTCCCTTGGTCTGAAACAGGCTCAGCCGAATCCGTGGGAAAGCTTCGCCGAAGCTCATCCGGTTGGCTCCACCGTTGAAGGCGAAGTCAAGAACTCCACCGAATTCGGTCTGTTCATCGGTCTCGACAATGATGTTGATGGTATGGTTCACATGTCCGACATCGCTTGGGGTATGTCCGGTGAAGAAGCTTTGAGCCTCCACCACAAAGGTGAAGTTGTTAAAGCTGTCGTTCTTGATGTTGATCCTGAAAAAGAACGCATCTCGCTTGGTATGAAGCAGCTGGAACGTGGTAACGTCCCCGCCGCCAACGCAGGTAGCTCTTTACAGCGCAATCAGGTTGTCACCGTTACCGTTCTTGCTGTCACCGATGGTGGTTTGGAAGTTCAGGCTGGTGATGATGGTGCCATCGGCTTCATCCGTCGCAGCGACTTGGGTCGTGATCGTGACGAACAGCGTCCGGATCGCTTCCAGGCTGGTCAGAAGCTCGATGCTATGGTGATCGGTTTCGATCGTCAGAAGAAGCCGAACTTCTCCATCAAAGCAATGCAGGTTGCAGAAGAAAAAGAAGCAGTTGCTCAGTATGGTTCGTCAGATTCTGGCGCTTCCTTGGGTGACATTCTTGGTGCAGCCCTCAACAAGGCTCGCGATCAGCAGAACTAGTTTCTACTGAAACGAATAAGAAAAAGGCATGGGCTGGAAACAGCGCATGCCTTTTTTTATGGCGATGGAAAAAAGACAGAAAAATAACAGATTTTACAGGTTAAAATTGTCTCTTATCCTACGGGATTAAAGCCGTAACTTACCGACTATATTCGATGTCGTGGCACCACCGATCCAAATGCTATCCCCAATCTGATCGACATAGATCCGGCCATCCCGTCCCAAAAGACTGCCTTGGCTCACAATATAGTTTTTCGGGGCTAAACCGCTTCCAATCAGCCATTGTGCCATACTGGCGTTTAGACTGCCGCAGACGGGATCTTCGTTAACGCCTAATCCCATAGCAAAAGCCCGCACTTCAAATTCTGCGTCTGTTCCGTCTTTCTCGCTATCCCATGCGCCAATCACCCCGAAACGGAGATCAGGCATAGAGGCATAATCAGGTTCCAAAGCCAAAACTTCTTCACGGGATTTCAGCATAATCCCTGCCCATCCGGGGCCATTATCCACCCAAGCCGATGCTTGAATAGAAGAAAGCGGAATCCGTAACCCTGCGGCTATTTTTTCCAACAGATCTTTATCCAAATCGCCAGAACGGATTAAAGGCGGTGCGGCAAAAGCTAAACGGTCATTTTCATGACGAATAGGCACCAGTCCAGCCTGACATTCCTGAATAATAATAGACTTTTTCGGACGACCACCAGCCTGTAGCCAAGCATGACAGCTCCCTAAAGTAGGATGTCCAGCAAAGGGCAATTCGGCGCGCGGGGTAAAAATCCGTAATCGGTAATCCGCATCAGGAGAGGTTGGCTTTAATAAAAAAGTCGTCTCGCTCAAATTCATCCATCTTGCAAAGCTTTGCATCTCTTCAGTGGATAAATGATCGGCAGAAGCCACAACCGCGACCGGATTTCCCTTAAATTTACCAGAGGTAAAAACATCAACTTGCTGGAAATCATATTCCATAGTGAGCCATCCTAATAACCCTATTTTTATAGTGATATTCGACAGAGTATAGCCGGAGGTCGCAAGATGAGAAACAATGTTATTTAATACATTTTATAGGATGACTTTAAAGCCCAAGGAAGCACAGCTTTTTCACCTGTTATTATTGACTCTATCTTTTCGGTGACTTTATTTAACAAAGAATATATTTTATTATCTTTGATAAGAAGATTCTGTCCGATAAAAATTGTCTCACTCGGGATAATAAGACCGGACTGGTCAGGAAAAGGAAATGCGATGATTCGTTCCGAACTGATCCAAACATTAGCCAATGATAATCCTGAACTTTCATCAGAAGAAATAGAGCATATTATAGATGTTTTCTTTGACGGGATTACCCATCATTTGGCCAAAGGTGGTCGGGTAGAGATTCGGGGTTTTGGTGCCTTTTCCACCCGTTTTCGGGACGCCCGTCTGGGCAGGAATCCCAGAACCGGCGAAAAAGTCGAGGTCGAAGCCAAACGTGTCCCCTATTTCAAACCGGGAAAAGAGATACGAGAACATCTTAATATTGAAATTTAGCTTGCATTTTACCCCCAAGCCCCGCTATGCGGATTCGGCATAATGTTGCGGGCGTGGCGGAATGGTAGACGCTACGGACTTAAAATTTTGAGTGCCCCTTCGGAAACGAAAGGTGCAGAACTGCTCAAATTCGGGGAAAGCTGTAAAATGCCGATCCCGAGCCAAGCCTGATTTTTTCAGGAAGGTGTAGAGACTAGACGGGCAGCACCTACCCCCTTTTTCAAAGGGCAGGGTGAAGGGATAGTCCAGACCCCAAACACTGCATAAGCAGTGGCGGTGAAAGCCGTGGCAGGTAAGAAAATCCGTTGGGCATTTGCCCGTGAGGGTTCGAGTCCCTCCGCCCGCACCATGATGCGTTCAATGAAATGAAGTGATTTATTTTAGAAATATCGGGTATCAAGATTTCTAAAACAGCCTGACAGGCTATGCCCCTGTAATAGGGCTTCCCTTGACCCCTCCCCCCTTTTTACGGCAAAAGGCCAAAAAGGGGACTGCATGTTAAAAAAATATTTTGGCTCTCGTAAAAAATTTCGTTCACTTTCTTCACAACAGTCTCACCCTCATAAAAAAGACCAAGCGCTTTCCCGTAATTTGTCATGGCCGCATCTTATTGCCTTAGGTGTCGGCGCGATTGTCGGGACAGGTATCTATACATTGGTAGGTGTCGGCGCTGATCGGGCGGGACCTGCTGTTGTTATTGCCTTTATTATTGCCGGCCTTATCTGTGCTACGGCTGCCCTTGGCTATGCCGAGTTATCCACATTGATACCGGAAGCCGGTGGCGCTTACACTTATGCCTATATGGCGATTGGCCGCCATATGGCATGGATTGTCGGATGGAGCCTCATCCTTGAATATTCACTGGCAAGCTCGACCGTCGCCGTTGGATGGTCGGCCTATCTTGTCGGATGGCTTCATTCTTTTGGTATCAATTTACCCGCGGCATTATTGGCGGGTCCTCATGATGGCGGGATTATCAATTTACCGGCGGTTATCGTGGCCTTGTCTATCGCCCTATTGTTGACCGCAGGTGCCAAGGAAAGCGCGACTCTGACTTTGGCGCTGGTTATTTTAAAATTATCCGCCTTGGTCTTATTTGTCGTTTTGACAATGCCCGCTTTCCATTTTGAATATTACCATCCTTTCATGCCTTACGGTTTTGTCAGCCATATTTCGCCGGATGGAAAAGTCAGAGGCGTTATGGCGGCCGCGGCTATTCTGTTTTTTGCCTTTTATGGATTTGATACTGTCGCCACAGCGGCAGAAGAAACCAAAAATCCCAAGCGGGATTTGACCATCGGTATTATCGGTTCGATGACTATTTCGGTTCTGATCTATATTGGTGTAGCGGCCTGCTTATTGGGGGCGGCACCCTTTAGCGAATTTATCAAAAGTGGCGAACCGCTGGCCCTTATTCTTAGAAATTTACATCATGAGACGGCAGCAAAATGGATTGCGGCGGCTGCGCTTGTTGCCTTGCCTTCGGTTATTATGGCGATGATTTACGGACAAAGCCGCGTCTTTTTTGTCATGGCGCGAGATCATCTGTTGCCGCCTTTTTTGGCAAAAGTAAACAAGCATGGCACCCCCAGTCAGGTGACCCTGTTTACCGGTATTGTCATTGCTTTAATTGCCGGTTTTTTCCGATTGGATGAATTGGCAGAATTAGCCAACGCTGGCACTTTGGTGGCCTTTATCGCTGTCGGTCTCTCTTTGATTATTCTGCGCGTTCGAGAAGGGGAAAGGACGCGGCGTTTTTCTTGTCCATTTCCTTTTGTGATAGGCAGCGTCACCGTTATCGGTTGCCTTTATTTATTCACCAGTCTGCCACTTCATACGACGATCCGCTTCTTGTTATGGAATGCGATCGGCCTTGTTTTTTACGGCAGCTATAATCTGTATAAGCGCAAAAAACAGAAATCTTTGTAACCACTGTTCCTGCTTATAGAGTGGAAATATTCCATTCTATAAGCAAAACAGGAATTTCTTTAGGCTTTAGCCTTCTGTTCCAGAAAGTCAGTAACTGATTTAAAATCAGGGCAAGTTACCTCAATCGGCACGCCTTCAATGGGCGTTCCATATCCATAAGAGGTAAAAATAAACGGAATACCAAGCGCCGCCGAGGCTTCCTGATCGGTTTCACCATCGCCGATAAACCAGCAATTCTGACTATTGCCCTTCATTTCTTCCAAGGCGACATTCAACAAAGCAGGGTTAGGCTTTCGAGGTAGGTCAGGTCTGGCACCGACCAGCGCGACCATATATTTATCAAAGCCAAGATCGCTCATGATTTTTTCGACCAGATTTTGCGGCTTATTAGAACAGACCGCCATTTTCATACCCAAGGCATAAAGCCGTTCGATACCTTCCCGCACCCCGGGGAACAAGCTGTCATCATGGGTATCGCGACCAGCACAAAGCCGCCGATATTCAGCCACATCAACCAAAGGATCGACACAATCATCGCCGAACAAACCGGCAATCATCGCCTCGCCCCCTAAAGTAACGAGCGGACGCGTTTCTTCTGGCTTGATAACCCGACGACTACCGCGTTCTTGCAGCATTTCATTCAAGACATCAGAAGAAACATAAACGGTATCGACTAACGTCCCGTCCAAATCGAATAATAAATCAAAAGTCATAAGCTCTTCCCAACCCAACACTATTCTATCTTTGGCGATAACACGGACTCAAATGGCAAGCGCGAGATCCCTGACGGATAAGCGAAAGTTTCAAATCAAAAAGCTCTATCGCCCAAAGTAACTATTTATCCTGTTTCCTATTTATGAAGCTGGTCAGAACAGAATGACAGCAAAAAATCCTGTAAGCGGCATAAGCCCATCAGACAGAGAAAAAGCGCAAAAGGAATTAAGAGCCTTTAAAACCCACACGGTCGGCATCAGTAATAGGCCGTATCACCCGACAAGGCACCCCTGCCGCAATCACATTGGCCGGAATATCTTTTGTGACGACGCTTCCCGAACCGATGATACTGTTATCACCGATTGTCACACCCTGATTGATGTTAACGCCACCGCCGACCCACACAGAATGACCAATTGTCACGGCTTTGGCATAACAAGCTCCGGCCTTCCGCTCATCGGGGTTGATCGCATGATTCGAGGTATAAATACCGACACGAGGGCCAAATAGAACATTATCCCCGATGGTGACTTCGCCCCCGTCTAAAATAATGCAGTCAAAATTGGCGTAGAAATTGTCGCCGATGCTAATATTGAAACCAAATTCACAACGGAAGCGCGGCTCAAAATAGGCATTTTTGCCTATTTTCTTCAATAATTGCCGCAGATAGCTTTCTCTTTTTGCCGGAGCTTCACCAAAGCTATCATTATAAAGATTGGAAAGCCGAACCGCCTCTTCTCTTGCCTTTATCAATTCAGGGGTGAGATCATTATAATAAGCGCCGCTTAGGATATGTTGGCGTTGCTGCGCGATATCCATATTCATTTGTCCTTCTTTTTTCAGATTATCTTAAAATAAAAAATAACGGCGTTGCCTTATTTAACATTTCCCAAATGTAACAAAACCTTTTTGCAACAAAGGTGAAACAAAATTGCAATCAATTGAATTTAAGAGGTTTTTATCAGGAATAATATTTTGAATAATAGCAATATTAGGAAATATCTTAATGTCTTTCCAAGTAAATTCAAAAACAGCTATTATTATAACGCTCAGTCTTGGAACAATAACATTACCGGCCGGATTACAGGCACATCAATATACTGAAACCAATAATAAATCAGATAATCTATCTTTGTCATCAGACCCTATTTCAGATTTAAAATCTTCTTTGCCTGATAAAAAAAACGATAAGGAAAAGAATTTTCAGAAAAATGAAGCGGATCATCACTCTAAAGACGAAAAGAATGTCTATTGGAGCGGCAAGGAAATAACCGTTATTGGGAAGGCCGAGCGTCTGGCGCCTTCCTCCGTACCTCTGAACATCACACAGCCGACATCCATCATTCAAAGTTCTTTTATGGCCAATAATATTATTCCCTTGGCCAGTGTGGATGACATTATCAAATATCAGCCCAGTGTCTGGACACAAAATCCCAATGGCCCCGGTATTGGTAAAGCTGAAACGATGAGCCTAAGAGGCTTTCAGGATGGGCAATATAATATGACCTTTGATGGCATCCCTTTTGGAGATGCCAGCGATCTACATCATTCGACCTCATCCTTGTTTATAGCCCATTTCCTCGGTCAAGCTGAAGTTGATCGCGGCCCCGGCACAGCTTCCACTATCGGGAATGCTACTTTTGGGGGAACCATTGGCTTTACCTCAAGAAAACCTTCTGAAAAATTTGGTATTACGCCCTATGGAACCTATGGCAGTTATAATACCCGCGCAGGTGGTTTAGAAATCGATAGCGGAGAAACCATTGCCGGAAAAATGGTTCTTGATTTGCAGCATGAAGCCACGGATGGCTATTTGACGCATTCAAATGAACGCCGCAGCAACATCATGTTTAAAGATGTTATCAAATTAGGGTCAGACATCACCCTTACGGCGGCCACTACCTTCAATAAAGAGCATCAATATACCACCCAAGGCGCAACCTTGGCCGAATATGCCCAATATGGGAAGAATTACGGCTTATGTAATGATCCTCAATTACAGTGTTTTTATAAATATAATCCAAGCACCTATAAATCTGATTTTAGTTATATCAGCCTAAAGGCGAAGCCGCTCTCTTGGTTAGAATTAGAGAATAAAGTCTATTCTGTCGGCTTTGAACATTCTTATACAAAAACAACCGATGCCAGCCAAAACAGTCCCTCGGCAAATGGGGTTACTTTTTATAATGCCGCCGGTAAAAAAGTCGGCAGCTATGCCAATGATGTTCCCGGCAAATATGCCGATGCTCAATTTCGAGCCTATGGGGACACGCTGGCTTTAAAGGCGAAAACACCTGTCGGCGATATTTTAACGGGGGTCTGGGCAGATGTTCAGAATGATCGACGCTATACCTATGCGGTTGATCTGTCCCAAAATTCTATCATGGTTCCGGGTAAGAATGGATCGGCCTACAGCTATAATATCCATGACATCAATACGACCCTACAGCCTTATTTAGAATTCGACTGGCATCCGATGAAAGGCATGACCGTAAAACCGGGTATAAAATATTCTTATTTTCACCGGAATTATGATGCGGCGATCAACAAGAATACCAAAACCGCGTTAAAGGATAACCAATCATTCAAATCATGGCAGCCCTCCATCGCAATCAATCAAATATTGATGAAAGGTTGGAGTGCCTATGGTCAAATTGCACGTGGTTTCCTAGCCCCGCCCCTCAGTGTCTTTCAAACGCAAAATGTCGGTTATGTAAAACCGGAAACAACGTGGAATTATCAAGTCGGAACGGTTCTTCAAAAGAAGAATTGGACGATTTCTGCCGATGGCTATTATATCGATTTTTCAAACTATATTGCTTCTGCCCAAATTAACGTCCCCAATATCGGCACAGAAACGACTTATGTGAATAGCGGCGGCGCAATTTACAAAGGATTGGAAATCGAAGGCCAATATGCCATCGGATATGGCGTTTCCCTTTATGGAAACTACAGCGTCAATAGCGCCCATTATAAAGATTCCAAAATACGGGTGGCCGCATCTCCAAAATCTCTGGCCTCTTTCGGCGTGTTATACGAGAAGAAAGATGGTCCCTATTTCTCTTTTATCGGGAAATATGTCGGCAATCATTGGGGATTGGATAGTACAACAGACACAGCTGGAAACACCGTCTTTAAAAACCAGTATTTAATACACAGTAACATCACCGCTGATATGGCGTTTGGCTGGCATTTCAAAAATGTCGGTGGCAATATCCTAAGAAATATCACGCCCAGCATTAAAATATCGAATGTTTTCGGTAGCCATGCCATCAGCGATTTTGCGGGTAATCAATCGAAAACCACCGCAGAATATCCAAATGGTGCGCCGCTATACTGGCGGTTGTCAGGAAGAAGCGTGTTCTTTAATTTAACGATGACGATTTTATAAAAAGACATCAAAAAAAAGCCTGCCCTTTTTCAAGGACAGGCTTTTTAACTTTAAGCCTTCTTTTTCTTTTTAGGGACAGTTTTGGGATCAACCAAAAGCGGCCGATAAATCTCGATCCGCATCCCTTCTTCTAAAGGCGCATCTAATTTAGCGACTTTACCAAAGATACCGACCTTCTGTTTTTCAAGATCGATCTCAGGGCACCGCTTTAAGATACCGGAAGCGTTAATACCGTCTTCGATAGTCGCGCCTTCTTTGACTTCACATTCAAGCCACCACTGGCGTTCCGGTTTGGCATAAGCGACGGATATCTTCATCTTTTTGCCTCCCTAAGCCCCATGCGCGCCGGACATAGAAATTTCTTTGCCCTGTGCCACGTCGATCATTCTTTTCCCGACTAAAACGAAGCCAGTCACCAAAAAGCCCCCCGGCGGTAAAACCATCATCAAAATATGACAATCCGTCGGTAACAGATGACATTCCAGAAAACGGAAGCTTGATCCCAGCAATAAAGCCGCATTGGCAAAAAGAGTGCCTGAACCGATAATTTCACGCAGGCCACCAATGATCGTCAGGGCAAAGGTAAAGCCCAATCCAGCAAAAACACCATCGGTTAAAGAGGCCAGAGGCGGTTTTTTGCCCGCAAAGGCCTCCAAATGGGCAAGCGGCAAGCAGTTTGAAACGATCAACGGAATGAACAGCCCCAACACCTTGTAAAGCGGGTGCATATAGGCATTCATCACCAGATCAACCAAGGTCACCATGGCCGCCACAATCAGGATATAAACCGGCACACGTACTTCATAGGTAATATGATGCCGAAACACAGAAACCAAAAGATTGGAAGCCGCCATCACTGCGGCGGTTGCCAATCCCATGCCCAAGGCATTTGTGGCACTGGTCGTAACAGCCATTGTTGGGCAAAGCCCCAACAACATACTTAGAATACCGTTATTGTCCCAAAGACCGTCTTTGGCGATACGGAAATACTCATTATTGGACATTTGAACTCTCCAACAGAGTG
Organism: Zymomonas mobilis subsp. mobilis ATCC 10988; assembly: GCF_000175255.2. Lineage (NCBI taxonomy): Bacteria > Pseudomonadati > Pseudomonadota > Alphaproteobacteria > Sphingomonadales > Zymomonadaceae > Zymomonas > Zymomonas mobilis. Next base: position 1,549,457 of record NC_017262.1, on the reverse strand, counting down.
TTTTTATGCGTCTCGAAAAATTCCAGACCACGATGGATCGCCGCAACAACACCACGTGGCGTAATCGTTGCACCGGAAAATTGGTCAAACTGACCGCCGTCCTTTTTGACTTTCCATTTGCTTTCTGACGGATTGGTCAAAGACAGGCCGGTAAAGCGCAAGATCCAATTCGATTTATTGGCTTCGATCTTGTCACCCAGTCCTGGGGTTTCTTTATGAGCCAGCGCCCGCACCCCAAGAATATGACCTTCGGCATCGACACCCATCATCAAACGGATTTCACCACTATAGCCAGTGCCAGAAATTTCATAGGCAACACCCGTCACATGACCGGCCTTTGTCGCGCGAAAAACCGTTACATCATGCCCTTCGGCATCTTTTAGATGGAGCGGATGAGCAGAGATATCATTGTCATGAATCGAGGCAGGAATAACCTGTTCCAAAGAAGCCTGCTGATCTTCGACCCCGCGCGCTACGATTGTTTGAGCGGTCAAATGATAAGTTAAGGCCAATAAAGCCCCAAAGCCCAAACAAAAGGCGGCCAACACAAGGCCATGAAAGAAGAAAGCCTTCTCTTTCTCTGGCTTATCCCCTTCATGCATCGCCTCATCGGCCTGAAATAAAGCGTCTTGTTCGACGGCTTCTTTCCGGTTTTCGGCTTCATCCTTTTGATCGGTCATTTCTTGTCCCCAAATGCCACCGGTTGTCCTTGGCGAGTGCGACCGAACACACGAGGGCGGCTATAGTGGTCGATGATGGGGGTCGTCGCATTCATCAGCAACACGGCAAAGGCCACCCCTTCTGGATAACCGGCAAAGCTACGAATAATCCATGTCAGGAAGCCTACCCCAAAGCCGAATATGACCTGACCTTTTTTCGATACCGGAGAGGTGACATAATCGGTTGCAATAAAGAACGCGCCCAGCATCGAAGCACCGGACAGCAATTCAATAAGACCAGAAGCAAAGCGTGCCGGATTGATAGCTGAAAACAGACTTCCCAATAAAAACAGCGTCAACAACATTGAAACCGGAATATGCCAGCTAATAATCCGCCGCCACATCAAGAACAGACCCCCTAACAGAATAAAGATTGCCGAGGTTTCACCCATAGAACCGGGCTTAATCCCCAACAGCATATCTTTTAATCCGGGCAAGGTCTGAACCGTGCGGGTGACCGGAATCCCCCGCGTCAATTCAGTTTTGATATGACCCAGCGCAGAAGCCGCCGACAAAGAATCCAGATTACCTTCACAACCCAAAGTAATTTTTAGCCCTGTCAGAATATCTGGCGCATGGGCAGTCAATAAGGGATGTGGGGCAGCAAATTGCGTCATTTGTAACGGAAAAGAAATCAGCAAAGCGACACGGGCAACCATGGCAGGGTTAAACAAATTTTGTCCCAAACCACCAAAAACCTGTTTTGCCAAAGCAATCGCGAAAATAGCCCCCAATAAAGCAATCCACCAAGGTGCCCAAGGCGGTAAACTCATCGCAATAAGCCAGCCGCTTAAAATCGCAGAACCATCTTTTAACGCCGGAAGCACCGGACGTTTTGCCAGCATCAGGCATCCCGCCTCAATCAAAAGACAGAAAAGAATAGTCAGACCAAAAAGGAAAATGGCAGGCCAGCCAAACAGCCAAAGATCAAACAAGGTCGCTGGAACAAGCGCCAGCATAACCGTCTGCATGGTGCGCGAGACACTGTTATCCGCATGGGTAAAGGGCCCGCTGATTGCGATACTGCCACTCATTAAACTGCCTTTTCCTCTTTATTGGCGGCAGCTTTGGCGGCTTTCGCCCGCTCTGCCGCAAGTTGCCTCTGGCGCAAGACTTCAGCCAGACGCGCCTCTTTGGCAGCGGCCAAGGCCTTGATCTTGTTCTGTTTTCTCTCTTCGTCACGCCGATTCCAGATTTCGCCCTTGGCATAGTTGAAATATTGCACCAAAGGCAAATGGGACGGACAAACATAAGAACAGGAACCGCAAGAAAAGCAGTCCATCACCTGAAGCTTTTCAACTTCTTCCAATTTATCACGCCGGATCAAACTGGCCATTTCAACCGGACTTAGACCACAAGGGCAAACATCAACGCAACGGCCACAACGCAAACAGGCTTCGGTTGGGCGATGATCCATTTCTTCGGAAGTCAAAGCCAAAATACCGGCGGTGCCTTTGATAACCGGAACATCAATATTCGGCAGGCCGACCCCCATCAAAGGGCCTCCGGTGACGATCTGTTCGGCTTTTTCATTCATGCCGCCGCAGAAATCAATCAAGGCTTTAACCGGTGACCCAATCGGTGCATCTAATGTTTTCGGGTCATTCATGCCGCCGCCAGAAACCGTCACAATACGCGAGATAAGCGGCTCGCCATAACGGGCAGAACGCCAAACCGCGCGAGCAGTCCCGACATTTTGAACCAGAACCCCAACATCAGCGATACGGGTGCGGGCTGAAATTTCTAGACCGGTCAAGGCTTGCACCAAATGACGGGCAGAACCTACCGGATATTGCGCCGGTAAATCCGCGATCTCGACATTGTCATAGGCTTCGGCGGTCTTTTTCATTATCGCGATCGCTTCGGGCTTGTTCCGCTCAATCCCGATCACGACCTTCGGCGCACCTACCGCATGGGCAATCAGACGGCCGCCGGAAATAACTTCATCGGCATATTCCTGCATTACCCGATCATCGCCCGTCAGATAGGGTTCGCATTCGGCACCATTCAGCACCACCATTTTAATGGGTTTCTGGCTGCTCTGTTCTAATTTGACAGCTGCCGGAAAAGCCGCGCCACCCAAACCAACAACGCCAGCCCAAGCCACCCGTTCACGAATTAACTGCGGATCGACGGCGAAAGGATCACTATAGGCTTCGGGTAATTCCGCCCAGCTATCTTTGCCATCCGCTTCCAAAACCATCGTCATCCCCGGCAAACCGGAAGGATGAGGCGCGGTCATATTCTGGATTGCCCGAATAATACCAGAGGTTGGAGCATGAATAGGCGCGGATATCCGGCCAGCCGGAGCCGCCAAAAGTTGCCCCTTCCCAACATGGTCACCAATATTAACAACCGCTTCCGCCGGAGCGCCGGAATGTTGCCGCAAAGGCAGAAAATAGAATGGCACAATCGGCAAAGGCTCTATCTTTTTAGCTGTAGTCGCCTGTTTCCGATAACTGGGATGGATACCCCCACGGACTGAAAATAATTTCATCTCTGCTCCCCTAGCCCAAGCTTTCTTCTTCGGCTTCTTTTTCAAGAGAAGCTTTATAGGCTTTACCCTGTCCACCATCGGATTCATCCGTTATCCGATTGGCCAATGCCTGCGCCGCAAAGGCTGGATTAGCTAAACTATCCTGTATTGCCAGATTGGGTTTATCCCAATGCCAGTTGTCCAACGTGACCGCCACCGGCACCATTTCGATAGCCCCCGTCGGACAAGCCGTTTCACATTTGCTGCAACCATGGCAGACATCAGGAATAATCGTATGCACCTGACGCGCCGCCCCGATAATGGCATCACTGGAACAATCGCGAATACAGGCCGTGCATCCGATACATAAATCTTCATGGATCAAAGCGGTTTTGGGGCCAATATCTTCCGCTTGTGACAGATCAAGGCTGACACCCAAGGCCTTGGCCAAGGCTTCAGCAACACTTCTACCCCCAGGGGTGCATTGGGTTACAGGCGCGCCATCATGCGCCAAAGCGGCCGCATATTGTGAACAGCCGACATAACCGCATTGCCCGCATTGTGATCCCGGCAACAAAGCCTGTAACTGGCCTTCAATCGGATCTTCTTCTACCCGCAGCAATTTCGAGGACAGCCCCAGCATCAGGCCAAGTGCCAGCCCCATGACAGTCAGGCTTATAATGGCTATCAACATCGTTCTTTCTTCCCGTCTAGTGGACAGACATTCCAGAAAAACCCATAAAAGCCAGCGCCAGCAAACTTGCCGTCACAAAACCGATAGGAGGGCCTTCAAATAAACGAGGCGTTACCGATAACGCCAATCTTTCACGTAATCCCGCAAACAGCACCATAACGAGGCTGTATCCAACCGAGGAAGCAAAAGCGAAAACCGTGCTGTCCACAAATCCATAATGCTGTTCTACCAACAGCAAGGTAATGCCCAAAACGGCACAATTGGTTGTGATAAGCGGCAGATAAATGCCCAAAAGCCGAAACAAAGTCGGCGAGAATTTACGAAAAAACGATTCCGTCAGCTGAACCGCCGAAGCGATAATCAGAATAAAAGTGACCGTCCGAAGATATCCCAGACCAAAGGGGGCGAGTAACCAATGCTCCAAAGCCCAACTTGCCATAGAAGAGGTGGTAATAACAAAGGTGCAGGCCGCCCCCATCCCGACAGCAGTATCAACGCGCGTAGTTACACCCATAAAGGAACATAAACCTAAAAAGCGCGTTAGAATAACATTGTTGACCAGACAGGCACTTACCACCAGAAGTAGTATATCCGTCACTGTTTTATTCCTTCCTCAGGAGGTCTGAAGGCGAAAAGCTACGCCCCCTTGTTCATATTCCCGCCGGATATATCAACTGACAGACGAAATATGGAATGGGTTCTTTGTAAATTTTTTGAGCAAATCTTATGCCACTCTTATATTTAGCGCTAAATTGGTGATTTTTCAGAGCAAATGCGCCTTTTCTCGGCATTTATTGTCGCAAAAGTGACAAAACAAACACATTATGTCGCTGAAAAGAAAGCCTTTCCGTAAAAAGTTCAAGAGATTTTTGAAATTAAACTCTGCCGACAACAAGAATTTTTGAAAAAGATTTCACAAAAAAGCGACAAGTAAATCTTTTATAAAAAGACAAGAGCGGAATCCGCGTCTTGACGCTTTTTAATAATTAGAAAAGCCAAGCCGGATATTCCAAAAAATACCCGCTTGGCTTTTGACATCATGAGCGAGGAAAAGAAGAACGACTCCCTAAAGGGTGCATTCCAAAGTAAAGGAATAGGTTCGCGGTAAACCGGCATAAGCACTGTTGGTGCCTCCGGCAGCCCCATTGATAGAAGATGGATAGACCGAAGCCCAATAATGTTCGTTCATGATATTATTGACGGTAAAACGGGCAACCCAAGGTTTATTCGCCATTTTGAAAGGATAGCGGATACCAATATTCGCCGTTACGAATTGGGGCGCATATGTCGTATTGGTGTTATTCGCCGCCCGCGTTCCAGTGTAACGGACGCTCCCGTTAATCGCCAAACCATTTGCCAAACTCTCTTTTGAAAATGGCAAAGTATAATCAATCAGAATATTCGACTGGACAGGTGGCACCCCGACAATTTCCTTGTGGGAAGTTGTCAGATTGCCCGTCGAACCGACTTTGGCATCCAGCCATGTCACCCCACCCAATACCGACAGGTCATGACGGATATGACCCGCCATCTGGAATTCAAAACCCCAATTCCGCTGGGTGCCATACATGCCATAAACATTCGTGGTTGTATCGACATAGGCATAAGGTCGGGTCATTCTGAAACCGTCGATATTCAAGGACAAATTGCGCCATTTCACCTTATAGCCCAGCTCATATTGCTCGCTTTCATAAGGGTTAAGAATCTGGCTGACATTGGCACTTCCAGCCGGTGCCGTCATGCCCTGCTGAATACTGCGCCCCCATGTAAAATAAGCGGTATGATTTTCAATAGGATGATAAATCAGGCTGGTATTCGGGCTAAAAGCGCCTTGGGTATAATTATGGGCAGTACGGGTTCCGGCCTTATTCCAGCTTGAAGATGTCATCCAGCTCCAACTAAAGGCACCCAAGATCGACCAATGCTTGTTAAAGGTAATCGTATCGCTGACAATCAGCGATTGATTGCGGGCAATGGCTGAACGATAACTACCCGAGGAACGGGGGCGCGTGCCATCAAATCGGGTAGGATTATAAAGATTGCTGGTGCCTAAAGAAAAACTCTGGCTACTGGTTGGGTTATAATTGCTCATGACATAGCCATTGGAACCCAAAGCCACATCATGACGCACAAATCCGGTATGGAAATGCCCGTTTAAATAGGCAAGATTGCTGGCAATTTTAAATCGATAGGCCGTGGCAGCCGAGGCAATCGTCTGTTTATAATCGCCTATATTATCAATCAAAGTATTGGCATTGGCAAAGACATCCCGCCACGCATTCTGAAATAAGCCTCCGGCAACAAGGCTCCAATTGTCACCGAATTGATGTTTGATTTTACCAGAGGCCGTATCTGTCTGGGCGTTATATCCAGCATAGCTTTGCCCCAGATAAGGAGTGCTAAGATCGGGCGCCTTTGGAAGTTGAATATTGTTACTGTAAGAAAATCCGGGTGCGCCGCCTTTGATATCATAGACATAATGGCTGGCATTCAATTCGATAACGGTTTGGGGATCGACATGGATGTCGAAACTGCCACTCACCAAATTACGATTGATATGCCCTGTTCGGACATAGTTGGAACCGGCACCATGCACCAGATTGACGCGATAGCCGAACCAGTTGTTTTTACCCGTCGATCCTGAAATATCAGCGGCTTCAGTTACGGTGCCACGGGAGTCGATTCCGACCGAAAAATCCTCCATCATTTCGGTGGTTGGTCTTTTTAACGTATATTCAAAGGTGCCTGCCGGATTTTGAGGGCCATAGATCGCACCGGCCAACCCATTCAAAACTTGGAGATTTTCAAACTGCTCGGCAGCATAAGGCGTGGTGGTCGCAATATTAAAACCATCCATGCGGCTATTGGCAATCACATCCGCTTCAAAGCCTCGTGATTGAGGGCGGGAAGTTCCCGGATCACCGCGCATTTCCAGCTGCACCGAAGGCAAATATTGCATCAAATCATTCACATTCCGCGCTTGCTGGTTGCGGATAACATCATGAGGCACACTTAAAATTGAAAAAGGGGCGTTTTCCGGCTTTATATCACCCAAAGGGCCAAAATTGACGACCGGTAAAGCGGTTCTCGCTCCGGTACCGTTTTCTATTTTGGCATTAACGGTGATGTCTTGTGCGGAAGCGACCTCTTGCCCTGATTTCTGATGGGATATCGACGGCTTCTTTTTATTCGAATCATTTTGAGAAGAGTCGCGATCCAAAACAGAATCATTTTTACTGTAATCAACGGGGGGTTCCGCTTTGCTTTCGGTCATCAATCCTATTGATAATATTGCAGAATATAAAAGCAGCGTCTTATAGGATTGCCTTTTTTGCATTACCCGCCCCATCAAAAAATATCAATGATCGGGCAATTTTAAAAATTTTATTATAAAAATCAAATAGAAATAAATATAAATATACAAATTGAAGGTAATAATCATTATTAAATTTCAAAAATACAAAGATAAAAGCAAGAAAAATCTAAAGAGTTATCTCAAATAGCATCGAGTAATAAAATATTATATAAAAATAAGTGATTGTAATTTTATATTTCAATAATATTGGCTATGTAAAAAAAACAACCAGATAATCATGATATCTATTTCAAAAAATTTTATAATTTTAAGTTACAATGTTAAATTTTAATAAAAGCATAGATGAATATTTTGTTATTATTTTATTTAACACAATATCTTTCTCCCAAAATTCGATATTTTAAAATCGGACAAAGGACAGGACGAACCCCCCTGATATCTATCCTATAAAAAATAGGCGGCTTTCATTCTGCGTGTTAAATGCTAGTAACTTATTTATATTTAAAGCATTTTTTATCTTATAAAAATCCATATATTGATTCTTATTTATTTTATTGTTGCACTTTGTTGATGATGAGCTATCCTGACTTTCAATAGAGCTCGAGTAATTTCGACCTCATCAAAAGCCATTTCTCCCCCCGTTTAGATAACAGAATAGGGGATCTGACCATGCCTTCAAAACAATTTGCTTATAAAGATATGTCGCTAGGGAACAGAACGGCTTGGCCAGATATGGCCTTGTTCGGCCTTTATGAAATTTCAAAAATTCTCTGTGCGCCGATGGAAACGGTCACCCTTATCAAGCGGGTCATTTCTGTTCTTGAAAGCTTTATTGATCTCGATCATGCGATTATTGCATTTTTTGATGAAGATCAGGAAGCTGAAATTCTGGTTGGTGCGAAAAGTGACCAGCAAGGTGCCAAGATATATTTTGATTCTATCCCCGAACAAATTGTCGGACAAATTGTGACGGGCAAAATGCCAGTCATCATCAGGGATATTTCCAAAGACCCGTATTTTTCAAATAGCCGGTCTCATATTTGGCATATCAATCAAAAAAGCTGCGTCATCGGCGTTCCGATTTTGGATCGGAATAAAGTCTCCGGTATTTTATTGATAGACCGCCCGACGCCCAGAAATGAAAGAGAGGCTCTGGCACCGGATAGAGATGCCCGCCTGTTATCGATGGTTGCGGCTCTTTTGGGACAAACGGCAAGACTGCATCAGATGATCCGGCGCGAACATGAATTTCTGCTCCGGCAATCAAGCCATACCGCTCCTCGGCAGGCAGAAGATATGCCTCACCCCCGTATTATCGGGGACAGCCCAATCATTCGATCGATCCTCCAAAAAATCAATCTGATTGCCAAAAATAATGTGACAGTCTTGCTACGCGGAGAATCTGGCACGGGGAAAGAACTTTTCGCCCAAGCCATTCATCAGGCATCCCCCCGAAAAGAACTGCCTTTTATCAAATTAAACTGTGCAGCCTTGCCGGAATCGGTTCTGGAATCCGAATTATTCGGGCATGAAAAAGGGGCTTTTACCGGCGCTGCCCAAATGCGGAAAGGCCGTTTTGAGCTGGCAGATGGCGGCACTCTTCTTCTGGATGAAATCGGCGAAATATCACCCAATTTCCAGGCCAAATTATTACGCGTTTTACAAGAAGGCGAATTTGAACGGGTTGGCGGCACCAAAACCTTAAAGGTTAATGTCCGTGTCATCGCGGCAACCAATGTCAATTTGGAAGAGGCGGTCAGCCGTGGCAATTTCAGAGCCGATCTTTACTATCGCCTAAGCGTCATTCCCATTTTTCTTCCCCCTTTGCGTGAACATCCGTCAGATATTCCTCTGCTGGCGAAAGAATTCTTGCGGCATTTCAATCTGGAAAACAAAACCCATCTGACCATTGATCAAAATGCCTTGGATGTTCTGTCCCATTGTTATTTTCCGGGTAATATCCGAGAGCTTGAAAACTGTATTCGGCGGACAGCTACTCTTGCCAGAAATACAGAAATTACCGCCGAAGATTTCACCTGTTACAATGACAATTGTCTGTCCTCTATTTTCTGGCATCGCGAAGAAGAAAAGACTCCGCATGTCTGCAAAAATCATGGTTCAGAAGGCGAGATAAGCGAATGTCCTTCTGCCCAGCATTGTCAGGCTGCATCCAATGCGGAATCAGACAAGACAGATTTAGCTTTTCCCAAGGAAAAAACGACACAATCGGAATTTCGTAGCCAGAAAGAACAACTGATCGACGCTATGGAACAAGCCGGTTGGGTGCAGGCAAAAGCCGCTCGTATCCTAGGCTCAGGACTCATTCTTTGAGATAGAAGATGAAACTTGCTGCGATATGGATTGCTGACATGAATGTGTGAGCGCACCGGTCGTATCGTGTTGCGACACGCCGCCAGTCTTTGAGCTTTGCGAACATATTTTCGATGAGGTGACGCTTTTTATACAGATGCCAGTCGTAAGGCGGCTTTGATTTCCGGTTCTTCTTCGGCGGAATACAGGCGGTGATATTCCGGTCTGCGAGAGACTGTCTGATTTTATTACTGTCGTATCCCCGGTCCCCGAGAATTTCTTGTGTTTCTTCCGGCAGATTTGCCAGCAGAACATCCGCGCCTTTGAAGTCACTGACCTGACCTGCGGTCAGATGCAGCCGGACAGGGCGGCCCTGACTATCGCATACAGCGTGAAGCTTTGAGTTCAGTCCGCCTTTCGTGCGTCCGATATGGCGGGGAAAAGCCCCTTTTTGAGCAGGGAGGCCGCTGTCCGGTGTGCTTTCAGATGTGTTGCATCGATCATCAGACGCTTCGAACGGCCTGCCTGCTCCGTCAGGGCGACGAAGATCCGGTCAAAGACACCCAGGCGGCTCCACCGGATAAACCGGTTGTATAAAGTCTTGTGCGGGCCATACGCTTTCGGGGCGTCTTTCCACTGAAGGCCGTTGCGGATCACGTAAACGATCCCGCTCAGGACACGACGGTCATCGACACGCGGCACACCATGCGCCAGTGGAAAAAACGGCTTAATCCGTTCCATCTGGTGCTCAGACAGCAAAAACACGTCACTCACAGCTTCACCTCTATCGGTAAACCTGTGAATCACAACAGCCCGCTCAACTCAAGAAATTAACAGGTCCTGAGCCTAGGCATGACCCCGCGCCAGATAGGCTATGCGCTGCGGAAAAACGGGATATCTATCAAAAAATTCTAAAGCTGTTTTTTTGTAATGCCATTACTTTATTTTTGGCGAATAATGTCTGATTATTCCAAAAATTTTACCGATACCGACAATTTTGTAAGAGTTAAGACAATTTATGTCTGAGACAAAAAGGCCATTTTCCTGAATTTAAAGCGATGTCAGCTTATGGCACGCCCATTGCATATCCTTTTGGTAAAGCGTGTTAGCCGTTAGGAATGTTATGTCCCAGCTCATCCATATCCAGCCATTGGAACCCAACGGGGGTATCCCTAGCCCCCGCCCCGCGACACAGGGTTGTGCTTCATCGGCCTGTGGTAAAATGTCAGATGCAAAGGATTTGGCAGATGATATCTGGGAAAAAGTCAAAGACCACCCCTGCTATTCCGAAGAGGCACATCAATATTTTGCCCGTATGCATGTAGCGGTCGCTCCGGCTTGCAATATCCAATGTAATTATTGCAACCGAAAATATGACTGCGCCAATGAAAGCCGCCCGGGGGTCGTCTCGGAAAGGCTGACACCGGAACAAGCGCTGCGAAAAGTCATTGCCGTTGCCAATGAAGTCTCTCAGCTTTCAGTTCTGGGTATCGCAGGCCCCGGAGATGCCTGTTACGATTGGGAAAAAACCAAAGAAACCTTTGAACAGGTAGCCAAGGCTATCCCTGATGTAAAATTCTGCCTTTCAACCAATGGATTGGCTTTGGCGGATTGTATCGACGACATTGCCAAAATGAATATTGATCATGTCACTTTGACGATCAATATGGTTGATCCTGAAATCGGGGCAAAAATCTATCCTTGGATTTTTTTCGAGAATAAACGCTGGACGGGGAGAGAAGCCTCCCGAATTCTGCATGAACGGCAAATGCTGGCTTTAGAATTGCTGAAAGAACGCGGCATTCTCACCAAAGTCAATTCAGTCATGATACCGAACATCAATGACACGCATTTGTTAGAAGTTAATCGGGTCGTCAAAGAAAAAGGCGCATTTCTTCACAATATCATGCCGCTGATTTCTGATCCGGCACATGGAACCCATTTTGGCCTGACCGGACAGAGAGAGCCCAGCCATCAGGAATTGATGGCACTTCAAAATCAATTAGCCGATGGCACAAAATTGATGCGCCATTGTCGGCAATGTCGGGCGGATGCCATTGGTTTATTGGGGGAGGATCGGGGACAAGCCTTCTCGATGGATAAAATCCCAGAAACACTGGAATATAACCCCGCCAATCGTGCCAGCTATCGTGAAATTGTTGCCCAAGAGCGGGGTGAACATTTGGAACAGAAGAAATCGGCTGAGAAGAAATTGGCCGAATTAGAGGCCAAGCCAACTATCCTTGCTGCCGTTGTTTCCAAACAAGGCGGGCGGATTAACCAGCATTTTGGCCATGCCCAAGAATTTCAGATTTACGAAGTTTCCCCTTATGGCGTAAAATTCATCAGTCATCGCAAAATTCCGCTTTATTGTGCGGAAGGCAATGGCGATGACCAACGGCTGGATAGTATTATCACAGCCTTAGAAGGTATTCAGGCGGTTTTATGCGCCCGTATTGGTGATTGTCCTCGGGAAAAACTGGAAAAAGCTGGTATCGAAGTCAATGTCGATTATGCCCATGACTGGATAGAAAGTGGCCTTTCTTCTTGGTATGCGGCACGGTTTTCCAAAGAGAATCGCCGGATAGCCTGAATATCCGTTTATCATTACTTTAGTAGAAGGATTGGAACTATGTCTTATAAAATTGTTGCTGAAAATTGCACCGCTTGTGGCGCTTGTGAATTTGAATGCCCCAATTCAGCAATCAAAATGAAAGGCGATGTTTTCATCATCGATCCCAATAGCTGCACCGAATGCGACGGTCAGTTTGACGAACCGCAATGTGCGGCCATCTGCCCGATGCCAGACACCTGCATTCCGGCCTAATTTTAAATTCTGACTTCGGGAAAGGCTGAATGGATGAATGACGAAAATGAAATTCAAAAAGCACCGGTCTTTCCCGTTGGAACCAAGGTAAAATCACGCCTTTATATCAAAAATGACGGGACTTTTATCGGTGCCGATATTGGCGAAATCCTGATTAACAAAGGCGATGTCGGTTATATCCGCGATATCGGTGTCTTTCTTCAACGCTATTATATTTATGCCGTCGATTTCGTCGAACGTGGCAAAATTGTTGGTATGCGGAAACGAGAATTAGACATCGCGCTTTAGACTTCTTTCGGAGACACAATATGAAAATAATGCTGCGCCAAACAGCAAGAGGGCTTTCCGTCTATGTTCCGAAAAAAGACCTTGAAGAAGCGGTTATCGAACAGGAAAAGCCTGATATTTGGGGCGGCTGGATACGCTTAAAAAACGGATGGACATTGGAATTGCCAGATATGGCCGCCGATACCCCATTACCGATTACTATCGAAGCGCGTAAACGCGCAGAAGAAAACTGATGGATATCCTGTCAGATATTTCTGACCATTTATCGCGTCAGGCGCTCGCTTTTTATCTAGGCCCCGATGTCACCGCGATCACCGCCAATCAGTGGACGCCGGTTTCCATAAAGGGGCTAGCCGATTTTTTCGGGAAGAAGGTCGCCCTTCCTAAACGGGCAAAAGGTAATCCTTGGGCTGCCGCGCAATATATCGAAAGCCGCCGCCATCGAAAAACCCTGACGGCGATTATGAATGCCGCCTTTGAAAATCCGGTGCCCCCTTCCCCACTGCATCAGCTTATCGCCGCGCTTCATCCCCCGCTTATCGTTGACAGTTGGTATGATGGCGCCATGCGTCAGGCTTTATCCCAAGACAAGACTTTGAACTGGGGCGAAATTCAAGGCATCAATCACGCAGCGATTAACGAATATCGCTGGTTCACAGCTTATGATGCCACGGGCGAAGAAGTCCCGATGGAAAGCGTTAAAGAATGGCAAACCCTTCTTTACAAACCGCATGGCTCTGTTTCACCGCATCAGAATTATCTGATTTCAGATTCCGATTATGTCGAAGTCTTGACCGAAATTGATATTCAGACCCCCATCCCTGAATCAGTGCAAGAAAGGCGGTCATCATGCAGCTTCCTGTTCATCGGTTGCCATTTTGATGACCAAATGCTGAGAAGTTTTGCAAGGCAGATAATCAAAAGATCAAAAGCGCCTCATTTTGCCCTAGTCGATATCGAGAATCTGACCAGAAATGAACGGCGCTTTTTGGAAGAGATGCAGATAATCGCGTTACCGCTTTCGCTCAAAAAAATAGCGGATTTTTTATCTGATTATCTTTCTTCAACTCTCCTCGAAAGGAGAGCTGAATAGAACCCGCCTCTTTTATAAAGACACGCTGATCGTTCCCCTGAAATTCAGTGGAGCGCCCGGCATGTTCAGATTGGCATTGGTGCCATGTCCTGAAACGACATAATGGGCATTCGATAGATTATAGGCATTGATCTGGAAACGATATCGCCCGAATTGTGCCCATCCCATGGCATCACCCGTCACATAATGCGGTAAAATAACGGTATTGCTTGGATCAGCCCAACGATTACCAACGTAATTCATGCCGCCGCCAATACCGAAATGCTTGCCAAAACTCTTGGTGATATAGAAATTGCCTTGGTTATGAGGTGCCAAGGTGCCTTCTTTCCCAACATAAGCCGGCACAGCCGAAGCCAGATTTTTGGTTCTTAAATAGGCATAGCCCGCAATCAAATGAATATCTTTCCCGACATCAAGGGTGGCCGAAAATTCAGCCCCCTCATTGCGTTGGGTGCCTATCGCCATCGTGCTATTATCCAGTGGATTGGTCGCCTGAATATGGGTTTTCTTAATGATAAAACCGGCAATCTGTATCGTTAAGCGATCATGCCACAGGTTATATTTGGCACCTATTTCCTTTGACGTTGTCGCAGAAGGAATCAAATCCGCTTGCGTGGCCACAATATTCAGCGTTTCACCAGAGGGCTGATAACTTTTACTCCACGAGATATAATAGGATTGGTGGTTATCCGGTTCATAGGTCAAACCAACACGGGGACTCCATGTATGATCGAGGCGATGGGCATAGCTGGCGGATCCAGCCAAAGGTAAAGTCGTCTGACTAAAGGAATCCCAGCGGATACCCGCCAGTAATTTAAATCCATGAGAAAAATCGACCGCATCCTGAATATACAGGCCATAATCATAAAAAATGCCGCGATTCTGGTTGGTAATACTGGTAAGGTCATCCCCTGTAATAGTGGGCAAAACCGGATTATAGGCATCGACATAAAAACTGGCTTTCTCGGCGGCCGAAGCATTTTTACCGGGATAAGTCGCATAGGTAGTAGAAAGTTTACTTTGACGAGAAACTTCAAAGCCATAAAGCAATGTCTGATGAATTTTGCCGCTGTCGATTTTTTGCGTCAGCTCTAACTGGTTATCCCATCCGCTTTCATCTCGAGAAGCCGGATGGTGAGAAAGCTGGACTAATCCATCAACGACCCCGCTCGCCGGACTGGTATTGCCCCGAAACATCTTATAATCATAATGACGAAAGCCATCCCTTAATGATAAATTATCAGAAAAATGATGGACGGCGTTGATCGTCTGAGAAAATACGGTGGATTGGGTATAGTCATATTTAGCCGCATCGGCTGACCCGTAATAGATTTCGGGGTGATCGACATTGATCGTGCGACCATTCAAAGAAGGGTTGCCTAAATCGGCAATTCGGCGATCTTTCAAATAATCGGCCTGAAACGTCACAACCGTATCCGTGCCTTTCCCATACATGAAAGAGGGTGCTATCGCGAAACGATGGACAAATTGTTGATCGCGATAGCTGTCACCATTCTCGATCGCCCCCGTTAAACGGAAACCATTACCGGTTCTTTTGCTGTTACGACCAAAGTCCCATTGACCACGATAATCATTCCATGACCCACCGGTAAAAGTCACATTGGTTATATTGGTATCAGCCTGTTTTGTGACCCGATTGACAATACCGCCCGCTGATCCGCGTCCAAATAGGGCGGCCGATGGCCCCTTTAAAACCTCGATATTTTCAATATTGGACATATCCCTGAAATAAAGGGCATCATCCCGAAAACCATTTACAAATTCATCACCAAAAGCATTAAAACCACGGATAAAAACCTGATCGCGCTGACCATCCCCCGTAGAAAAAGAAACGCCCGGAACATTTTTCAAGGCATCTTGCTGGGATAGAACCATCTGATCCCGCATTAACTGCGCCGATACAGTATTGACGGTTTGGGGCAAATCACGATTGGCAATATCTATCTTGGCCGCCGTATTGCGTTTTTGCCCATAGTCATCGCTGTCTTTTTTGGCGGTAATCACCAGATCAGCGGGATCCTCTTTTTTACCTTTTGCAGCATGTGATGGCGATGAAAGCAAAAGGGCAACAAGACATGTTCCGCTTTGCAGCATTCCCCATTTCTGTAACGGGTTTCTCATTCATTCCTCTATTTTTTATTGATAATGTCTCGCAATGGAAGGGGAATATGATAACAAAAATAATGAGAATCAATATCAAATTTAACCTGTAAAATAATTTACCTTTTATCCGTGCATTAAAAGCACATATTATTATTTTATAATAAAAAATTAAAAATTATAAATATAATATGTTTTGCGACATCATAATGTATGATTTGTCGCGCTTCGAACAAAGAACCTTACAATTTATAAATCGCACTCCTTTTTTCTGATGATATCACCGCCTATCCGCGCCTTTTTATGGGCAATCTTGGAATTGGCACGCTGTTTGCGATGAAATGACTGTCGGGCCGAACGGTCCGCCTATCGCGACTTATCGGAAACAGGACAGTATCATGAGCAAAATTCGCCAGATTGCTTTTTACGGCAAGGGAGGCATCGGAAAATCAACGACCTCTCAAAATGCACTCGCGGCTTTGGTCGAGCTTGGCCAGAAAATCCTTATTGTGGGCTGCGATCCCAAGGCTGATTCTACCCGCCTTATTCTTAATTCCAAAGCACAAGATACGGTGTTGAGTCTGGCTGCCGAAGCCGGATCGGTCGAAGACCTTGAACTCGAAGATGTCCTGAAACTCGGCTATAAAGATATTAAATGCGTGGAATCCGGCGGGCCAGAACCGGGCGTTGGTTGTGCCGGTCGCGGGGTTATTACCTCGATCAATTTCCTCGAAGAAAATGGCGCCTATGACGATGTCGATTACGTTTCTTATGACGTTTTGGGCGACGTTGTTTGCGGCGGCTTTGCTATGCCTATCCGCGAAAACAAAGCGCAAGAAATCTATATCGTCATGTCTGGCGAAATGATGGCACTTTATGCTGCCAATAATATCGCCAAAGGTATTTTGAAATATGCCGGAACCGGCGGTGTTCGCTTGGGTGGCCTGATTTGTAACGAACGCCAGACCGACCGTGAATATGAACTCGCCGAAGCCTTGGCCAAAAGGCTGAATTCCAAGCTGATCCATTTCGTCCCACGGAACAATATCGTGCAGCATGCGGAATTGCGCAAGCAAACCGTGCTTCAATATGCACCGGATTCCGATCAGGCCAATGAATATCGCGAATTAGCCAGAAAGATCCACGAAAATTCAGGGAAAGGCACCATCCCGACCCCGATCACGATGGAAGAATTGGAAGAAATGCTGCTCGAATTCGGGATCATGAAAACCGAAGAGCAAGAGCTGGCTGAACTCGCTGCCAAGGAATCCGCGGTCGCCAAGTAAGGAGCGCAAGATGAGCTTGAATGAAGAAGAAACCATCTTCAACACCCGCCTCATCGAGGAAGTGCTTGAAGCCTATCCGGCCAAGGCCAAAAAGCGCCGTCAGAAACATCTGACGGTTGCCAAAGCCCCCGACACCGAAGCCGATCCGGGTGCCTTAAGCGAATGCAGCGTTAAATCGAATATCAAATCTATTCCGGGTGTGATGACGATCCGCGGCTGTGCTTATGCCGGTTCAAAAGGTGTGGTCTGGGGGCCTGTCAAAGACATGGTTCATATCAGTCATGGCCCCGTTGGTTGCGGTCATTATTCATGGTCGCAACGCCGGAATTTCTATAACGGCACCACCGGCGTGGATAGCTTTGTCACCATGCAATTCACCTCCGATTATCAGGAAAAAGATATTGTTTTCGGCGGTGATAAAAAGCTGAAAAAAATTCTCACCGAAATTGACGAGTTGTTCCCGCTTAATCATGGCACGACTATTCAATCAGAATGTCCGGTCGGCTTGATCGGTGATGATATAGAATCCGTTGCCCGCGAACAGAAAAAAATCAGCGGAAAAACCATCGTTCCGGTGCGCTGTGAAGGCTTTCGCGGGGTATCCCAGTCTTTGGGGCATCATATCGCCTGCGATGTCATTCGTGACTGGGTGCTTGACCAAGACGGTAATCAGGTTCCCTTTGAACCTTCGCCCTATGATGTGAATATTTTGGGTGACTATAATATCGGCGGTGATGCGTGGTCTTCCCGTATTCTTCTCGAAGAAATGGGTTTGAGGGTAATCGGTAGCTGGTCGGGTGATGCCACTTTGGCTGAAATCGAACGAGCGCCTAAGGCCAAGATGAATCTGATCCATTGCTATCGGTCATTGAATTACATCAGCCGCTATATGGAAGAAAAGCACGGTATTCCGTGGATGGAATATAATCTGTTTGGCCCCAGCCAAATTGCCGCTTCCTTACGGAAAATTGCCGAAAATTTTGATGACAAGATCAAAGAAGGTGCCGAGCGCGTTATCGCCAAATATCAGCCTTTAGCCGATGCGGTGATTGCCAAATACCGCCCCCGCCTCGAAGGCAAAAAAGTGCTGCTTTATGTCGGCGGATTGCGGTCACGCCATGTCGTCAATGCCTATACCGATCTTGGGATGGAAATCGTCGCGACTGGCTATGAATTTGCCCATAACGATGATTACCAACGGACAGGCCATTACGTCAAAGAAGGCACGTTAATTTATGACGACGCCTCAACCTATGAGCTGGAAAAATTCATCGAGGCCATTCGCCCCGATCTGGTCGGTTCCGGCATCAAGGAAAAATATGCGGTTCAAAAAGCCGGCATACCGTTCCGCCAGATGCATTCATGGGATTATTCGGGGCCTTATCATGGTTATGACGGCTTTGCCATTTTTGCCCGTGACATGGATTTGGCCATCAATAGCCCAGTCTGGGGCATGTTCAAAGCCCCTTGGAAAACCGCTGCTTAAATGGGGCAGCCTATGGCAGGGCAAAGTCCCTGCCACCCCTGATAAAAGAGGATTAGACGATGCCTCAATCTGTTGAAAAAACCCTTGATTATGCCTCTCTTTTTCTGGAACCAGAATATAAAGAGATGCTGTCGGCCAAAAGCAAACTTGAAAATATGCCGGAAGCCGACAAGGTCAAAGAGATTGCCGATTGGACTAAAAGCTGGGAATATCGCGAGAAAAACTTTGCCCGCGAAGCCCTGACGATCAATCCCGCAAAATCATGCCAGCCTCTAGGTGCGGTCTTTGCCGCCGCCGGTTTTGAAGGTACCTTAAGTTTTGTGCATGGCTCGCAGGGATGTGTAGCCTATTACCGCTCTCATCTCGCCCGCCATTTCAAAGAACCAGCCTCGGCAGTGTCCTCTTCGATGACCGAAGATGCAGCAGTTTTTGGAGGCTTGAACAATATGGTTGATGGGCTGGCCAACGCCTACAGCCTGTATAACCCGAAAATGATCGCGGTTTCGACGACCTGCATGGCCGAAGTAATCGGGGATGACCTGCAATCCTTTATCAATACGGCCAAAGAAAAAGGCTCGGTTCCGGCTGATTTCAATGTGCCTTTTGCCCATACTCCGGCTTTTGTCGGCAGTCACATCACCGGCTATGACAATATGATGCGGGGTATTCTAGAAAATTTCTGGAAAGACAAAACACGAACCCCCAATGACTCCATCAATATTATTCCGGGTTTTGATGGTTATGCCGTCGGAAATAACCGTGAATTGAAACGGATGCTTGATCTGATGGGGGTCAAATACACGATCCTGTCTGATGTATCCGACCAGTTTGATACCCCGTCAGATGGCGAATTTCGGATGTATGATGGTGGCACCGCCTTGGAAGCGGTGGCAGAGGCTATCAATGCCAAAGCCACGGTTTCAATGCAGTCTTACTGCACCCCAAAAACGCTCGAATATATCGAAAATATCGGACAGGAAACCGTCGCCTTCCATTATCCGTTAGGGGTATCAGGCACCGATGATTTTCTGATGAAGATTTCGGCATTAACCGGAAAAGCTATTCCGGCCGAACTCGAAAAAGAACGCGGTCGGCTAGTCGATGCCATCACCGACAGCCAAGCCTATCTCCATGGCAAAAGCTATGCGATTTATGGCGATCCTGACTTTGTTTACAGCATGGCACGCTTTGTCATGGAGACGGGGGGCGAACCCCGCCATTGCCTTGCCACAAATGGCAGCAAGGCATGGGAAAAGAAAATGCAGGCGCTATTCGACAGCTCGGCTTTTGGTCAAGACTGCAAAGCATGGGGTGGCAAGGATCTTTGGCATATGCGTTCCCTGCTCGCGACTGAAAAGGTCGATATGCTGATCGGGAATTCCTATGGCAAATATCTCGAAAAAGATACGGATACCCCGCTTGTTCGGCTGACTTTCCCGATTTTCGATCGTCATCATCATCACCGCTTCCCGTTATGGGGCTATCAAGGCGGCATTAGAGTGGTTGTTGCCCTGCTCGACAAATTTTTCGACGAAATGGACAAGAAAGCAACCGCCTCTGATGACACGGCCTATGCTTTCGAATTAACGCGCTAACCCCCAAGACGGACAGAAGCCGATCTGTCCGTCCCCCTTTCCAGACCTTCCCTTTTCAGGAGCCATTGATGGATAACAGGTTAAAGGCAAAAGTAATCAGTCTGTTCAATGAACCGGCTTGTGCCAAGAATGTGGCCAAGGGAAAAAAAGAACGTCGGAAAGGCTGTGGCAAACCTTTAACCCCCGGGGCAACCGCCGGAGGTTGCGCCTTTGATGGCTCTAAAATCGTCTTACAACCCATTACCGATGTCATCCATATTGTGCATGGCCCTTTGGCCTGCGAAGGCAATGGATGGGATAACCGCCAGTCCACCAGTTCTGGCTCTACACTTTACCGGAATGGCATTACGACAGACCTAACCCAAATGGATATCATCATGGGAACGGGTGAAAAACGCCTGTATAAAGCCATTCGTAATGCCGCCGAACGCTTCAATCCCCCTGCCATTTTTGTCTATGTCACCTGCGTTCCGGCCTTAATTGGCGACGATGTCGAGGCGGTCTGTAAACATGCCGCCCAAAAATTGAATATTCCGGTTATTCCCGTCAATTCACCGGGTTTTATTGGCACCAAAAATTTGGGCAATAAATTGGCCGGTGAGACACTATTCGATCACGTCATCGGTACAATGGAACCGGAACAAAGCAGCGATACCGATATCAATATTATCGGCGAATATAATCTGTCCGGCGAATTATGGCAGATCAAACCCCTTTTCGATCAATTAGGTATTCGGGTGCATAGCTGCATTACCGGAGATGCTCGCTATCGGGACGTGGCCTCTGCCCATCGCTCCCGCGTGAATATGATGGTCTGCTCTGCGGCTCTCATCAATCTTGCCCGAAAAATGGAAGAGAAATGGGGCATTCCTTTCTTTGAAGGCTCTTTCTACGGTATCGAGGAAACCTCTCGCTCGCTTCGAAAAATAGCTAAACTTCTGGTCAAAGGTGGGACAGCGGCTGATCTGATCGATAGAACAGAGGCTTTGATCGAGGCTGAAGAAAAACGCTGCTGGGAAAGACTGGAACCTTATCGCCAAAGATTACAGGGCAAACGGGTTTTTCTTTATACTGGCGGGGTGAAATCATGGTCTATCGTCTCGGCCTTGCAACAAACGGGTATCGAGATTGTCGGCACCTCTGTTCGGAAATCGACCGAAACCGATAAAGAAAAAATCAAAAAGCTGATGGGCAGCGATGCCCATATGATCGAAAAAATCCCGCCACGCGATATTTATAACCGCCTGAAAGCAGGCGAAGCCGACATCATGCTTTCAGGAGGACGCACCCAATTTATCGCTTTAAAAGCCAAAATTCCGTGGGTCGATATCAATCAGGAACGCCATAAAGCCTATGCGGGCTATAGCGGCATTTTGGCTTTGGTTCAGGATATCGACTGCACCCTTTCCAATCCGGTCTGGCAAGAAGTCAGACAGCCTGCCCCTTGGGAGGAAGGCTGGGAAGCACCGGAAATAGACGACCTTTTTGATGACAATCATCTTTTTAACGAGAGGGCATCATGAGCATTGTTGTCGAAAACAAAAAACCGGAATCCATCAATCCACTGAAAGTCTCGCAGCCACTTGGGGCAGCCTTGGCTTTTCTTGGTATTGATAAGGCGATTCCCCTCTTTCATGGTTCCCAAGGCTGCACTTCTTTTGCGTTGGTTTTGGCCGTCCGGCATTTCAAAGAAACAATACCGCTACAAACCACCGCGATGAATGAAGTCTCGACTATTTTGGGTGGGCATAACCATCTGGAAGAAGCCATTCTCAATCTGACAGCCCGTGTTGATCCCCGTTTTATTGGCATTGCCTCCACGGCCTTAGTTGAAACGCGGGGCGAAGATTATGTCGGTGCCTTAAAAGAAATCAGAGCTAAAAACCCCGATCTTGCCAATCGCCAAATCACCTTTGTTTCAACGCCTGATTATAACGGGGCTTTGGAAGACGGTTGGTCAAATGCAGTTACCGCGATTATCGACGGTGTTGTCATTCCGTGGAGCACCGCTGTCACCTCTTTCCAACAAATCAATGTTTTGCCGGGGGTGCATCAGACCGCTGCCGATATTGAAGCACTTCGGGATATTATCGAAAGTTTTGGATTATATCCGGTTATTCTTCCCGATATTTCCTCATCCCTTGATGGTCATATCCCTGAAAACTGGATGACAACGACGATGGGCGGCACCCGCCTTGAAGAAGTCGCCCATATGGCACGTTCAGCGCATACGATTGCGATTGGCGAACATATGCGGAAACCGGCTGATTTATTGGAAAGTCTGACAGGTATCCCGACCAGCTTATTTCCTGACATAACGGGCCTATCCGCATCAGATCGGTTGATGGCCTTACTTTCGCGCATATCTGGAAAATCCATTCCGCAACGCTACCGGCGACAAAGAAGCCAATTGGTAGATGCCATGCTGGACGGTCATTTCTATTTTGGCGGGAAGAAAGTCGCCATTGCCGCCGACCCTGATTTACTGGTCAGTTTGAGCCATTTTTTCCATAATTTGGGCGCAAAGATTGAGGTCGCGGTTTCATCAACAAGCCATTCGCCTCATCTGAAAGATATTCCGACAGAAAAAGTTATCGTCGGTGACCTTATGGATTTTGAAGATGGGGTGCGTGACCATCCAGTCGATATGTTGGTGACCCATAGTCATGGCAGACAAGCCTCAGAACGGCTGGGTATTCCGTTATTTCGGGTTGGATTCCCAATTTTTGACCGGATCGGCAATGCCCATAGTCTGACCTTGGGATATCAAGGCACCCAAAATTTAATCTTCCGAATTGCCAATCTGTTTTTGGAAAAAACGCATCACCCGAAACCGGCTGATTTCGCTGACAACAGCGCAGATATTTTGAAGGAGCCGCTTTATGCCTGAACGTCGTCTGCAATTGGTTGAATCCCACGGGAAAGAGGCTGTCTCAGGCAATACGGATGTTGCCCCGTTATTACGGATCGCGATTGCCACCAATGACATGAAATCTTTGAATGCCCATTTTGGTGGTGCCAATCGCTTTTCTATATGGGATGTCACTTCTGACGATGCCCATTTTGTCGAAGCCTTGGGTTTTCAAAAAATCTCCGATCAAAGCGGCAGCCATATCGAAGGCGAAGACAGCATCACGCCCAAAGTAGAAGCCTTGGCTGATTGTAAATTGCTTTTCATCCTCGCCATTGGTGGGCCCGCCGCCGCCAAGGTCGTGAATGCCGGTATTCACCCCGTCAAACTGCCTGCTGAAGAATCCATCGCGTCGATTATCAAACGGGTGCAAGAGATGATGAAAGGTAACCCGCCGCCATGGTTAAGGAAGGCTATGGGGATGCCGTCCCGTTCGATGGATTTTCTCGACGAAGATGACGACTAAGGGAGGCTGGGCGATGAGCGATCTACACAGCCCCTTTATGCGGATGTTAATCACTCGTATTCGGGCAGAAGACAGCTTTGGGGCATGGGAAAATAAACAGGATGCAGCGCTCCTTTCCGAATATATCGTCACCAAAGAGGAAAGACGCGCCATCCCGATCATCGGCGATCCTGACCCTGAAATTATTGATCGTATTGATTATTTCTATCAAGCAGTCGCTTTAGCCATTGAAGAAAAAAGCGGGCAGATGGCCGTCCCAATCCTGAAATTAAATCATGAAGGTTTCGGACGGTTATTCGTGATTGTGGGTCGATTGGTTGTCTTGGCAAAAAGCATGCGGGATGTTCATCGTTTCGGCTTTGAAGATATGGCCGCCCTTAATCAAGAAGGCTGTCGGGCTGTCGATAACGCGATCGAAATCATCAAACAATTTCCCGATGCAGCCGCCGCCTAGCAAAGTCGCTATCCCCCTTTTGCAAAGGAAAATGCTATGCCTGTTTATACGCGTGATGGCCGCGAATGGCAGCCGCAATATCTGATATCTATCAATCCTGAACTCTGCATCGGCTGTGGCCGCTGTTACAAAGTCTGCGGTCACAATGTCCTCGGCCTTTATGGCGTCGATGAAGACGGCCAATTGATCGACCCTGAAGAGGATGATGACGGCGATATTATCAAAACTGTCATGACTGTTCAGGACGAAGGTGCCTGTATCGGTTGCAGTGCTTGCGCCCGTGTTTGCCCAACCAAAAGCCAGATTCATGCCGCCGCCTGATAACGGGGAAGTCCTATGTCCATCTATGATCGATTGATGTCACAACGAGGAAGTATATGCGATCAATTTGAAAGCCATATCCTCGCCTCGATTATCGCCATCAGCTTGGAAGAGGCTGAAAAAGATAAAGCCCCGCTTTCTGAAAAACTGGGGCATAGCGGGGCGATGGTAACCGAGATTATCGCCGATTATTTTCCCCATGCCACAGAAATATTTCAGCCTTATAGCGACGAAAAAGCACCGAAATGTGCAGAAGACGAAAATTATTTACGGGATTTACTCTGTCGCAATACCAGTCAGGATTCCCGATTTGAATATATCTTGGCCGGAATGATTGCCCGCCGTTCCATGGCCCCCCATCATCTATGGCAGGATTTGGGATTAAGAAATCGCCGCGAACTTGGCTGGCTCATGGAACGCTATTTCGAACCTTTGGCGCAAAAAAACACGAAAGACATGAAGTGGAAAAAATTCCTGTTCCGCCTCATCTGCCGTGATGACCATTATGGTCTATGCCCCTCCCCTATTTGCGAAGAATGTGACGATATGGAACATTGCTTCGGGGATGAAAAAGGCGAAAGCCTGTTAGCACACAGTCTTTAAATCCGGCTTCCTTAATCGACCAGATGGAAGATTGTTCAAAAGCCTACATTTTGTCCCATAGTCACAGTGCATAACCCGACATTTTTCTAAAAAAGAGCCAAAGGATAGCGGCTCTTTTATGTGGCACAGGATTTGCTTCGATCTGTTGAGAGACTCCTCAATACAGGAAACGGCGATGCTTCATCTGACTGACAGTGCTTCTGATGCTATCCGCAAATCCATAACCGGAACAGAAGATGCCTCCGTGCACGCTATTCGTATCATGGTTGAAACAGGCGGTTGCGCCGGTTTGATATACCGGATGGCGTTGGCACGGAAAGCCGAAGTCGATGATATTATTGTCGAAGAAAAGGGCATTAAAATCTTTGTCGAAGCAGAATCCGCCCCTCTTTTAGAAGGGACAAAAATAGACTTCGTAACCGACCTCGAAGAATCTGGGTTTACTTTTGACAACCCGAATGCCGGTTCAAAATGCTCCTGCGGAAAATCATTTCACTAACAACCGTCCGAAAACGATTTTTTGCCGTCCCTCGATAGATAGGAAGGGGTTCTGAAAATGGATCTACAGCAGCATCAACAGGATATCGTTATCGCGATTGAAGAAATTCGCCCGACGCTGAAACGTGATGGCGGCGACTGCGAATTTATCTGTATCGAAGATAACAAAGTCATCGTCCGTATGACAGGCAGTTGTATCCAATGCCAATTATCGACATTGACGGTGCATGGCATCCAGAAAACTCTGATTGATCGCATTGGTGTCCCGTTGCGGGTCATTCCCATGCCGCCCGGCCATTAAAAGCAGAAAGGGCGCAACAGGAATGAGGCTTGTCTATCTTGATAACAATGCAACGACCCGCATTGATCCTGAAATCCTTTCAGCGATCATCCCCTATTTTAGCGAGCATTTCGGCAATCCGTCTTCTCTGCACAGATGGGGTCGCAAGGCTAAAACCGCGCTTAGAACCGCAAGACAGCAAGTCCAAAAGCTGCTGAATGCCAAGGAAGAACAGGAAATCATTTTTACCAGCGGCGGGACAGAGGCCAATAATACAGCCCTCTTATCCGCTCTGGCTTTCGATCCCGAGCGTAATGAAATCATCACGAGTAGAGTTGAGCATCCCGCCATTTTAAGC
This sequence comes from Zymomonas mobilis subsp. mobilis ATCC 10988, assembly GCF_000175255.2. Taxonomy (NCBI): domain Bacteria; kingdom Pseudomonadati; phylum Pseudomonadota; class Alphaproteobacteria; order Sphingomonadales; family Zymomonadaceae; genus Zymomonas; species Zymomonas mobilis. The sequence goes on along the minus strand of NC_017262.1, from coordinate 1,523,355 downwards.
CTCTGCGCATGGCTCCAGAAATATCGCGATATCAAAATTCACTATATCGGTGTCGATGCCAAAGGATGTCTTGATATTGAAGCCTATCGACGCGCCTTGAATCCCAAAACTGCGCTAGTCTCTTTTATGTATGCCAATAACGAGACAGGCACCCTTTTCCCGATAGAAATTTTAAGTCGGATGGCACATGAAGCCGGTAGCCTTTTTCATAGCGATGCCGTCCAAGCTATCGGTAAATTACCCGTTTCCTTGCATAATTCTGATATCGATATGGTGTCACTGTCGGGACATAAATTACATGCACCGAAAGCTGTTGGCGTTCTTTATTTGCGTCAAGGATTAAAGCTACAGCCCCTGATCCGAGGCGGTCATCAAGAAAGAGGCAGACGCGGCGGCACAGAAAATATACCGGCGATTGTCGGATTGGGGCTGGCCGCCGAGAAGGCCTTCAATACAATTTCAAAAGACAATGCCGTAATAGCGGCTTTACGCGACAAATTGGAACAAGGCCTGTTAGCCTTGGATAGCAAAGCTTTGATTCTGGGCGACAGAGAACATCGCCTATCGAACACTCTCAATATTGCTTTTGAAAATAAAGACAGCGAAGCCCTTTTAACCTTTCTCGACCAATCCGGCATTGCGGCTTCTTCCGGTTCAGCCTGCGCCTCTGGCTCAATAGAGCCCTCCCATGTCTTGAGAGCCATGAGAGTGCCTTACCCATTTGCCCATGGCGCTCTTCGTTTTTCTTTCTCGCGAGAGAATAGCGAAGAAGATGTCAGCTATGTCCTAGAACAAATGAATAAAATTTTAAAAGACCCTCGATCAAATAGAGATATATTATAATAATATTTGATATTAAATTATATAAAAATAACTCATAGAAACAGAAGGTGGTTGTTATGCCTGCAAAAAGTGACAAACATCTCATCATTAACGACACGACATTGCGCGATGGAGAGCAGGCTCCGGGTGTCGCCTTTACGCTATCCGAAAAATTACATATTGCCAAAGCCTTGGATGAGGCGGGCGTTGATGAAATCGAAGCTGGTATTCCCGCCATGGGTGCCAGCGAAATAGAAGCCATCCGCCAAATTGTCCAACAGAGCCAAACAGCACGGGTCATTCCTTGGTGTCGGATGAAAATTTCCGATGTGGACAAAGCCTTGGAAACAGGTGCCAAGACCGTCCATCTTTCTATTTCTTCATCGCCTTTTCAAATGGCCGCCAAATTTCCCGATCTGTCGGCAACGGATATATTGGGGCTCTGCCAAAAGGTCATCAGCTATGCCAAAGATCGTGGATTAGAAGTCTCTGTTGGTGCAGAAGATGCCAGCCGAGCCGAAATATCTTTCTTGACCGATTTGCTGGGCGTGATTGAAGAAGCCGGAGCCTTCAAAATCCGTTTTGCCGATACCCTAGGGATTCTTGACCCCTTTGCGACCTATGAAATTATCAGCCAGCTTCATCAAATAAGCCCACTTGATATTGAGTTTCACGGCCATGATGATCTAGGACTAGCTACCGCCAACAGCCTCGCCGCGATCAAGGCCGGAGCCAAAGGCGCTAGTGTCACGGTTCTCGGTTTAGGAGAACGCGCAGGCAATGCCTCACTCGAACAGGTAGTGATCGCTGCCAGCCATATCGCAGGCAAAGAGACACGGATTCGCCCCGAAAAACTCTATAATCTAGCGCAATATGTGGCCCAAGCGGCAGGTCGAACCATTCCACCGGATAAAGCCATTGTCGGGGAAGCCGTTTTCCAACATGAATCCGGTATCCACGTGGCTGGTCTTTTACGCAATCCTGCAAGTTATGAAGCCTTGAACCCCGAAAAATTGGGAAGACAGCGTGAAATCGTTTTGGGAAAACATTCGGGACGGGCAGCAATCCGTCATGCGCTCTCTTTATTGGGCATCAAAGCGCAAGAAGACATGATCCAAAATCTGTTGGCGGCGGTCAAAATGCAGGCCAGCCATCAAAAACGCGCCATAGGATTATCAGAAATTGCCTTAATCCATCAAAATTTCACCCATACCCAGCCCAATGCGGGCTTGCGGCAAATCCTTTTTCAACAGGGATTTTGCCCCATCCATAATGCCGAGGAATGATCATGTCTTTTGCTGATACATTACGCCAATTATCTTCTGCCGAAGATTTCTTCTCGGCATTGCATGTCGATTATGACCCGCAAATATTGAACGTCGCCCGATTACATATTTTGCGAAAAATGCGTCTCTATCTTGAAGCGGATAAGGGCGATCTAGCGGATGAATCCTTACAAAAGCAGCAATATCAACATTATCTTGCCCAAGCCTATAATGATTTTGTCCATTCTTCACCGATCAAAGAACGGCTTTTTAAGGTGCATCAAGAGGCTGTCAAACCAGTCAAATTACCGATGGTTAAGCTAACTTCACTGACAATACCGCCAGAATAAGAACCCTCCCACGGTGCCTTCGCGATTGTCGAAAAGATTTATTCATTTCTCAAAAAACAGAAGAGAAAGTCATGTCGAGTCAGCCTTTTTCAGCCCTTCCTTTTTTACCGATCTCGACTGGTTTGATAGAAAATTTATGGATGGAAGATGCCGGTTATGGAGATTTAACAACCCGATCCTTGGGCATCCAAGATCACCCCGCTCATATCACCTTTACGGCGCGAGATGACCAGATCGCGAGCGGCGTCGAAGAAGCCGCTGCCCTTTTAAAACAACTGGGGGCATCGATAGACTATGCGATACCCTCTGGTAGTCGAGCCTTATCCGGCACGTTACTATTGGAGGCGAAAGCCTCGGCAGGTCAACTTCATTTAGGTTGGAAATCTGCCCAGAGCTTGATGGAATGGAGTGCAGGCATCGCCACCATGACCCATAAGATGGTGACTTTAGCCAAAAAGATATCGCCGATGGCGGTTGTCGGTTGCACCCGAAAAGCCCCTCCTTTAACCCGCCCTTTAGCGGTCAAAGCCGTATTGGCAGGCGGCGGCGTAATGCACCGGATCAATCTTTCAGAAACGCTGCTGGTTTTTGCCGAACATCTGACTTTTATGAATTTCGATATTGGTAAAGCCATCGGGCGACTGAAACAAACCGCGCCAGAAAGAAAAATCACGGTAGAGGTTGAAACCATAGAACAGGCTTTAACCGTCGCCCAATTTTCGCCCGATATCTTACAACTGGAAAAATTCACCCCCCAGCAGCTTCACCATTTACATGAGCGATTGAAATTTTTCGACCATATTCCCTCACTCGCCGCCGCCGGAGGCATCAATCCCGAAAATATAGCCGATTATATAGAGGCTGGGGCTGATATTATCGTTACCTCTGCGCCTTATTATGCCAAGCCCTGTGATGTACAGGTGAAATTGGAAGCCGCTTAAATCAGCCTATCTTAAAAAGATAATCAGACGCAAAATCTCTAGCTTTCTATAGAAAATCAGCTCTGCCGCCGCCGCTTTTTAGAAGAGATGCCAGCCCTCTCAAAAAGGGCTGGCACAGCTTTATTATGCTTCGATTCCGACCATAATATCGGAGGCTTTAATCACGGCGACAGCCAACTTGCCTTCTTCCAATTTCAGGTCTTCTACCGCCTCATTGGTAATAGAAGCCATAAGCGTGGTTCCGGCGGCATCCAAGGTAATATGGGAAGTGGTGGCTCCCTTGGCAATTTTGATTATTTTGCCTTTAATCTGGTTTCTGGCGCTTAATTTTAACATGGGATATCCTAAAAAATATATTGTTCTATATTCGTAAAAATATACAATAAATTTTAAATTATTCCATATTTTTTTTAATAAAATTCCAAAATATAAGATTTAAAAAGAATTTTAAAATAAATGATTCGCCATCGGATGAGGCCGTTTTTCTAAAAAATAGAACAGAATCCCTTTCCCCTGTCATAAAAGAAAATGGCATCATCTTTTATGAAAAAGATCGCTCATTTTAGAAAAATCAACAGTCAGGACAGAAATAACTCTGTCTTTTTATCCCATAAGACAAAGCCCAATTTCAGACGAACAAAATAGAGGATAATACCCCTATCGCCATGCGCATAGACAGCGACCAAGCCAGCGCTTGGCATCTTCAAATCGTCGGCATCAAATATAACTTGTAAGAGCGCTTTTTGTATCAACAACAGTAGCAAAAGCAGCGGCCAGAATCGCTGTAGTCATATCCAATATTTGTTGAGCCGACAGATTATAAGTAGGAAGATCGAAACTTAACAGCGCATCTTTGACCACAACAATCTCAAAGCCGAGATCCTTTCCGGCACGGACGGTTGAATTTACACAAAAAGCCGCGACGGCTCCGACAATAACCAGATGCGAGATGCCTGCCTTGCGAAGGCGATCTGTCAAATCAGTCGAAGCAAAAGCCGAAGAAGTTGTTTTATATAAAACCGTTTCCCCTTCGATCGCTTCAGCGCAAGGCATTGCTTGATAGCTTTCTTTCTGGGGATAAATCTCTGACATTTTTTCGTCTTGCTGATGCCGTATATGAAAAACAGGCTTACCCGCAGCCCGAAAGGCCGATAACAATGCCGGAATATGGGTTTTTATTTTGTCACTTGTATAGTCACGCCCTTTATCAATATTTTCCTGCATCAACATTTGCATATCAACGACGAGAAGAGCGGTTTTCATAACCGGATATCCTTATTTAAAGCAGCGCTTTAGAAGGTATCTGCGGTTTTTCAGTAATGACAATATAAAATTGAATTATTTTAAAACAAATAGCCGCTTCTAAATAGAGAAGCTAGCCCGCCACTCGACGGACAAATTGAAGGCTGTTTCCGCTTCTTTTGGTGAAATAGCGGTTACCCAGCCAAACACAAGCAAAGCCAACCGCCAAGCCCAATAAACTGGCCAGTGCCGCCAAGCCATCCCCAAAACCCAAGCTATATTTGGCAAAAATGGCAAAAACCAGCAATGTCAGCAAAGGCATACCATAAGAAAACAAAGCCGTTTTAACCAATAAATGAGCAGAGGTCGCAACGATCACCTGTTCACCCAAAATAAAATCATGGTCATTTGGAAGCGAGAAGCGACGGCTTTCAGCCGGTGTTTTTTTCGTCAAAGCAGAAAGGCATCCGGCTGAATGGCTACAGCCCGCGCAACCGCTGGCAATATCCGGTTCCAGCCAGACAATATCCTTGTCAACGGCGACGACTTTTGCACAACTTTCAAGATTATTGGCCGTATTTCCGGTAAAATCATCCGATAAAACGGGAGAAAGTTTTGAAAAACCGTCGCTCATCTTTTTACGCCTCAATAATCTGACTGACGCCATTCGGCGTGACAAAGATGGCTTTGTCGCCACCACCAGCCACCAATAAAGGCCGCCGTTGTTCGGCTGGCACTAACAACATCGCGGTGGACAAGCTGTCACCAATCGTGGCGTTTGGCGCAATGACAGAAACCCCCATCAAAGCGGGTGCCGTCAAACCGGTTTTTGGGTTGATGATATGGGTGAATTTACCATTATCATCGAATAAGGTGCCATATCCACCAGAAGTCGCCACGCATTTGTCACGGACATTGACTTCGGTAATCGCTTGTGACGGATCGGCCGGATTGGCAATACCGATATGCCACGGCTTGCCATCGGGGCGGGATTTCAAAGCGCGCGGCTCGCCCATATCGACCAACATAGAATCAAAACCATGTTGCCGCAGAACATCGGATACCCGATCAGTAATATAACCCTGCCCGATACTATTCAGGGTCAGCGCCATATCAGGACGGGCAAAGGCCACGTTTCTATTAGCCGTATCAATATTGATCTGTTGCCAACCGATTTTGGTCATGGCCTGTTGAATAGCCGATTTGGCAGGCCCAGCAGGATCAGGCTTTTCCTGCATAAAATGATTAAAATATAAAGACCATAAAGGCTGGATCGTCGGATCGAAAATACCATCCGTCAATTTGGCAATATTCAAAGCCGTACCCAGCAAATCCATAAATTCAACAGGTGCCTTATCAATGCGCCCCGTGGTATTTAATCGGCTAAGAACAGAATCCGCGCGATAAATACTGAAAATAGCTTCCAGCCGATCCAGTTCCTCACGCGCGGCATCAATCGCCTTTTGGGCAACCGCTTCATCTTTGTGATAGAGTTTGATAGTCGAAGGCGCGCCTAAAGTCGTTCCATGCCAGACAATTTCGCGGAGATCGCCCCCCATCCCAAGCTTGAACAGAAAAGGTGCGGCTGCAACGCCAGCCGCTACAGCTGATAAAGCAATCGCACGGCGGCGGGTCACTTGCCGAAAGAGTGGTGCCGAAACAGTTAAATTATCAGCTGCATTCATAATCCAATATCCATATTTACTATTGGGGAAATTATAGCCTGAATGGCGTACTGCAACAAGCGCCAAGCATTATTTCGGCTATCCATTAAGACAACGATTGAGAAAAATTGCAAGATTTTTCAAGTTAAAAATGAAATTTAATAATTAAAAATGCTAAAAAATTTGTTTTTTATTATAAAAAACAAGGGTTTATTTTTTATTCAATTTTACATTGAGGCTCTCTTTTTATTACCGAAAAAAGAAAAAACAGAATAGTAAAATTATAAAATCATCCCCAATTTTATGATCGAGGAGAGGCCGGATGATTCTCCCTTTCCTCTCCCCAAGAATAAAATCTATTTTTTCTCAAAAGCCTGTTTTTCAGCATTGGTCAAATCAGGGGCAATTCTTTCACCCGACTGGTTCGACAAAATGGCAGCTTCAATCACAGCCATAACGGCAATAGCCTGTATCGGCGTTACCGGATTAGAGGCTGAACCCGTCAGGGCTTCGTAAATTTCACGGTAATATTGCGTTTGGTCACCTGAAGGCGTTGGATAAGAAGAAGATTTTCCGTCAGCATCCCAGAACAAAATCGGGTCAGCATCCTTGCCCCAATCTTTATCCAATGGCTTCATTCCTGAACGAAGCTGCGCTTCCTGCGGATCAGGATAGCGCTTTATCAAGCTGCCTTTTTCGCCATGCAGGGTAAAACGAGCGGTTCCACCAGCCACCAACATGCTTCCCTGTAAAATGACCCGTTTTTCACCATAAGACAGAATGACATGCACCCAATCTGTCGTTTTTGCACCAGAACGCTGGGCAGCAAAGCTGGCCTGAACATTATCCGGCAATCCGAAAATATCCAAAGCCTGATCGACCATATGCGGTGCCAAATCATACCAAAGGCCGCCGCCTGCTACGGCTTCTTCTCGCCATCTTTGGCGAACAACGGGGCGGAATCTGTCTAGATGGGATTCAAATTGGGCAATATCACCCAGCAAGTCTTTTTCAATCGCCTGTTTAACACCCAAGAAATCGCTGTCCCAACGGCGATTTTGGAAAACCGATAATAATTTCTTTTCTTTTTCAGCCAAGGCCGCCAGATAACGGGCATCTTCTGTTGTCAGGGTAAAAGGTTTATCCACCACCACATGTCGGCCAGCTAACAAAGCCCGTTCAGCCAAGGGCTTATGGGTATCATTCGGCGTCGCAATAACAACCAGATCAACGTTACTATTGCTCAACATAATATCAATATCGGGATAAACCGCCATATCCGGCCAGTCTTCTCTGACCGTTTCAGGATGGCTGGAAACAATCGCAGAAAGTTCTAACCCCTCGACGGCATCAATAAAGGGCGCATGAAAGGTTTTCCCAACATAACCATAGCCAATCAGACCGACCTTGATGATTTCTTTTTTCTCGACCATTGAGACATCCTCTTTATCGTTTCCGGTCACATTTCAAAGGAAGATAACCGCCAAATTATTTTCAAAAATACTTCCGAAAACAATTCGCGGCTATTCTTCATCATCTTACGAGAGCAGGCCTAGCCTGACTGGAAAGATTAACGCTTGCGAACAAATTCGGTTCTAAGCACTAACCCCTTAATATCCGATGTGCGGCAATCGATTTCTTCAGGATCAGAGGTCAGACGGATATTTTTGATAACCGTTCCGCGTTTCAGCGTTTGCCCTGCCCCTTTGACTTTCAAATCTTTAATCAACAGAACACTGTCGCCATTCGCAAGCGGGGTGCCATTGCTGTCTTTAACGGCCGGCTGATCGCTATCTTCTTCGGAAGTAACCGTGTCGTTATCTTCTTCCCAATCCCATTTCTGCTTTTTCGGCTTCTTCGCCATAATAAAATCTCCTCATTTGTGGGTTTTCGTCATCCGTTTATAGCGGGCATCGGCTATTGGACAGCAAGATTTTTAGATTGAACGCTATTCCCGATCGCCAAGAAAAATAAAAAAGCCCTGATAAGACATCCTTTACTCAACCGATTCCCATGACAAAGCGATATTTTCATCAATATTATAGAGGGCTTCTATCGCTGATCGGGTTAAAACCGATTTTGGCGCACCATCTGCAATAATCCGTCCCTGTTGTAACAAGATAGCCCGCGAAAATATCTGGCGCGCTCGCAAAGGGTCATGTGTCGTTGCCACTATACAATAGCCTTCGTCCGCAAGTCTTTGGAGCAAAACGGCCAAGCGAAGCTGTTGCCCGAAATCAAGACCGGTTTCCGGTTCATCCAAAACCAGAATAGACGCGCCTTGCGCCAAAGCCCGTGCTAAAAGGACACTTTGCCTTTCACCCCCAGAAAGCTCGGTATAAGGGCGCGCGGATAAAGACGCGATATTGAGATAATCCAAAGCCTGCTTCACCGCCTGTTTATCGGAGAGAGACAGATTTTGCCCAAAAGCAATATAAGGCAGCCTGCCAAGCGAGACGACCTCTTCTACTGTATAGGGGAAAATAGCCTTATGTTCTTGCGGAACATAGGCAATATGGCGCGCGATCGTTTTCCGGCTGATCGCTTTCAACGGTTTATTTTGAAGGAAAATGTTACCTTCATCCGGCGGCATCAACCCTAATAACAGGCGCAATAAAGTCGATTTTCCGGCACCATTGATGCCGAGTAAAGCTGTCAATTCGCCTTGGTGAAAAGAAAGGCTAATATCATCTAAAATAACAGTTTTTTGCCGCCGATAGCGAAGATTTCTAGCCTGTAGCAGGGTCATAGGGATATTTCCCGCGAAGAAGCCAGAACCCATAAAAATAACAGACACCCTACCAGATCAGTAATAATGCCGACCGGTATTTCTTCAGGGGAAAGGCAACGCGCCAGATCATCCGATAGCAGCAAGAAAATCGCCCCGATAATCGCGCTCAGATTGATAACTCTTTGATTGCTTGTGCCGCCCATCACGCGGGCAATATGCGGAACAACCAAACCAACCCAACCAATCATACCGGCCATCGACACGGTTAACGCCGCTAACATTGTCGCCACCGCAATGACAGAATAGCGGATATAATGCACAGACACCCCAAGGGTGCAGGCCTCATCATCCCCCATAGACAGCGCATCCAGTAGCCTTCCGGCAAAGGATAACCCTAGAATACCGCCTGCCACTGGAAGAAAAACCATCGCAAGCTGGGTTGAACTGATTTGTGTCAGGCTACCCAATAACCAAAAAACAATATCGGGTAATTGGCTTTCGGGATCGGCAATATATTTCAGGATAGATAAGAGTGCCGTAAAAAAAGCCGCACTAATCAGGCCGCCGAAAATAAGAATTAAAACCGAATTTTGTCCTAATATTCTTTGGACTAAAATCGAAATTAAGACCGCAGAGATACCACCTAAGAAAGCACAAATCTGGGTCAACACCGGATTAAAACCGACGATAATCGATAAAGCTGCCCCAAAACCAGAACCTGCCAAAACACCCAATAATCCGGGAGAAACCAGCGGATTTCTGAAAATAGCCTGATAGGCAGCCCCCGAGGTTGAAAGGGCGGCACCGACGCAAAGGGCTGCTAAAATACGCGGTAATCGGGATTGCCAGAGAATAGAATGGATTGTTTCCATTCGGCTGGATGACGCTGTTTGCCCAAGATAGGAAAAGCTTTGCCATAATTCGGTAGGAGAAAAGGAAAACCGACCGATAAAAAGAGAAAATACCGCCAAAGCAAAACATAGCCCAAGACAGGAAAGGCTTAGAAAAGGGCTATGGCGAAACCGCATGTCTTTCTAGGCATCCTTCGGCGGTAAAGCCGCCAGAATAGCCTCCACCTCTTCATGGCTAGGCGTATAATGGAGATAGCGCTTATAAAAATTTGTTGTTTCTTGGCGAATATCCAAAGATGGGAAAAGCGCAGGATGGAATAGCTGGGCAGCCCATTGCAGTTGCAGCGGATATTCCAAACCGTAACGATCCCATGCAAAGGCACCCGCCGGATTACGATAAACCCTTCCTTCTTTCACTGCTCGTAAATCATACCAAACTGAAGAAAGCGGTGAGCCATCCTTCTTCGGACGGTCACGACATGACCGTCCCAAAATAATGATATCAGGATTCCACTGGGCTAATTGCTCGGATGAAATGATCTTTTTATTGCCCGTAATCGCCTCGGCGGCGTTGCGGCCACCTGCAACCGTAATCCATTCATTGATAATGCTTTTGTCACCATCCACCTGTAACGGTGATAAAGACTGGATATGCAACACGCGGGGACGATCGGTTACCGCTAAAGAATTGGTTTTTGAACTGACAGAGGCAACAACCTGTTGCAACTGGTTCGTATAATCTTGGGCAGCTTTTCGGGCATCGTCGGTATTCACCATTTCTGCCAATAAAGAAATCGACTTTTGAAGAGAGGCTGTATCCGTAAAACCGGCCTCGATGACGGGAATACCGGATCTTTCAACAATCGGGGTCGCGGGTGAGTTACTTGATGTAATCGCAATATCTATATGGGCAGCTTTCAAGGTTTCGACATTCGGGACAAGGCCTTTAATCGCGATGGCTTTTTTAAGATCGGGAGCCATATGGAATAGCCAAGGTAAAAGCGGCTTATTCCCAACAGTCACGGTGATTTTATCGCTGGCACCCAACATCACCATTACTTCGTCTATTGGATACCACAAATCGGCAAAATGCTGGGGGTGATCTGGAATAACGACCTGATGGCCGCGACTATCCGTCACCTTTCGTCCCGAAACAGTCGGTGTTGAAGCATGGTAACCACTCCAAAAAAGGAGAGCCACAACGATAACAATGATGGCTGTCACGCCAAACATTTTACGCTTCAATGTTATTCCCCGATAGCTCGATTTTTGGGCATCAAATAACTATTTTTCTATTCGAAACAGAATATAATATTAACAATACCACCAAAATAGGAAACAACAATATATTTTAAACATAAATTTATTTTAAAAATTACCTAAGCAGGATTTGCAGGATTTGCAGGATTTTATATTGAAATGATATTCGATCAATCCGGCGGCCAAATCTAAATCAGAAAAGGCGCCTAAGATATTTTAGGGTGATTATCTCTTTTTAAGGATAGGCAAGGATAGCCTAATCTGAGAGACCTCGATAAAAGGACTATTCTCTTTATTCAGAAGATTTTAGAGCAATGGCAAAGCTAAATTGGATATTGGATAAATTTTTAATCCTGAAAAAACAGCTTAAAACCGATAAATGAAAACAAGCCGCCGCCCGACAGAAAATATTTTATTTTTTTGGCGGATTTCCTTTTTATACGGCTTCTTTAAGGTCTTTTAATCTCGGCTAGAGTAAAAGAATAATGCCTTAATTTTTATTACCCCATAGCAGACTCATCCCTGCAAAAAAGACCAGATTTTATGAATAATAATATTTCTTCAATAAAGAATAAAAATATCATTCCTACCAACAAACAGTCTAAATGATAGCTCTATTACCAATCATAGCTATCATACTTTATCTTTATCTAAGCTAATAATTACTTTGTATAACGGCTTACAGAAATTTTATAATTTACTCTCTGAATTACCCTCAAAAGCGGGATGTTTTCGGTAATCAGAGGAATGGTTTTTGTCTAAAATTCAACCGGATATGACTAGGAATGATAAGGGATTTTACCCACATTATCGTATTCTTCTTCCGCTGTTGATTTTACCTGTCTTATCTCTTTTCATGAACCAAGCGGCACAGGCCGATACCGCCGCCGTTAAGGGAGAAAAACAGGATATAGATAAATCATTGGCAAGCACCATGCCGATTGCAGATAAAAAAACGGATATGTCGGCACCCCTTCCTAGCCTCCCGCCGATTGAGAATTTTCCTCATGCGAACCCCGTCGGACAGCCTTATTACGTTCCCCAAGCTGTCAACCGCCATATTGGCCATCAATATAATTGGGGTGTTTTCAATCGGGGAAATGGTGAAGCCGCCGGATTTGGCCCCGTTGGGCGTTATGGTGTGGCCGCATGGGCAGAAGATTGGAGCGACCTTCGAGATCCCAAGAACAGAAAAGATCCGTTTGATTTTCTAAAATATGTGCCTTTAAACAAAAGCGGCTCTTTATGGATCAGCTTTTCAGGCGAAACCCGTTTCAGAAACTGGTTTGAAACAAAGCCTCAATTAGGCACTCAAAAAATCAACAATTCCGGTCGTTTTGGTATCCGTAATCTTTACGGAGCCGATTTACATGTCGGCTCACATCTAAGATTTTTTGCCCAGATCGTGAATGCAGATGCCTCTGGATGGAATGTCTATGGCTATAACGCAACCTACAAAAAAACGCTCGACTTACAGCAAGCCTTTGTAGAAGTGAAAGGCACTGTCCTTGGTGCCAAAAGCGGTATCATTATCGGACGGCAACAGTTCCTCGATGCGCCTTCCTATATGCTTTACAATCGGGAAACGCCCAATGTGCCTTTGTCGTGGAACGGTTTCCGCAGCTATGCCCTATGGTCACGATTCAGGGTGGATGGTTGGTATTTTGTTGGCACCAATACCGATAAACAGGCGATTTTTCACGATAACCAAGATTATGACACTCGCCTTTACGGTTTCAACAGCACATGGGCGCCGCCGGATTTTTCCTTTTTAGGGCAAAAAGGCTATTCTTTTCTGGATGCTTTTTACATCGGCTATCGGCTGACAGGTAAATTAGGGGCCATTTCTGCCCCGAATAACAAAAGCAGCCAAGGCACCGATATACGCAACAATTTTGGTATTCGATGGCACGGGGCGGCTGGGCCTATCGAATTTTCATTAGGCGCTATCTGGCAAGGTGGTTCTTTCCGCTATGCCGGAACTGATCGCAGCCGGAACGTCAACGCCTATGCCATCAACTCGATTGTCGGCTACCGCTTTCCCAAAAATCCGCTACGGCTTTTTGCCGGCATCCAAAGCGATGTCTATTCTGGCGGGAACGCCTCAAAAACATCAGGGAGCATCGGGGGCTATATCTCGCCCTTTAATCCCCAAACCAATTATCTCGACACAACAACCTATATTGCGCCGTCCAACCTTATCAGCGTGGCACCGCTTGTCCGACTAACACCCCAGAAATCCGTCAGTCTCCAGCTCAAACTGCCTCTTTTCTGGCGAGAAAATACCAATGACCCGATTTATAAATCATCCGGTCTATACAGCTTTGCCCGCGACTTTGACGGAAAATTCATCGGCACTGCACCGCAAGCGGCTTTGACATGGCAGATCAACACACATTTCTCATGGACGCAATATGTATCCCGATTTGTAACCTCCCATGCCCTTCATGAGGCGGGTGCCAAAAGTGGCACCTATTACCAATCGAATTTCGTTTTCCGCTTTTAAGCCAAGCGAAATTTTACCTCATCGGAAGCTATCGCAGATAGGCCTATCCTAACGGCCATAATGATATTCATCATCACCAATTTGGCGAAGACCACTTAAAAACAGCCTTTAATGGACAGATTCCAACCTATTGGAGACCTGCTTTACTTGTTTTAGATAGCGCTCACATTGCTGGATACGATCATACCCGAGCAAACTGCCAAGGATAAAATCCTGCTCTGGCGTTAAATCAACCAGTGGACGGGTGACAATATGGCGGATTGTCTCAATACAGGCCGACCGCCCAAAAAAAACATTAACTTTGGTTAGGCTGACTTTCTGAATAAAATAGTCAACAGACTCTTTTTCCAGCCTTTTTTGAACCGCCATCGCTTCATGAGGCGTCATGGTCAACAGAAAAAGTAACCTTACACCTTTATGATATTCATAAAGATATTGGCTGAAATAGGATATAACAGGCGGCCTTGTCATAAGATTTGTTTCAACCAGCTGGCAATACGATCATCTGTTTCAAAAGGCTGATTATCCTCGTCCAGAGCCAAGCCAACAAAATGGTCATCACGCACAGCCAGCGATCTTGTAAACTGATATCCAGCGGTATCGGTAAAGCCGATAACCTTCGCCCCTCGCTCGATGACGATATCATACAGAATGCCAATCGCATCGACGAAAGAATCTGGATAGATATCCTGATCGCCAGTGCCAAATATAGCGACCGTTTTATTGTCAAGATTGGCTTCTTGCAAAAGGGCTAGATTATCCTCCCAGTCAATTTGTAATTCGCCATCCCCATAAGTCGGACAAGCCAATATCAAAAGGGAACAATCAGTAAAATCAGACGGCTCGGCTTTCAGAATATTGACAGCTCGGCCATCTATTCTTTTCGCCATATCCAAAGCTATTTTCTTCGTGCATCCGCTGTCAGAACCAAAAATGATATTGATGCTCATAGTAAATAGTATCCCATAACGATCGAAATTTACGCAAAGAAGCAAAAGTCTATCTTTAAAAGAATAATTTAAATGATTATCAATATCAATAAAAATATGGAGCATCAGAAAACAGTTTCGATTATCCTATCCATCAATCTAATTCAGAATAAAAATACATTACAGGAGAATAATTTTAAAATTTACAAATGTATAAATTTATCTCGTTATAAATATTAGGTAGATTACATTACCTATAAGGTAAAATAATCCACCTAATAAAAATCAATTCATATTATTTTCAACAATCGCGCGTTTTAATTTATCTTGATCCTTCATAGAAATCGGCATCAAAGGCAGCGGTAAATTATTTTTATCTGTCAGTCTCAAGATAGAGGCCGCCGCTGCAATAGGACGGATACTACCGCCATAGTGACGTGACATTTCCCAAAAAGGTTCAAATTGAAGAGATAGATGAAAAATCTTTTCTTCATCTCTGGCAAAGGCCGCTTCAAGCAATTCTTTTGCTTTCTGAGGGAAAATTCCGCCCCATTCTGAATACCAAATTTTGGCACCCCGTTTGAGGGCATTCGCCGCCGTTGGATCACCACTAACCCCAATTTGAATAGAGGATGGCAAGCTTTTCATCAGGCGTTGCAAACGCAAGTAAGCCTCTGGCTCGTTTGGCCACGCACTCGGTACTTTTATGGATTGGATATGAGGCAGTTGGCATATCCGCTGATATAAATCATCGGAAAAAGCAAATCGGCTAATAAGTGGGGAATCATAGACAATAACAGGGACAGAAACATGCTTGCTGACCGTCTCATAAAGAGAGAAAACCTCATCTTCATTCAGGGCATGATAAGAGACTAGTGGCAAAAGCAAAGCGCTAACCCCCGATTTCTGAAGCTGTTCGGATAACAACAAGATATCTCTTGTCCGAAAAGCCCCGATGCTGGCGATAACTGGAATCTGACGGGAAGCCTTAACCGCAAGCGCCGCATATTGAATCCGCTCTTTCTCGGTCAGATAGGGATAATTACCCGTAGAGCCTTCAACACCAATAGAATTGACACCGGCATCGACTAATCTCTGTAAAATCTTTTCAAAAGTGGCCTGATCGACACCCTCTTCATTCATAGGGGTAATTGGAAATGCACTTAATCCTGAAAAATCCATGATGATTACCTTCCAAAATACATGATGATGAAAGGCAGGATAAGGAACAATGTGACACCCTAAAAGTGCCGGTTTTTATAAAAAACCATAGGCCAGATTACTATAAACCCACAAAGGAACAGAGGGTTTTCCTGACAAGCATAGTCAGTCTATCGCGTCTGGGCGTGATTGCAGGAGTAAAGAGACCGCATGACGAATTTCATCCTCATTCAAATGGGCATAACCAAAGCGGAAATAATTTAAAGGATAGGAATCATCGAGAGAAAATCTTTGTCCGTCTTTTATACGGAGACCTCTTTCAGCAGCGCCTTCCGCCCATATTTGAGCATTTAACCTGTCCGTTAACCGCAACCAGATAGCCAATCCTCCAGCCGGTATAGTAAAAGTAAAAGCATCCCCCAAATGCGTCTTTAATTCTTCGGCCAAGACATCCCGTCTAGCCGCATAAACGCGCCGCGCTTTACGGGAATGGCGCCCTAAATCACCGTTTTCTATCATGCTAGCCAAAGCCAATTCCAGCGGGATATCCCCTTGGCGATCAATAGATTCCCGATAGGCCATCATCCGAGCCATAATATCAGGCGGCGCAATGACATAACCAAGCCGGATAGTCGGCGCTAATAATTTGGAAAAAGAACCCAAATGAATAAAAGGCTGTTGATGATAGGCACGTGCCACAAGGGGCAAAATAGGCTTACTGTCAAAACGATATTCGTGATCGTAATCATCTTCAATAAGGGTCAAATTATGCTGCCGTGCGATTTCCAATAACCGAAGTCGTCGCCCCATCCCTAATGTTACAGTTGTAGGATATTGATGATGAGGCGTAACATAGACGGCCTGTAAGGCAGGTGTTTCTTCTGCGATTGTAGCCAGCTTTTCGACATCAATCCCATCTTCATCCACTGGTATCCCGATAATTTTTGCGCCCGTCGCCCGAAAAGCCGCCCATGCATAAGGATAGCCTGGATTTTCGACTGCAATCACATCACTCGGCTTTAAAAGAGCCGAAGCCGCCAGAAATAACCCCATCTGACTGCCATGTGTTATCATAATTTCATCGGGGGATATGCTGACCCCTCGCGCATCAAAAAAAGTCTCAGCAAGAGCCATCCGCAATTCTGTTGTTCCACGCGGGTCAACATAACTTGCCCCAGAAAGAAAGGCTGGCGTGCCAAGGGCATGTCGAAAGGCTCTAATCAACTCGCTCCGTGGGACAAGGCGCGGATCAGGCGTGCCATCCGATATATTGAGCATTCGGGTAGCGATAATTTCTCTTTTTGACGGCCTAGAGGATGGAGGATTGATAGGCGCGATTGGTGCAAAATCGGGCAAATCATCAGCAACAAAAGTCCCGCGAGAAGATTGCGCCACTAGCCAGCCTTGCATGGTTAGTTCATGATAAGCGGCATCAACTGTATTCCGATGCAAGCCCAGATTTTTCGCTAAAATTCGGGTGCCGGGTAAACGCTCACCGGATTTCAGACGTCCCTGCTCTATCTCGCGGATAATGGAAGCGGCTAAACACAGATAGATGGGCTTGTTACTATCTCTTGCTAATTCAAGAGAAAATTCATTGCGGAATAACAACTGGCCTACTCGATTTTATAAAACTGGCACTCTTATTAGAGCCGGTTACAAGATATATCCTTTTGACCGATAAAATCTAGTTCACAGTCAAAGACATTGCTTCACGCTTCTTTTTTGAAACAGGATTACCGATGAAAATTCATTTTATCATTCACGAGGCCTTTGAAGCGCCAGGTGCTTTTGAAATATGGGCTCATAAAAATAACTATCAGACCAGCTACTCACGTCTTTATCAGGGAGAGTCCCTCCCACAACCCGATAAACTTGATCTTTTGATCATACTCGGAGGGCCTCAATCGCCAGCGACAACAATAGAGGAATGTCCTCACTTTAATGCCAAGGCAGAGTCGAGACTGATTGCTGACTGTATTGCAGCCGGTAAAGCCGTGATAGGTGTCTGTTTGGGATCCCAGTTGATTGGAGGAGCCTTAGACGCGCCTTACACCCATAGCCCAGCAACAGAAATTGGGAAATTCCCGATCACAATCACGCCAGAAGGCAAAAAAAATCTAAAATTCACAGCTTTTGGCGATGGTCTGGAGGTCGGTCATTGGCATAATGACATGCCAGGCTTAACAGCAGAGGCAACGATTATAGCCTATAGCGAAGGCT
Source organism: Zymomonas mobilis subsp. mobilis ATCC 10988 (assembly GCF_000175255.2). NCBI lineage: Bacteria > Pseudomonadati > Pseudomonadota > Alphaproteobacteria > Sphingomonadales > Zymomonadaceae > Zymomonas > Zymomonas mobilis. The sequence continues at coordinate 1,505,410 of NC_017262.1, read as the reverse complement.
GTCCCCGTCAAATCATAGAATATACGCCGCTCGTCTATGGTTTTCAGTGCCATATGGAGTTCACAGCAGAGGTTATTGAGCTGTTAATTGCAGCCTCGGAATCAGAGCTCAAGGCGATGTCCGACCGTCCCTTTGTGCAGTCACCCGATAGCCTACGCCAGAATAATTATGACGATATGAACCGCAAACTTTTTAGCTTTCTGGATAAATTAACAGAAGCCTATCAGGAACAAGTTGATTTCAATCATTCCAGCAAGATGAAACAGAGCAAATAAAAAGGTAAAGTAAAAATCTGAAACAGCCTGTTATATCTATTCAGGCTGTTTTTATCGATTATTGTGAGATTTATTCAATGTTATCTTGGTAAAAACCGAGAATAACCAGATAAGGTTTTCTTTTTTTCTCAACTATAGCAAGCTAGGCTTTGCAATTATTTTCCTAAATATGTCCTGCTTGCCAAAAATAATGCAATAAGTAGTAGCCATCGCCTTCTTTTCCATTCTCCAAAGGTTGAATTCTTACGAATTTCACACCCTGGGAAAGATAGGTATGGCTTTTTCTAGAAAAATTTAAGAAACGTTACACAGGATAAGCTTAATATTCTAAAATATATAGACCCACAAATTATACATAATACTTAAATTTTACCGTTAACACGAATAATTTCAACATTTTTGCCATCTATTGCAACGCGAAAAATCGAACCATCAGCTTCTATTTCAAATAAATGAACAACGCGAGACAAGAAAATCATTGGACTATTATCGGCAATAGCTTTATCCAATTTTATTTCAGCAAGGTTATTCTTATGATATCCCCAAGCATCTTCTTTAGAATATCGTAAAAGTTCTATTGTTTTAGGAAGTTCACCCAACTCATCAAAAATGGCTTGGACAGCAAGAACGGCAGCTCCATTTCGTGCAAACAGAACAGGCCTAGAAAAAAAACACCGCAGACGGGAATATATTTTACCCCACGCATCAAGGTTGTTTTTTATTAAAGCTCCAGAAAAAAAAGCCCGAGGATAACCTTAACCGACGTGGGTACGTTATTAAGAGCTGTAACAAATGCAGGAAGATCGGCTCCTGGTCCAATATTAGCGGTTCGGAAATCAGACTGGAACTCTTGATCTAAGGCCCGTCGATATTTTTCACTTGCTTGTGGATAAGAATGATCATCTGAATATCGATATGCTTCATCGATAATAACAACAAATATCTGATTAGCATTTTCAATAGGCTGTAACATTATATAGTCACTTAAATTTATTTATAAAATAATTTTCAGCTAAAAAACTTAGCGTATATTTACTAGTGGTCAAGTAATTTTTGGGCATCTTTTATGATGTGGCTCCATCCCCATTTCCCCGCCCCAATCTCTTTTACTTGCTTATCGAGGGATCCATGTCCTTTTGGTGGTCACCTCATCAACAGGTTAATAGGAATGCAGCAGGAATCTTCAAATAAAAGATGGCATGATAGGCAAAGAGCTAGATTATCTTGATACACAGTAGGAATTATCTGGGATCATTGGTGCGCTTATGGAGAAGATTACCGTCCGTCCCAGCATGCTTGCAGCCGGTTTCCAACCAGCCTGAGCCAACTATCGCGCGCCTCCGTTACTCTTTAAGCCGAAGATACATAGCAAAACTGCATGATGCGCCGTTTTGCTATGTGGGGTTTCTCGCAATCAAGAGAGTAGAGCGTTGAAGGGGGGGTATCTAACTGGAGAAGGATAGTTTTAGCTAGAGATAGGGAGACAGATACGGAGTATCTGGGGAGAGTATTCGGAAAAGGTGCCGTCAATTAGGCAAAAAAAAGCCGTTAGCTGGATACTAACGGTGTTGGTTGCGGGGGCAGGATTTGAACCTGCGACCTTCAGGTTATGAGCCTGACGAGCTACCGGGCTGCTCCACCCCGCGACACTGGGCAAGAAAACGAGCAAGTAGCTAATTAAAATTGGAATGGAAATTCAAGCACAAGTGACAAAGCCTGGCGACGACCTACTCTTCCGTTACTTAAGCAACAGTACCATCGGCGCAGGACAGGTTTCACGTCCGAGTTCGAAATGGGATCGGGTGGGTCACTGACGCTATAGCCACCAAGCTATGACACCTGTGCGTGAAGAAATTGAAAATCGAAGATATTCAAAAGAGCTGAGAGAAAACATTATCAGGTCAGCAATGCTGACATTGACAGTGGAGTTCTCAAAAGCGTGAATAGAGCAATTAGGACCAGTTAGCTACATGTGTTACCACACTTCCACATCTGGCCTATCAACGTCGTAGTCTTCGACGGCTCTGAGATATCTTATCTTGAGGGAGGCTTCCCGCTTAGATGCTTTCAGCGGTTATCCCGTCCATGCATAGCTACCCTGCTGCGCGGCTGGCGCCACGACAGGTCCACCAGAGGCATGTTCACCCCGGTCCTTTCGTACTAAGGGCAACTCCTCTCAAATATCGACGCCCACGGCAGATAGGGACCAAACTGTCTCGCGACGTTCTGAACCCAGCTCACGTACCACTTTAATTGGCGAACAGCCAAACCCTTGGGACCTGCTCCAGCCCCAGGATGTGATGAGCCGACATCGAGGTGCCAAACAACCCCGTCGATATGAGCTCTTGGGGGTTATCAGCCTGTTATCCCCGGCGTACCTTTTATCCGTTGAGCGATGGCCCTTCCACGAGGGACCACCGGATCACTATGACCGACTTTCGTCTCTGTTCGACTTGTCAGTCTCACAGTCAGGCTGGCTTATGCCATTGCACTCTTGCAGCCGGTTTCCAACCGGCCTGAGCCAACCATCGCGCGCCTCCGTTACTCTTTAGGAGGCGACCGCCCCAGTCAAACTACCCGCCACAGAGGGTCCCTGAACCAGTTTCATGGTTCTAGGTTAGACATCAGAAAACAACAGGGTGGTATTTCACCTATGGCTCCACTCAAGCTGGCGCTCAAGTTTCAAAGCCTCCCACCTATGCTACACAGTTCTTTCCTAATGCCACTCTGAAGCTGCAGTAAAGGTGCACGGGGTCTTTCCGTCTAACCGCGGGTACTCCGCATCTTCACGGAGAATTCAATTTCGCTGAGCAGGTGTTGGAGACAGTGGGGAAGTCGTTACGCCATTCGTGCAGGTCGGAACTTACCCGACAAGGAATTTCGCTACCTTAGGACCGTTATAGTTACGGCCGCCGTTTACTGGGGCTTCATTTCAGAGCTTGCACTCCTCCACTTAACCTTCCAGCACCGGGCAGGCGTCAGGCCCTATACGTCGTCTTGAAGCCGACTTTGCAGAGCCCTGTGTTTTTGCTAAACAGTCGCTACCCCCTGGCCTGTGCCCCCTTAGAATAGTTGCCTATAATAAGGGCCTCCTTCTTCCGAAGGTACGGAGGCAATTTGCCGAGTTCCTTCAACACCCTTCTCTCAAGCGCCTTGGTATACTCTACCTGTCCACCTGTGTCGGTTTAGGGTACGGTCTATATGGAGAGGCTATTTCCTGGAACCGCTTATGAGCATGTCCAATCCGATAAGGACATACAATTTACACGATCCGTCACATCTCTCCAGGTACAGGAATATTAACCTGTTTCCCATCGACTACCCCCTTCGGGCTCGTCTTAGGGGCCGACTCACCCTGCGCGGATTAGCCTTGCGCAGGAACCCTTGGACTTTCGGCGATAGGGCATCTCACCCTATTTATCGCTACTCATGTCTGCATTCGCACTTCCGATACCTCCACAGTCCATTACCAGACTGCTTCACAGGCTTACGGAACGCTCCGCTACCACTGTTACTAATGTAACAATCCTAAGCTTCGGTGCATGTCTTGAGCCCCGTTACATCTTCGCCGCAAAGACCCTTATTTAGACCAGTGAGCTGTTACGCTTTCTTTAAAGGATGGCTGCTTCTAAGCCAACCTCCTGGTTGTTTTGGGGTCTTCACAAGCTTTCCCACTTAGACATGACTTGGGGACCTTAGCTGTAGGTCAGGGCTGTTTCCCTCTCGACGACGGACCTTAGCACCCGCCGTCTGTCTCCCATGTTAAACTCGTTGGTATTCGGAGTTTGGTTAGATTTGGTAGGTCGCGAAACCCCCGCATCCATCCAGTGCTCTACCCCCAACGGTCATCACATGAGGCACTACCTCAATAGTTTTCGCGGAGAACCAGCTATTTCCCGGCTTGATTGGCCTTTCACCCCTAAACACAGTTCATCCGATAACTTTTCAACGTTAATCGGTTCGGACCTCCAGTAAGTGTTACCTTACCTTCATCCTGACCATGCCTAGATCGCCGGGTTTCGGGTCTAATGCATCAAACTAAATCGCCCTATTCAGACTCGCTTTCGCTGCGCCTACACCTATCGGCTTAAGCTTGCTTGATACATTAAGTCACAGACCCATTATGCAAGAGGTACGCAGTCAGGCCTTAAAGACCCTCCTACTGCTTGTAAGCATTCGGTTTCAGGAACTGTTTCACTCCCCTAATCGGGGTTCTTTTCACCTTTCCCTCACGGTACTTGTTCACTATCGGTCATACACGAGTATTTAGGCTTGGAGGGTGGTCCCCCCATGTTCAGACAAGGTTTCACGTGCCCCGCCCTACTCAAGACCTTCAATATTGTTTTAACATACGGGACTGTCACCCACTATGGTGTCTCTTTCCAAAGACTTCTGCTAACGCAATCAAAGGTACTGGCCTACTCCGCGTTCGCTCGCCACTACTAACGGAATCTCGGTTGATGTCTTTTCCTCCGGGTACTTAGATGTTTCAGTTCGCCGGGTTCGCTTCACCAAAGCTATGTATTCACTTTGGTAATATCCTTCCCACCTAACTCCGATACTGCAGAACAATATCGAAATTAAATGGTGAGGATGGGTTTCCCCATTCGGAAATCTACGGGTCAAAGATTGCTCACATCTCGCCGTAGCTTATCGCAGCGTGCCACGTCCTTCATCGCCTGTGTATGCCTAGGCATCCACCAAATGCTCTTACCTCACGCTTGAGAACTTCCACCATCAATGTCAGAATTGCTTCTTCCACCGATGATGCTTTTTGTTAAATCTCAGCATCAATTGAATATCTTTACTTTTGCAACTTTCGCTTTCTAAACAACCACCGAAGCAGTCATTCAAAAATCGAAGTCGCGGCATCGATTTTCAATATTTCCATTCACAATTTCAAATAACATTCAGGGATAAATCCCCTACCCTCCTGATATCATCAGAAGGATCTCTTTTCCTCTTCATCTTTCTTTGGAAAACAACCAGATAATTTCTGGTGGAGCCTATCGGGATCGAACCGATGACCTCAAGCTTGCAAAGCTAGCGCTCTCCCAACTGAGCTAAGGCCCCTTTGAAATTCCCTACCTGAACCATGGTGGGCCGGGGAGGAGTTGAACCTCCGACCTCACGCT
>NC_017185.1 GCF_000175255.2 Zymomonas mobilis subsp. mobilis ATCC 10988 | reverse complement strand
AAAGCAATTCCGTAGTGAGTACTGAATTTATTCTGATTCGTCTTGCTTTTGGAGCGTCTTTTTGCGTTCTATAACTGTTGTGAAAGCTACGCGGTCGCCATTGAAAACGAAATTAGGATTAATAAAATACCATCCTTGGCGAACATGCTTTGCAATGATTTTAGCTTTTTCTAATTCGGCTAGACCTCTTGCAAAGGTAGCTTGAGATAGTGCCAGTTTTTTTTCTTGTGCGTTAAGAAAGTCCTCTAAAACGAATTTGTCTAAAGGGACGAGGTCTTTGCTGATGCCTTTGTCTTGAAGTATCCAAACCAGAACGCTGAAAGCTTTTATTCCAGCGGCTCCTAGTTCAAAAGTTAGCGCGATATTGGTGCTAAATAATTTTACAAATTCTTCACTATCAACACGTCTGTAAGTCGTCACATGAGTGCCTTGCATCTCACCAGTGGCTTGATTGACCAGAATGTTATCATCTCGTCCTAATCGAGATAACTGAACCCTCTGACTTTTAACTGGCACAACCATACCTTCGATGAAAGGATTCTCGTCATATCTGATTGGCTGCTTTCTCAATTTTGTCGCCATATTTGATAAACCTTTAATCAAAAAAACCACATTTTTTGATTATACCTATTCATCGAATGAGGCAAGGTCTATCAATTTTACCCCTTTTTTTGATAGACGGTTTAATCAATATTGATAGACCCCTTCACAGATTCTGAAAATCGACTTCCCTATTTTAGGGATATTTTCACGATTCCCTTTCTTAGTTCTTCCTAGTGGGGAAATTCGTTGAATCCTGCCTCGGAAAAACCATGAGAAAGCTGTTGGTTATATACGGGTGGCAAAGCCACCCTATTTTTAGCTACTGGGGAAAGAGATAAGGCAGGGTATTTGTAAAATTAAAACCGGATTTTTCGCTTTACGGTTTGTTTAGGCGCAACTGTCTTTTTAAGACCGCGTTTAACCATCAAAAGATCGTTCCAATCTTTTCCGTGTATCATCTGTTCTTTAGGTGGGAGCCAGTTTTCAACTTTTTTTGTTGGAAACGCGGCTTTAATCGCTCCGACTAATAGCGATGCTGCTCTTTGTCCTACAGCATCCCAATCATAGGCAATATGGACAGAAGATGCCTTTTCAACGATTTTTCGGAGAGTTTTAGTAAGAGACGTTCTTACGCCGCTGGTGCTTAATAATTTTACGCCAGCTTTAATTTTTTCTGGGCTTAAAAAGCCGACTACTGAAATCGCGTCTATCGCACTTTCAGCGATATAAAGATCATACTTTTCGTCATTTTTTACATTGATGCTGCCAGTAAAATGGGCTTCGCGACTGCTTCCCAAGGCTAACCCTTTAAAACCACTGCTTGTTCCGCGTAATTCTGCGCCCTGAAGTGTATCTTTATCGTCATACATCAAGAAGGCTACATTACCGCGATCATCTGTTCGGATAGAGTCAGGAATATTGTTAAATGATATTCCTCGGGAATTTAAAAACTCCCTAATTTTCGGCTCATTTTTATGCTCTGGTTGTTTAAAAGCAGGTCTTTGTTTTGCTTCATTTATTCTGATTTTACTTCGATACAAATCATTTAGAAGCATATCATGACGGGCAGTTTCATCACCAAACCTGTCAGCCAGCCATGATAGCGCGCCTTTGTAGTCTTGGCCTGTTGTGTGCATGAGCAAATCAATGGCACCACCCCCTCCTTTTTGAGCTGAATGGTCATAAAATTTATAATTATCTATCGTAATTCGGAATCTATGTTCAGGGTCTCGCCATTGCTTTTTGTCTGCTGGGTCAAGTTCCATGCCTAAGGTTTTTAAGACATCAGAAAGAGGTATTGCACGCATGCTATCAGCTTTTCTTCTAGCTAATGACAGGGCTTCCTCTGCTCTATCTGCTCGTTTTTTTTCTTCCACATATCTCGCCGCTTTGTCAGCCAGCGGCTGTATTACGGAAAGTGCCGATTTTTGGGCTTTTAGGCGTTCTTTTTCTGCCCATTCTTCCTTATTTGTAAAAATTGAGGGTGGGATGGGTGCCTGAATCTTGGGATCTAGCTGTAAAGTTTTGTTGATATTTCCGTAATGTCTTTGGACTCTTTGATGCGTTGCTTTTGAACCTTTTACGCCTCTGGCCAGCCCTAGAGGCTCCATAGAAGCCGCATAACCCGTCTGGAGGGCAGAAAGGGCTTTTCGACCATCAAACCATCTCGATGCGTTTAAACGGCCTGTATCGGGGTCTCTAGGCACCATAAAGCCGGTTAAGTGGGGTGTTGTTTCATCAGCATGTAGCTGAAGAGATACAAGGTTGTTTTCTCCAAAGGTTTGTTCCGCCCATTGCTGGGTGATTGTTTTCCAGTGTTCGAGTTTTTCAGGAGTGGCCTGTTTTGACCATTCTGGAGACATACCAAAGAACAGTTCTATGGCCTGCACACCGTTTTTTCTAAGAGGCTTTCCCGTTTCTTTCTGAATTTTATTCAGCATAGATTTAACATCTGCTGATGGGTCAGTAGAGCCTTTGAGTATTTCGTTTAGTTCTTTTCTATCTGGGTCAGCGTTTTGTGTTTCGCGGCCTCGCGTCATATGCAGGCTCGCGGCTTTAATCGTGCCAACTGTTTTATGTTTTTCAAACCTAAAGATTGCATAGTTCGGCATGTTTTAACTGCTTTAATTTGAGAAAAGACCAGAGGAAATAATCCAGCCTATATTTCTTTCCCTAGTAGCGAACTGGAATTGTTTTTCCGAAGGAAA
>NC_017184.1 GCF_000175255.2 Zymomonas mobilis subsp. mobilis ATCC 10988 | reverse complement strand
TTATTTATCATGATAAATAATGACAGCCAAGTAAGACAAAACATACTCTCTATCTTTCCAGTAGAGTGCCAGATAGTGGGTTAAAGTTAGCTATCTGAAATCATATTGTAATCGTTTTGCTTAATAAAATGTCTATTGAGCTGTCCAATTTCGCTAAAAACCAGCGTGTTGCTTAGATTGGTAGTGCTGCGTCAAAATGCGTTGAGTGGGGCGGGTTTATTCTATTAAATAACCCGCTTTATAAGCTGTATTTGGGAAGATTTAGGCTATATCTGCGTTAATAGAGCGCGCGTCAAAACAGAGGGTTGAATTTACCGCAGGCTTTGGTTGATCGCGAACACAACGGGTCTGAAAAAACATCGCTTTTCAAAATCATTAAAAGCAGATACTATGAATTATCTTGTCATTCAAAAATGGAATAAAAATGGCGGCTAATCAGTTAGTGCAAGCTCGGATTAATGGGCAAATAAAACAGGAAGCTGCTGCGATCTTGGGTAGTATAGGCCTTACTGTATCGGACGCCGTCCGAATGATGCTTACAAAAGTTGTTCAAGAAAAAGCGTTACCCTTTGAACCTTTGGTTCCAAACAAAAAAACACTTGCTGCAATGCTGGAGGCTCGAACGGGTAAACTAAAAAAATTTGATGATATTCAATCTCTTATGGCTACTTTGAATGCGGCAGATTGAGAAAACTTTGCAATTTAGACGAGCTTATAAAAGAGAAAAGAACAGATAGATCTCTCGATAAATGTTTTGTCCCGATTATAATTAATCTTGCAAAGAATGAATTTCTTGCTCTCCGATTTAAAGATCATTCTTTAACGGATAATGGGAGCAATTATTAGGAATATCATGTTAGATCTGCCTTGCTTTTAATTTATTGGAAAGCTGATGAGTGGATAATTTAACTAGTGAGAATTGGATCTCATTTTGAATTATTCGGATAAAAATAGGTTTTTCTTCTAATTTTTAAAAATGCTCTTGTCTGATAGTTAAAAATAAGCGTAAATCTTTAACCAGTTTTGAAATGCTTTCAGGGCAAAAAAAACGTCCGGTTGCTTCAACAACCGGACGTTTTGATTTCGAAATGTAACGGTTACTAGAACCGACATAACAACATAAAGCAATGTTGATTCTAATGATTGTTGCAGGAATACGCAAGCCTCTATTGAGGTAAAAAATTGTGTAGTGAAATCTAGCCCTGTCCATAGAGAGGACAGGAAAATGACAAAAGTAAGTGCTTCTAATCTTATCCAGCAGCTTCAGTCCCAAGAGGATACTAGCGCAACAACGGATAAATTAGTTTTCCGAAGTTATAACGAACAACCGCCACAGCCTGAATTTGATGAGAATGACTATTTTCGTCAGCTCGTAAAAAGCGGCTTAGATGCTGAATCTGCGGCAGACATTGCCCATAAAACCGCCCAAGCCAAATTTCTTGACCCACTGGAACACGCAGAAATCAGATTGAAGCCATTAGACCCCGTCCATAGAAATTCTTATGAAGTGGGCGAACGTGAACATCTCGTTTGGAAAGCCATCAATAAAGACCATATTGGTGCCTATCTTGAAGCTGTCGATCAGTATTCGATCAAAACGCGGGCTTTAAGTGATAAAGCGGTTCGCTTGCTAAAGATGCTGTTTCGGATGGCTGATTTTAGAACAGGCCGTTTAGAACCGACTCTTGAGACGATTTCTGAAAAGGTTGGTTTTGCTCGTGCGACCGTTGTCCGATTATTGAGGCAGCTAAAAGAGCAAGGATTCCTTCGTTGGATACGGCGATCAATCAGAATTAAAAAGGAAGATGCACGCCCGCAGCGGAGGCAAACCAGCAATGCTTACGGCTTTTTATCTCCGGCCTCTTGGCCTGAAATAGCAAAACAGGCCTTTTTGCATGTCATGCAGCGCAGACATATTCCCCTGCCCGACGACTTTTCTCATGCTCAAGAAAATGAGGCGGCAACAACGGAAGAAATGCTGGAAAGTTTGCCCGTAAAAGAGTTTGCTGAAGTGATCATGGGAGAGACAGAAAAAGGGGAGAAAAAAGAGCGCAAAATACCGCCTGACCGACCCTTGAAAAAACCCCAAAATTCGGGATTTTTACGAGAGTTCAATTTTGATACTCTATATAGTTATAGTTATTTATATAATAACGCTCTGGAGACCTCTAAAACCCGAAAAGATCAAACTGATCCTTTCCTTTTAGCTCTGTACGCTAGAAAATTTCGGACAGATCAAAACGCAGCTATCCTTCAACACCGCAAAAAAAGAAAAAAACTCGGCTGGATGCCTCTTTCTCCAGACGAAATAGCACAGCTGTTGATTAAAACTCGACAGATGAAGCCATAATTATACCCAAAAGCTTTCAAATACACTTAGAAGACAGAAAGCTGTTCGCTTCGCTCACAGGCTAGGCGAAGAAAGTATAGGGCTTCCTATGTTGCTTTACGGACGATTAAACGCATATTTTGTTTAGGAAGGGGAATAAAGTTTCCTTTTTTCTCGGTCAATTATAGCGTTCCTGTCTCTACCTTTTTTATTAACCGGCAAAACCATTCATAGGTGCAGTCCAGTTCTTTACCGATCTCGTCAAAGATCATCTGGCGGGAATAACCTTTTTCTAATTTCCTAAAAATAAAATCTTTTCGGGCAAAAAATCTTACTTTTACCATGCCGCGCCGATTTCTCTCCATTTTGAACCTATCCTATTTGATTTTGCTTCATTTAGTTACACTTAGTTTTAATTAAGGTCACTTAAGTTCATTTAATTACATAGAATAAAGGCTGAACTAGAATGAAACTAAATGTAACTAAATTTCTCCCCTTTTGAAGGCAAGATGGGTTGCCGTATATACGGCAACAAACCTTATTCGCCTTCGGCTCAACGGAAATAAGACTGGCACGTCTGATGAAAATTGAAAAACAATGGAATAAAAATGTCGGACCGAGGGCGCAGAAATCTGTTCCAGTCAGAATGACTATAGAGGAATACGATCAGATTAAGAGGACAGCAGAAAAAGTTCGCTTGCCAGTATCAACCCTTCTTCGAGAATTAGCACTGGGTCACAATCCGCCTAGCCGAATTGAACAAGACACCTTTTTGCAAGTCGCTTATCTCCGGGGGGATCTTGGCCGACTAGGTGGGTTATTGAAAATGTGTCTAGTAGACGCTCCAGGTGAGGCTGTTTCGGAGGCAGATGTCCGATCAGCTCTTCACAAAATACTAAGCCGTCAAGACGAGATATCCGACCTACTCGATCAGCTAAGGAATATTATTCCAGCAAAACCAAAATAGCCCATTAGATAGAAGGAATAGCCGCATAAAACTTGTTTGTGATTTTTATTAGAAAAGGGGGGATAGTTATTTTTGTTGGGAATAGAAATATTGCAAAACTGTATAGCGCAACAAATGCGTAAACCCCCATGTAGAAACCCTTAAAGACTAAGTAGGTTGGGTGGTGGATAGTTGCCCATAATTTTATAATACAAGCCGCGAATGGAGTGAGAAGCAAGAGGAGACATCTCAAGAAAGAACCGACTCTTTTCGAGTTATCTTTGACACCAAAAAATTTGTATCCAAGGCTTTCAAAAAAAGCGAAAAAGCAAATTCCAACACTTATAAAAAAATAGGTGCTAGAAAAATTCATATTTTGCTCACTTTCTTATTTCGATGTCTTATACTTATAAAGTATTATATTATTTTGACTTTTTTAGCAGCAGCTTCGCCACATTTCTCCTTATAAATAGGGCATTTAAGCGTTTTGTCTCCTAGACCACGCTTAACCACATCGAGATGTCGGCTATTACACAGTGCAATGGTTTTTGATGCCGTTTCTTGCTTCTTTTTCTGTTTATATGTATATACATTGTATTAACTATTATAAGAGGATTCGGACATGCTCGGAATTGTCAGAAAATGGGGTAACAGCGCAGCCGTTCGCCTCCCTGCTAATATTATCGAAGCCTCTTGCTTGCAGCTTAACCAACTAGTTGAAATTCAGGAAGAAGGCGGTCGGATTACTATAACTCCTGCTCTTACTCTTGAGGCTCTGGTCTCTGGTATTACGGATGATAATAGACATGGTGAAATAGATTTTGGTCAGCCGGTTGGCGGTGAAAGTTGGTGAGTGCTTTTATTCCTGATAGCGGTGATATTGTCTGGCTTGATTTTGACCCGCAGGCTGGCAGAGAACAATCGGGTCATAGACCTGCGGTTGTGCTTAGTCCGGCTTCTTACAATGCTAAAGCAGGCATGATGATTTGCTGCCCAACAACGACCAAGATCAAAGGCTATCCTTTCGAGGTCTTGATTGCTGGAAAAAAGGAAAGCGTTGTTTTATGCGATCAGGTCAGAAGTCTTGATTATCGCGCTCGAAATGCAAAACGCAAAGGCAAAGTATCTGCGGGTGAACTCGAAGAAATTCGGCAACGTGTGCGGCTGCTTGTTGGATAACAACTCTTTCGAGGCATCCTTCCTGTTATCCCGCCTCGTTCCAATCGAAAAAAGTATATTCCTTATAATCTCCAGTACTACAAAGATCGTAATTGTATTGAGCGGATGTTTAATAAGCTGAAGCAGCTCAGACACATTGCCACACGCTATGACAAAACCAGAAAATCTTTCCTCGCCTTCCTTTGTCAACAGAACCTAGAAAATTCTTTTTAGCGTCTTTTTTGAATGGTTTTTCAAGCAAGACCTTACGCATCATGGTTCTCTTGTAATACTTTCAAGGCCTCTGCTGCCGTAAAGGCTTCCGAAAAATCAGTGCGCCTTAATGCCTCCAGCATCGCTTTTTGCGTGGTCATATTGGGCTCATCTTTAGCATAATCGAAAGATAGCGGAATCGTTTTGGTCTCGGCCACTTGATTTAAAAATAACTTAAATGCCTGCGCTGCGCTTAATCCATAACGCTCTAATACCGGAAAGGCTCGATCCCGCAAATCCTGATCCAATCGCAGATTGAAACTTGTTGTCGCCATTTTTACACCTATTGATATACATTCAGCATATATTTGCTACCAATAATACGCTGAATGTATACTTATTTCAAATAAGAATCATGGTGTGATAGTCGTTTTTCAATAAAAGCTAGCAGCCATTCAATGCATGAATAGACTGTATGAAATTCCGACCATTCCGCATGGAGGTCATAATAGATGCTCTGCCATTACAGATATGCGATTTTGCGGCATAATGATAACGCACAATAAAGATATTCGTGCTTTCTTGGGCAATATCCAGTAATTGTATCCGATCAGTCAGACTCCCATAAAATTTGGTAAGATTTGAAGCCAAAAAGGCGGGCGTCGAGCGTTTTTCTGGGACTACTAAGGCAGAAGCTGCGGCACCTTGCCCATCTCCTAATGCGGTATAAAATGCCCGTATCGTTGTCGCTGCCGTTCCATATTCATCTATAAAGTCCATGGCTTTGGCTTGTGGAGCGGAATAAGACACAGGACGAACCGCCGTTACAGTCGCTACTAAGGGTTCGTGGTGGTGTCCTGTTGCTGCAGCCATAGTATCGGTAAGCTGTACAGTCACATTTTTATGCAAAAATTGCTGAAGCAGTTTTGATGTTGCCTTGGTTCCAACTAATTGAACCGATTGGAAATGATTTTTGGGGTCAGCGAACTCATCACCGGAAAGACAAATCGGATTACTAAGCTTTAAAACGTAACTAGGTTCTGGTGTATCTCCATTTTGAACATCTTCATAATTGGGCGGGCCCGGGAAAATAATATATTCGATGATACCTGTTAACTGGGAGGGTTCTTTCCGTTCCAAATTATAACATTGGCCTGCCCATGCAGATGTCTGCCAACAACATGCCATTATAGACATCAGAACAAGTGAAAAATATTTCAACATTATAGAGAAACCTCCAATTTTTGGAAAAATCCATTTTTCAATAATAAATATAAATAAATTGTAATGATTAAATAATACCTAAATATATAAAAATATATGATTTTAAATACCGTATTGGTTAAATATTTATTATAATAATATATGGATATATAATTATTAATTATTTAAGTTTATAATAAAAATGTAGTATTTTTCAGGAAAATATTCCATCCAAAACACTAAACTCCATTATTTTAAGTTCATTTGATAAAAAATTTATAAATATTTGAAAGAGTAATTTGAAATCGAGTTTTTAGGAAACAGATTGGATGCATGGAGACCTGAGCGACGAGGGTTGCTGGTTATAGATGATTTTTTCTCAAGCTAACGAATCCGCTAGTGGCATCAGTGTCAAGGTAATCGGTTCGAATTTTAACGGGGTGCTTTATGCCCTTCGAATAGGTTGCCTATGGCGAGGCATAGATAACACTATAGAAAATGGAATTCTGTCTATGTTCGGTTCCACAAATGGGCAAACAGGGTGTCTGGGATACTTTTTTAGAAAGCTTGATTGGCCTTGGTTCTGACTATGACTGACAATATATATAGTGGATATTACGATTATCGGGATCATAGCCAAGCAGTTGGTGAAGAAAGGGGATGGCAAGGAAGCCTTTGATTGAAGCAGCGGTAGTTTTACAAGTAAGGTTCCTATGCTTAGACGTCCTCTCGCTTTTGAGATGAAATGAGATGAGGGTATCCACTTATTTTTAGCTATATGCTGCTTTATAGGGCTAAATACGAGAGATTTAGGGTGCGTTTGAGCTGACAGCTTTGAGCAAAAAATAGGGGGTCAATTTTACTGGGGACTTGGCTGGCATCGAACGCAAGGGGGCTGAAAAAACACTTCTGAAGTAATATTACAGAATTTAATGAGCTATATTATTCCGTGCTAAAGCAGTTTATCTAACTGCGGATCTGGCTTTTATTCTCTTTATATAATCGCGTTTAAATTGAGATGTTTGTTCAATCCTCCGCATAAAGATCATCCATCAGAGATTGAGTGCTGTCGAATTTTTTTAATTTACTGACGCGTGCGTCTTTCATAGCAATCAATGTCTTTTTGTTTGGAACAAAGGATCAAAAGGCAGAGCTTTGTCTTGAACGACTTTTATCAGGCATCATGCGGACAGCATCAGATGCAGTCAGACCAAGGCTTTTGAAGAAAGCAGACGCTTCCTGTTTTAAGCCGATGTGTCGCATAGAATAACTAAGGCAGGGCGCTCTCTATAAAATCATGGACGCGGCATTCGGAAATTTCTCTGAATAACCAACATGTTAGGAATATTAGTTATTCAGGAAGAGATGATATTAAATCTCGGTATGGAATATCTGCGGTTGCGTCATCACAATAGGTAGTCTTTGCGCAAGCGATGATGCTATTTTTTGTTTAAGATTCCATGAGTCTGGGCTTCCGATTTCCATCGGAGCTAACAAACCAAGCAGCATTTTCCGGAGTTCTGTTTGAGTAGGTAATTTTACCGAGGTTTCCGTGCATTTTGACTCAGTAATATTCTTTATTACCGAAGGTGTTGGATGATCTTCAAACGCGTCTGCTACAAAAGTTACCCATTCTGGGATACCTTTTGTCTGTCCATTTTCAAATGCAGATATAGTTTGCTGTTTGATATCTGATATTTTGCCACGAGCTTCTGCCGAGAGTTTGGCTTCTTTTGCAAGCCTATTTGCACTCCATCCGCGAGAATTTCTTTCCTCACGGAGCCATTGCCGCACCTTTTCGATCTTTGTTGTTTCAGATGATGCATGTCTCGTCATAATCAGCATTTTACAATCAGCCTAATCTCTAAGCAGCAAATAAGAGACCAAAAATAATGGTTTTTTTAAAAAGATAACGGGTGTTTATAAAAATATATAAAAATTTCTTGTTGAAATGGTTATTATCTGTAATAACCACATCTAAGTTACAGGCGAATCTTAAAGAATCCATAAAACAGGTGGTAGCATGTCTGGGATAACAAGAGTCAATAAAAAATGTTTTTGTGAATTTTTATTAAATATTAGTAAAGCTTTGTAGGATGATTTCGCAGTCGGCTGTCCTATCAGATATGCTTCCTGATTTCTTTCTTTTCTGTATGCGATTTCAGGAGCTGTCTAGTCCAAAATTAAGGGTATCTATGTCGAATTTGAGGAGGCGAGATATCCATCGTTTCTTATTGCAGATGATCTTTCTGCGTTCTGCACATGAGCGAAATTCTTTCAAATTTGCTCCGAATTCTCCCCAATCATCGAAGCCAAAGTTGTGCCAAAATGACAATTAAAGCAGCCGAAAATATGCCTTCTGTAGTCGATGGCGAGATCAGCACATTCAAGCAGAAGATCAGCAACGCCCTATATCTTCATATGGGGCAGGTGGAATGCGGTCTTCGTCTGCTTATGGATCGTTTGGAATGTATTCGACAAGCAGAAGAGACCCGTTCTTATGTCTTGCTAGAAAATGTCTCAAAAGATGAATTAATAAGATTTAATACTGAAATATTAAGTCTTATCGAGGTGATTAAGCGTTCAGCAACTACGGCGAATGACGGCTTGACAGGCTTCATTGAAAATTTCGGGTCATCCTTATGACCCATTGTTTTTTCAGCCTTTCCTATTTGGAAAAGACCTGTTCTGTTTCCGCCAGTTCCAATTTTGGGTTCTTGGCCGATGCCTATTCGGCAATCCCTTATTTTCTCACCGGAGAGACCGTCTTATGAGTTCTATTCATGCGACCGAAGAGCTGACTGAAAAGCTCCAATCCATTATCCGTCTTGAAGAAGAAAAGGCGCGTTTGGATGGCCAGATTGCCGAGGCTTATCGTGATCTGAAAGGTCAGAAATACGACATCAAGAAAGCCAAGCTCGCGGTCAGCCGTTCGCGGAAAGGGCATCCTGAAAATTCTATTCGTATTCTGATCAACCAGATCGTCAATGATCGGGCAATGAGCCGGAAGCTTGTTCCGTGATCAGAACCGGCGCAGCCTCTTCGCTTTTATCTATCCCAAATTCAGGCCTGCCACAGCGGAGAATCTTCGCTGTGGCTTTTTTGCGTCCAAGACCGGAGCCCGCACAATGACCGCCTCTTCCTCTTCAGCGACACTCTCGGATGCCTCTGTCTTTTCTTTAGAGCCTGCCTTTGCGTCTTTTGAAGAAATGACGCCCGAAACCAGTCCTTTTATCGACAGGCTCGGGCGTTTCAAGCGTGGCACTTATCGAAGCATGTTAATCGAAACGGGGATGCCATATGACAGCGCAAAGATCATGGCGGATAACGCCGCAGAACAGCATAAAATAGACCGCGCATTCTCTAAATCGATGCCCTTGGCCAATAGCGCTCATCCTGAAATTCCGGCCTCAAATACCAATAGTGAGATTACAGCCTCTGCATCAGATTTTGACGAAATCGAATATTTTGATCAGATGGTATCAAACGGCGTTGATCCTGAAACCGCTGCCGATATTGCCCGTAAAACAGCTATTGCGAGACGCAAAGACCCTCTCGAACGAGCCACCCGCTATAAAACCCGCCGTCGGACTCCTGATCCTGTGCATCGTGACTCTTATGAGGTTGGCGAGCGCGAAAAGTCAGTCTGGAAGCCGGTCAATCCGCAAGAGATCGGTGCCTATTTGGAAGCGGTCGATCAATATTCGATCAAAACCAAGGGTTTAAGCGATAAGGCCGTTCGTCTTCTAAAGATGCTGTTTCGGATGGTCGACTTTAAAACTGGCCGTCTGGAGCCGACCCTCGACACAATATGCGATCGTGTCGGCTATGCCCGTGCGACGGTCGTCAAATTGCTGAGGCAATTACAGGATTTAGGCTTCATCCGCTGGATACGTCGATCAATCAAGGTCAAGGCGGATGGCAAAGGCCCCCGCCGTAAGCAGACCAGTAACGCCTACGGCTTCTTGTCTCCCAAGGCTTGGCCAGATTTGGCCAGACAGGTTTTCGAGCGTGTCATGCGCCGGAGGAATGCGCCTATTCCTGACGATATCGACCACGCCCAAGAGGCGGACAAAGCCGAAACCAAGGCTATCGTTGAAAGCTTGCCGCCCGAAGATTTCGTCAAAGCGATATCGGGCGATAAAGAGCCAACAGAGCTAACGGATTCGCTCATACAGCTTGCTAAATCTATCGAGCGGGCGGAACAATGGGAACAAGAAGAGCAGGCTAAGAAGGCAGTACAGGCCGATCAGGAAGAGGTTAAAACATCTTCCAAAATCTCCAAGGAGGATACCTCAAAAAAGCCCCAAATTTCGGACAATCAACGCGAGTTCAATTCTTATACTCTATCCTGTTATAATTATTTTAATAATAACCGCTCCGATCAATTTAAAAACGAAAAAGAGAATAAGGACTGCACTGCTCCTGCCGCAGCAGGCAGTGCAGACGCTATTGATGATCGAAAACCTGATAACGATCCTTTCCTCTTAACTCTTAAAGCTCGCGGTTATCGTCCCGATCAAATCAACGCTTGCCTGAACCACAGAAATAAACGGAAAAACAATGGATGGATGGCTATCTCTCCAGATGAAACCGCCCGCCTCCTTATCCAAACAAGACAGATGCGTCCATGACACCTACAGCTATCCTTCTCAAAGCATACCGCCCATTACTATCTCGGCGCTGCTCGCTTCGCTCACAGGCTTGGCGAGAAAGGAATTAGGGTCTTCGGGAATCTATCAAATTTCTAACAATTCGCATTATCGATAATGTAATAAAAAGCTAATTTTTAAAAACCAAATTATAGCGATTACATCAAATCTATAAATGTGTATTATACATAACATGAAAAGTCGTGATTTGATCAAAGAAGTTGAAAAAGCAGGATGGATACTCGACCGAACACGTGGCTCTCATCACGTTTTCAGACATCCTCATTACTCTCATCATATCACGATACCACATCCTAAAAAGGAACTTGGTGTTGGGCTTGTTCGGGCTATCCGTAAGCAAGCCGGATTGTAGGAGAAGTTTATGCGTTATCCTGTTGCTATAGAGCCAGATACAAAATCTACGGCTTTTGGTATTGTCGTACCGGATTTACCCGGTTGCTTCTCGGCTGGCGATACGATGGATGAAGCTATTGCCAATGCTGAAGAAGCCGCATCTGCTTGGATCGATGCCACATTAGATAGTGGTCAAGATATTCCTGTACCTAGTTCTATCTCAGATTTATATAAGAACCCTGCTTATAAAGGATGGTCTTTCGGTTTTATCAATATAGATCCAGCTTTGTTGAGTGATAGGGTAAAGCGGGTAAACATTACTTTACCTGAAAGAGTTCTCGAACGTCTTGATCTCTTGGCCAAAAAGGCAGGAGAAACTCGTTCTGGTATGATCGCTTCTTTGACCTTAAAAGCTCAAAAACAAACAGATCATCATTCAGCTGTTATGATCTAACAAGTAGTAATCCAAATATAGTCCCATATATTTTATAGGGTATGTCGTAAAACCAAGAGCGCCGATTATTCGGCGCTCTTTTTTGTCGTCAAAGTTTTTCGTCTATTTTATCCCATATTTCTGGCCAGAAATATCCACTCTCTATCTCTGGCCGAAAATCACCTGTTTTTTGTAATTCCTATTATTGTATTGCATTTGTGTAGATTTATGCTATACAGGTGCCACAAAATATTTAATTTATAAAAAATTGGAGTAAAAAAATGAAATAAAACAATTAAAAAACAAATTAAAATAATTTTATTTAATATTAAAAATACAAATTAAAATAAAAAATATCAAAAGGATTGAAAAATGAAAATGTCGCAAATTAGTTTGCGTATAGATCAGGATCTGAAGGAGAATGCTTATGATAAAATAAAGAATTTTGGAACAACGCCGAGCGATTTAATTAGAGATATCTTTAAATATATCGTTCAAGAAAACAAACTCCCCATCAGGAAAAAAATAATTTCTGCTGAGGATGCCGAATTATTATCCATTGTCAAAAGCCGGCTTAAAGAACCGGCAAAATTAAAGAAAGTTACGTTCGATGAACTCTTGCAATGACACAACATATGACGTGCATTATTATAATGGTAATGCCGAAAAGTGTTGGAAAAAATTGCCACAAGATGTAAAAAAGCGCTTCGCTAAACAAATAGAAAAAGTTTGCAGAAATCCCGCTCTCGCAAAGCCTTTGTCAGGCGATCTGGCAGGATTCTATAAGCTGAAACTTCAATCGCCGGCATATCGCGTAGTTTACCAGCTTGATACGTCCCAGCATAAATTAATTATTATTGCGGTCGGTGTCCGTAATAATGGAAAAATCTATGATATTGCCGCAAAAAAATTAGAATGAAATACAAATACCTAAATATCTTTTAATTAAATATTTAGGTATTTGCATATCGTATTCTTATGACAATAGGAATATTTAATTAAAAGAGGCGGTAGAGAAAAGACAACAGTGTCTTTCAATTCTACCGCCTCTTTGCAGCAAAACTAGAAATTATTTGCCTCTTATCGGTTTCAACGATAGCGTGCCTCCTATAGGAGGCACGGGCATGATCAAAGATCGAAAACTGATTACGGCATATGACTTTGGTTATCTTATAAAAGAGCGTCGTCGTGCATTATCTCTATCTCAAACAGCTCTAGCTAAAGAAATAGGTGTCTCTCGCCGTTGGGTTTCCAATATCGAGACAGGAAAGGAAACCGCTGAACTTGTGCGCGTCATTCGAGCATTAAGGTTTCTGGGTATCTCTTTAAAAGCAACGTCCAATCCAGAAATCGAAGCTGAAATACCCCCATCTTTAGCGAGATTACTTGCTCATAGAGATAGAATTGGATTGCCTAGGCTCAGGACTCATTCTTTGAGATAGAAGATGAAACTTGCTGCGATATGGATTGCTGACATGAATGTGTGAGCGCACCGGTCGTATCGTGTTGCGACACGCCGCCAGTCTTTGAGCTTTGCGAACATATTTTCGATGAGGTGACGCTTTTTATACAGATGCCAGTCGTAAGGCGGCTTTGATTTCCGGTTCTTCTTCGGCGGAATACAGGCGGTGATATTCCGGTCTGCGAGAGACTGTCTGATTTTATTACTGTCGTATCCCCGGTCCCCGAGAATTTCTTGTGTTTCTTCCGGCAGATTTGCCAGCAGAACATCCGCGCCTTTGAAGTCACTGACCTGACCTGCGGTCAGATGCAGCCGGACAGGGCGGCCCTGACTATCGCATACAGCGTGAAGCTTTGAGTTCAGTCCGCCTTTCGTGCGTCCGATATGGCGGGGAAAAGCCCCTTTTTGAGCAGGGAGGCCGCTGTCCGGTGTGCTTTCAGATGTGTTGCATCGATCATCAGACGCTTTGAACGGCCTGCCTGCTCCGTCAGGGCGACGAAGATCCGGTCAAAGACACCCAGGCGGCTCCACCGGATAAACCGGTTGTATAAAGTCTTGTGCGGGCCATACGCTTTCGGGGCGTCTTTCCACTGAAGGCCGTTGCGGATCACGTAAACGATCCCGCTCAGGACACGACGGTCATCGACACGCGGCACACCATGCGCCAGTGGAAAAAACGGCTTAATCCGTTCCATCTGGTGCTCAGACAGCAAAAACACGTCACTCACAGCTTCACCTCCATCGGTAAACCTGTGAATCACAACAGCCCGCTCAACTCAAGAAATTAACAGGTCCTGAGCCTAGTCAAGGCTCGACTTTAAATCGGCTAATGTAATCATCAACATCATTGGGTCGATTGGAGACGGTTCGAAACCGATATGTTCGTAGAAAGATTTGGCTTCATCAGATAGCGCATGAACGAGCATACCTCTAATGCCGATAGTATTAGCTGCCTGTATTATCCTTAAGGCTGCATCCCTTACCATTGCTCGTCCAACGCCTTGGTTATGTAAAGATTGATCAATAGCAAGCCGCCCTAAAACGACAACAGGAATAGGATCTGGCATATTACGCCTAAATCGTCCATGGGCTGATTTTATAGTGATAGCGCTAGATGCCAGAGCATAATAGGCCATCACCCGTCGATTTTTACAGGCTACAAATGTGCGAGAGGCTCCTGTCATTTGATTTTTTAAAGCACGCTTTTTCAGCCATAGATCAAGGCTCTTTACACCAGATTGAAATAAGTCAACTTGATGTTCTGGGGATAATAATTCTGGGGCTGTTATTGTCACAGCTTATCCCACGGAGCTACCGTTTGCATGGTTTTTTGCAGCCGATCATTTGGGCGTGGTGGCATATCAAGGCGTGTTAAGAAATT
Organism: Zymomonas mobilis subsp. mobilis ATCC 10988; assembly: GCF_000175255.2. Lineage (NCBI taxonomy): Bacteria > Pseudomonadati > Pseudomonadota > Alphaproteobacteria > Sphingomonadales > Zymomonadaceae > Zymomonas > Zymomonas mobilis. The sequence continues at coordinate 4,330 of NC_017184.1, read as the reverse complement.
AGTATAGGCCTTGGGATCTACAGTAATGATTAATTGATCGAACAGTGCTTCTTCTGCAGCCCTACAAGCTGCCTCTAATACAAAATCAGTACGGCTTTTTCTCTGAATTTTTGCCGCTCGATCTATTAAATCACGTTCTTCCGGTTTAATTCTAATATTCAGCGCTTCTCGTTTTTTCGGTGAAGATATTGTTGTTGTGGCTACCATAAGTGGGCTCCTTGAATACCATTTAATATAACCTTTTGTAATGTCAATGTCATTACATTTTTTGAGAATCTTTATAAATATTTTTAATATTATTTTAATGTATTTTGAATATTCAATATGATGTATAATCAATATTGATTTAACAATATAATGAACATATAAAGAATGTATCTTGAATATTCATTATAGGTTATTTTGTGATTATTTCTATTGCCAATACGAAAGGCGGTGTCGGCAAGACAACGCTTGCCGTGCAGATAGCCATAGCTAGAGCCTTGGCTGGTCGCGATGTATGGCTCATTGATGGTGATCGCCAAGGAACAGCTGCCGCTGCTATAGCTGCCCGTGCCGAAGCGCAAAAGCTTCCAGGAATTGCCTGTGCGCAATACGCTGATGGAGCACAGCTTAGAGCGCAGGTTCAGCAACAGGCTCATAAATGGGAAGACATTATTATCGATGTCGGAGGTCGAGATTCAACGGCTTTGAGAGCTTCGCTGATCTTGGCAGATACGCTTCTTGTTCCTTTTGCTCCTCGTTCTTATGATGTCTGGGCATTGGATGATATGGCAAATTTGGTTGATGAAGCTCGCAGCGTCCGTGATGGTTTGCGTTCATTGGCTGTGATGAACCAAGCTGACCCAGGTGCTAACTCAAGTGATAATGCTGACGCTGAGGCAGCTTTAGCTGATCTTCCACAATTTACCTATCTGCCAACACCTATTCGTCGTCGGAAAGCTTTTAGTAATGCTGGAGGCGCAGGTTTGTCTGTTGTTGAAAGTTTACCGCGAGATCAAAAAGCTATCGCTGAAATAAATATATTGGTTGATAGTATTTTTAATGTTGAATGAATATTCAAATAATATTGGATTAATATCAAATGGCAATTCATAAAAAGATAAAATTTAATCAATCTCAAGAGGATGCAGCTGCAGCTTTTTTAACGGCTGCGCCAGATGCAAAACTAGAAAGTAATAAGTCAAAAACTTATGAAAAAGGAATTGCTAAAGGCCATAAAAGGCAGGTGAGCATCACCATTGCTCCAGAACTTTTGCGGAAAGTTGATGAACGCGCTGAAGCTATGGGAATGGGTCGATCTGCACTTATAAGTATGGCCTTATATAGTATATTAAAAAAATAGTATTATAATGTTATTTGAATATTCATTAAGTGTAATTTGAATGTAAAATATGCTGCTTTTTCTATTCTAAGATATCGCTCTAAAAACGTAGGGTGCGCTATTAAAAAGTAGAAAATTTTTTAGCTAACGGCTCTTATCCAATAAGTGAGTCTGCTACGGTTTGAACCCATCTGGGTAGATGGGCGCTAATATGCTTGACGCGCCCATTCTCACAGCTAACAAGAAGTCGCAATCTCTTGCTACTGTTATCAAGCAATAAAACCCGATGCGCTATTTGTATAGCTTGAGCCAGATGGGTCATACTCCGCCCGAAGCGCTGTTCAATATCTGCCGGAGGCACTGCATGACCACCTCTTAATATGCGTTCAGCCACCCGGCTTCGAGATTGATGGACGCTTGATACTCCGACAAAAACTAGGCTCAGGACCTGTTAATTTCTTGAGTTGAGCGGGCTGTTGTGATTCACAGGTTTACCGATGGAGGTGAAGCTGTGAGTGACGTGTTTTTGCTGTCTGAGCACCAGATGGAACGGATTAAGCCGTTTTTTCCACTGGCGCATGGTGTGCCGCGTGTCGATGACCGTCGTGTCCTGAGCGGGATCGTTTACGTGATCCGCAACGGCCTTCAGTGGAAAGACGCCCCGAAAGCGTATGGCCCGCACAAGACTTTATACAACCGGTTTATCCGGTGGAGCCGCCTGGGTGTCTTTGACCGGATCTTCGTCGCCCTGACGGAGCAGGCAGGCCGTTCAAAGCGTCTGATGATCGATGCAACACATCTGAAAGCACACCGGACAGCGGCCTCCCTGCTCAAAAAGGGGCTTTTCCCCGCCATATCGGACGCACGAAAGGCGGACTGAACTCAAAGCTTCACGCTGTATGCGATAGTCAGGGCCGCCCTGTCCGGCTGCATCTGACCGCAGGTCAGGTCAGTGACTTCAAAGGCGCGGATGTTCTGCTGGCAAATCTGCCGGAAGAAACACAAGAAATTCTCGGGGACCGGGGATACGACAGTAATAAAATCAGACAGTCTCTCGCAGACCGGAATATCACCGCCTGTATTCCGCCGAAGAAGAACCGGAAATCAAAGCCGCCTTACGACTGGCATCTGTATAAAAAGCGTCACCTCATCGAAAATATGTTCGCAAAGCTCAAAGACTGGCGGCGTGTCGCAACACGATACGACCGGTGCGCTCACACATTCATGTCAGCAATCCATATCGCAGCAAGTTTCATCTTCTATCTCAAAGAATGAGTCCTGAGCCTAGCTACATAACGTTGCGCAAGAGTAGACTTCCCTGCACCATTCGGGCCCGCGAATATCCATAGATGAGGCAAACTCATAGAGTTTTGATAACTTCATCACCCGTTTCATTGAAACGAACAAGTTCACGATGGCCATCAGGATATTCCTTAATCAGGAGACCTTCTGGTGTGTCGTCTTCAACATAATAGACGGGAAAGCCTGCGTCTAAGTGCTCTTGAGCAGCGGCACCGTCATCATAGCTAGCAGCGATGACGATGCTATGCCAAAGGGTATCACTGTTATCAGTTGATGATTGAGGGATAGATGTCATTTTAAACCTCTACGGAGCTAATTATTTTTAATTTTACAGCACCCTTTTCATGATACAAGTATAATCACATGGGTTGTATATGTCTTGAACAGGCCTATCTGGCCCGCCTAAATTTGTTAGAAAATATTCGCTTCTTTCGATAATTTTTTATATTCTGACCTTATAGTCAAACAGACGTGTTGCCGTTTTCAATATCATCGATTTTAGGCTAAATCTGCATAACAGAATATGACTTTGATTTTAGAGAGCTGCCTTGGCATTCTGTCTTTTTATGAGCTGCATAAATCAACGCCTCAACTCTCCAATTTTGCTAAAAACAGACAATTTGCTTAAATGCGCTGCCTTGAGATGAAATGAGATGAGGGTTCCAGCTTGTTTTTAGCTATATGCCGCTTTATAAGGCTAAATATGGAGGGTTTATGGTATGTTTGAGCCAATACGAGTGAGCGAAAATAGAGGGGTGAAAAAAGCCCGCGGCTTGGATGGCATCGAACGCAAAGGGTCTGAAAAAACATTATTGAAATAATATTATAGAACCTAATGAAGCATATTATTCCGCGCTAAAACAGTTTATCTAACTATGAAATTGCATACAGAACACCACTCTGAATGAGTCCTCTGCCATATGAAAATTGGTATCTTTTTGGCTCATACCCAAAGAATGCCGGACAGTGGCTGGAGTTGGATACATACCAGAAACCGTATCTTCATCAGTGGTTGTAGTAAGTCGTTTACGGTCAACACGGTCACCATAAATACCAATATCTTTTAGCCATCAAGCGGAATGCTTAACAGTATTCAATCGAAGCCATTGATCTAAAATCTCAAATTCAAAGTTGTTATTTCGATAAAGCTCGCTGATAAAACTATAGGCCATTTCAGCATCTGCCGAAATCAAGACACCATTCAAGGCAAGAAATGTATAGGTGACTGCAAAAGCCGTTCGCTTGTTACCATCAATGAATGGGTGGTTTTGGGCAAGGCTTTCCCAAAGTGCAGCAGATTTTTGTATAAGATCGTTATAATAGCCTGTCTGCGGACGAAACAAGGCAGCCTCTAATAATCCTTTATCTCGGATCCCGTAAGACCCTCCATATCGATCTATTTGATCAGTATGAATAGCCAAAGCTTCAACAAGGGTGATAAACTCACTCATTCAGCTAATTTTTTGTATAGCGTTGCAAAATTCTTGTGGCTTGCCTGATAGATATTCATAACCCGGCTGCGAGGCTGATTAAGTCTCCGTTTTTCGATCAGATCAGATAGTGCCTCTTCAACTAAAGACTGAATCTGTCTCCCTTCGTTTTGGGCAAGGTTTCTAACCGTGTTCAGTATCTCCATATCAACCTGAGTGGCGAATTTTTCACGTGTGTGGGTTGCCATAAAGCACCTCGAATATTGGGTTGATA
>NC_017183.1 GCF_000175255.2 Zymomonas mobilis subsp. mobilis ATCC 10988 | reverse complement strand
TTATGCCCGCACAGGTGAAGTCTTACATAAGGCCAGATATGCAGGGACGGTTCTCAGGCAAGGAACTGACGTCTCCTCTTACCTTTCAAAGCCCGGTGACGCTGGAACTTGAGGTTATGGCTCAGGAAGCGAAGGCAACCTCTGCCCCCAAACGGAAGGTCATAAAACCGAGGGAGAAACTGACCTGTAAGATCATCAGGAAACATCGAAGCACCGAAAAGAAACTCCCTGCCCTCATGCTTTCCGACGCCTTAGCACATTTGTCTTGAGCAATCCCAAGGCCAGCACCGGCAACCAAAAGAACTGTGGCCCTCTATATCAGGGCTTTTGGGGATACGCCTGTCAGTGGCATCGGCGGTCACCAAGCTGGAGCCTTCCGTGACCTGCTTCTTGCCCTTCCTGCAACACTGGGCAAGGGTAAAAGCAGTCTGACGCTGCAACAGGAGGCACAGAGAGCCAAGTCTAATGGTCTCCCGACCATGAGCAATAAAAGCGTCAAGAACCATATGCTTCGTCTGTCCGCCCTATGGAACCAACTTGTGCAACGGGAGATGGTGGCAAAGAACCCTTGGTCTGGCTGGCATTTTGAGAGTGCCCCCAAAATCGTACGACGAAGCTGGACGCCACAGGAACTGGCATTGCTGGCCTCTGCTTCTTGGCATAGTGCCTTGGTGCCTGAACCTACGTTCCGGCTTGTGACCCTTATTGCTGCCTATGGCTGGGCGAAATCTGCACCCTACGGAAAGAAGACCTGCAAACCATCGAGGGGGTTCCCTGCTTCAAAGCAGTTGGGATTTTGATCAGATAAAAAATCCTTGTCGTGCTTCAAACAATGATTTTGTGTTAGCCAGATTGAACAAAATAAGGTCGACAACTCTTAGGGATCAATGAGATGGCTGATAGAAATTCGACTTTGATCTGCCGAGGAATCAGTCGTCATTTTATTATCTCCAACGTAAAAAGATTAGCATATGCCCTCTTTATTTATGTCGATTGCGAATCCCCTAACTCAGAGTTTCAAAACTCATAACTCGAGGCGATGTCATCAGGATTTTACGAAAAATGATTTTGACCTATTTGGAGTGGTAGTCCCACCCAAGCCCTCGGCGTAGATAGGTCGCTTTTTATGCATTTTTTGATCTTATGCAGGACAGCCATAAATAACCTAAAATACGGCCTTAAAATAGCTTTATTCAATGAAATACGGCCGAAAATCTCTTATGCATATTTATGCAGCCTTGTCTATTGGTAGCTTCCCTTGTTTTCCTGTTAAAATACCCCTTGTTTCTCAAAAGCTATATCCTCTTTTTTATCCTCGGGATTGGGCTTCAGTTAGCTATGGGCAGAGGAGTTAGAAAAGAGAGAGTTTGAGAAAAATAAGACCGGTATAATTATAGCAATCAGCTAGTAAGAAGGATCAGGGAAATGCAATGGAATATACAGGCTGGATAGAAGTTTGGATCTTTAACTGTTTGGTAAATCAGCCCTTCATTACAGAAGAAGATGGAGAGATAGAGGCTATCTTCTGCATCATCCATTTTTAGTCAAGGTTTATGGATAGAAGATTGTAAGCCCAAAAAGCATTAGGATGTCTTCTCAGAGTAAAATACTTCCTCTTCTTGGTCCACTGGTCATATACCTTCTTTCTTGCTGTAGAGGGATCTCTGGGCTGATGGTGTATAGGCAGCTTTTGGCTTTCGGAAAGGTAGATCTCTAAACTATCGCCGATGAAATGGATCAATTCTTTTTAAAGAAGCAGTATCAAAACCCATCAGTTGATATAAAAATATCAAGAGAGGTGTTTTTTTATTATACCCTTAGCGTTCGGTAGACCAACCCTAGCCTCCGCGCCATACATGCCGCTTTTCTACGCAATTTCTGATCCAACGCAAAATAAAAAATATTGCGTAAAATAGCCTTTAAAGCACAAATTTTTTTAGAAAAATGCCCATTTTTACTGTTCGCAAATAAACGCATGCTCAACGCATTTTGTAAAACGTAAAAAAGATGCAAAAAATGCTTATTTTCTCAAAACCTAGACGAACTTTTCGGCTAAAATTTCACGGACTAGAGTGATCATCATTTTCCCTTCATCCATGGCCTGAAGTTTCAGCTTTCTATGAATGTCTGCAGGTATAGACAAAAACGATTTGTCTTTTCTGCGTTATCATCGGCGTTCCACTTTGCGACCCACTGATCAACATAAGATGGCTTTTTAACGGCACGCGACGGGCGCGTTAAGCTGATTGAAGATGCTGTTTTGGTCATAATGAAGCCCCTAACTCAAGTAATTCATTTTTAATGGCTGTGATCTCATCAGCCACAAAATTACGTTTATCTGGATAATCGAATACCGACAGGCCATCCAATGCGCTCTCGGCAAAGCGGACACGCTGTGATAGCTTACTATTTAATAGAGGTAGCTGATGACTAGGTTCTGTTGACAAAGAGTGTAATTTAAGATTTTTAGAGATAAATTGAGAACAAGTTTTGTATGGCAGACAGGATGCGAGGAGATCTGAGGGACGCGGAGTGGCAGATAATAGAGGGTCTTATTCCCAGCGAACGAGGCCGCTGCGTGCGTCCCGCCAAAAGTAATCGGTTATTTCTCAATGGTATGCTTTATGTGCTCCATGTGATTCGAACAGGCTGCCCGTGGCGAGACATGCATGAACGTTATGGGAAATGGAATTCGGTCTATGTTCGGTTTCGTAGGTGGTCGGAACAGGGTGTCTGGGACGCTCTTCTTGAAACCCTGGTTGACCAGATGACTGGCAACATATGATAGATAGCACGATCATTCGCGCCCGTTCCGATGGTCAAGGTCGCCCTCTAGCTTTCGCGCTAACCGGTGGTGCGGTCTCTGATTATTCTGGTGCTGAGATATCTCTGTGACAACGCCCCGCTGTTTTCTTGCTGATAAATAGGTTACGCGAAAAACTACCCTTTCGAGGCATTCTTCCTGTTATCCCGCCTCGTTCCAATCGAAAAAAGCCTATTCCTTATAATCTCCAGCACGACAAAGATCATCATTGTATTGAGCGGATGTTTAATAAGCTGAAGCCGTCCAGACGTATTGCTACACGCTATGACAAAACCAGAAAATCTTTCCTCGCCTTCCTTCATATCGCGGCCGTAAAATTGTGGTTGCCTTCCTTTGTCAACAGAACCTAGATGTTCGTACGTACCATTCAGAAAAGTCATGCTGAGTGTATTCCCTGTTTATTGTTCCTGAACCAGGTGTTTTCTGGCTAGCGAGGGAAACCGCCCGTTTCCGGCCTGAATTATCGAGGAAAAATAGACGGAAAACTTTGACGACAAAAAAGAGCGCCGAATAATCGGCGCTCTTGGTTTTACGACATACCCTATAAAATATATGGGACTATATTTGGATTACTACTTGTTAGATCATAACAGCTGAATGATGATCTGTTTGTTTTTGAGCTTTTAAGGTCAAAGAAGCGATCATACCAGAACGAGTTTCTCCTGCCTTTTTGGCCAAGAGATCAAGACGTTCGAGAACTCTTTCAGGTAAAGTAATGTTTACCCGCTTTACCCTATCACTCAACAAAGCTGGATCTATATTGATAAAACCGAAAGACCATCCTTTATAATCAGGGTTCTTATATAAATCTGAGATAGAACTAGGTACAGGAATATCTTGACCACTATCTAATGTGGCATCGATCCAAGCAGATGCGGCTTCTTCAGCATTGGCAATAGCTTCATCCATCGTATCGCCAGCCGAGAAGCAACCGGGTAAATCCGGTACGACAATACCAAAAGCCGTAGATTTTGTATCTGGCTCTATAGCAACAGGATAACGCATAAACTTCTCCTACAATCCGGCTTGCTTACGGATAGCCCGAACAAGCCCAACACCAAGTTCCTTTTTAGGATGTGGTATCGTGATATGATGAGAGCCACGTGTTCGGTCGAGTATCCATCCTGCTTTTTCAACTTCTTTGATCAAATCACGACTTTTCATATTATGTATTATACACATTCATAGATTTGATGTAATCGCTATAATTTGGTTTTTAAAAATTAGCTTTTTATTACATTATCGATAATGCGAATTTTTAGAAATTAGATAGCTCTACTGAAAGGCAAATTCCTTTCTCGCCAAGCCTGTGAGCGAAGCGAACAGCACCGGAGGAATAAATAGACGGTGATCTGTCAGAATGATAGCTGACAGGGTCATGGGCGCATCTGTCTTGTTTTAATGAGGAGGTCGGCGATATCTTTTGGTGAAAGGGGCATCATGCGCTGTTCCCTCCGCTTGTTCCTGTGTTGAATGATGGTTGCTACCTGATCAGGCCGGAGGTTCAGGGTATTAAGTTCTTTTGTGAAGCGGTCAGGTTCAGGTTTCGTGTCTAAAATAACGCCTGTCGCTCCTGCTAACGCAGGCGCGAGACAGTCTTTATTTTCTTCTGTCGTTTCAAATTTTTTAGCGCCGGTATTATTTAAATAATTATAACAGGATAGAGTATAAGAATTGAACTCGCGTTGATTGTCCGAAATTTGGGGCTTTTTTGAGGTATCCTCCTTGGAGGTTTTGGAAGATGTTTTAACCTTTTCCTGATCGGCCTGTGCTGCCTTCTTAGCCTGTTTTTCTTGTTCCAGTTGGTCTGCCCGCTCGATAGATTTAGCTAACTGTATCAATGAATCTGTGAGCGCATTAGGCGCTTTTGCCCCCGATATTTCTTTCATGAATTCAACAGGGGGAAGGTTTTCAATTATGGCTTTGGTTTCAGCTTTATCCGCCTCTTGGGCGTGGTCAATATCATCAGGAACAGGCGTATTCCTCCGACGCATGACACGCTCGAAAACCTGTCTGGCCAACTCTGGCCAAGACTTGGGAGACAAGAAGCCGTAGGCATTACTGGTCTGCTTGCGGCGGGGGCCTTTGCCGTCCGCCTTGATCTTAATTGATCGGCGTATCCAGCGGATGAAGCCTAAATCCTGTAGCTGTCGCAGCAATTTGACGACCGTCGCACGGGCATAGCCAACACTATCGCAAATAGTATCAAGGGTCGGTTCCAGACGGCCAGTTTTAAAGTCGACCATCCGAAACAGCATCTTTAGAAGGCGAACGGCCTTATCGCTTAAGCCCTTAGTTTTGATCGAATATTGATCGACCGCTTCCAGATAGGCACCGATCTCTTGCGGATTGACCGGCTTCCAGACCGACTTCTCACGTTCGCCCACCTCATAAGAATCCCGATGCACCGGATCAGGAGTCCGACGGCGGATTTTATAGCGGGTGGATCGTTCGAGAGGGTCTCTACGTCTGGCAATAGCTGTTTTACGGGCAATATCGGCAGCGGTTTCAGGATCAACGCCGTTTGATACCATCTGATCAAAATATTCGATTTCGTCGAAATCTGATGCGGAGGCTGTAACCTCACTATTGGTATTTGAGGCCGTAATTTCGGGGGCGACGTTATTGGCCAAGGAAGATGATTGGTGGTCATATGTCGCACCGATAGGCTCCCTTTTCTTGGCGTTTTTAAATTCCTCAGCAGCAAGATCAGCCATGTCTTTTGCATGGTCGTAGGACATTCCCGTCTGCATCAGCATTGAACGATAAGTGCCGCGCTTGAAACGGCCTAACCTGTCCACAAAAGGGCTACCTTTAAAAGACAGAGAGGAGGGAGATGAAGGTAATGGAGCTGTAGAAGAATCTGGTAAGATGGTAGCACGTAATGGAGAAGCCAAGGATGGCGAAGACGAAGCGGAGATTGCTAAGGATAAGTCAGCAGCTTCCAAAGGCGATACAAGGTTAGGCGACATAGAAGACAACTCAGCGGATAATGGGGCAGGCGCGAGATCAGGCTTTGGAGAAAAAAGAGAGGTGTCCGACAGGTTCACAGAAGAGGACAGATCGGCATTAAGTGAAGGAGCCATAGGAGACGACGCCACGAAATGAGATGATGAAGAAGAAGAGGCGGTCATTGTGCGGGCTCCGGTCTTGGACGCAAAAAAGCCACAGCGAAGATTCTCCGCTGTGGCAGGCCTGAATTTGAAATAGATAAAAGGGAAGAGGCTGCGCCGGTTCTGATCACGGGACAAGCTTCCGGCTCATCGCCCGATCATTGACGATCTGGTTGATCAGAATACGAATAGAGTTTTCAGGATGACCTTTCCGCGAACGGCTGACCGCAAGCTTGGCCTTCTTGATGTCGTATTTCTGGCCTTTCAGATCACGATAGGCTTCGGCAATCTGGCCATCCAAACGCGCCTTTTCTTCTTCAAGACGGATAATGGATTGGAGCTTTTCAGTCAGCTCTTCGGTCGCATGAATAGAACTCATAAGACGGTCTCTCCAATGAGAAGATGAGGGGGTGCCGAATAGGCCTCGGTCTGAAGCCCAAGGTTAGAACTGACGGAAACAGAACAGGTCTTTTCCAAATAGGAAAGGCTGAAAAAACAATGGGTCATAAAGACGAACCAAAGTTTTGGATAAAGCCGTTCAAGCCCTCATTGGCCGTAGTTGCCGAACGTTTAATCACCTCGATAAGACTTAATATTTCAGTATTAAATCTTATTAATTCATCTTTTGAGACATTTTCCAGTAAAGCATAAGAGCGGGTCTCTTCTGCCCGACGAATACCTTCCAAGCGATCCATCAACAGGCGAAGACCGCATTCCATCTGCCCCATATAAAGATACATGGCATTGCTAATCTTCTGCTTGAATGTGCTGATCTCGCCATCAATTAAGGAGGGCATATTTTCGGCTGTTTTAATTGTCATTGATCTTACTCTTCACCCGAAGGGAAACTGGCCGCCCCAATGAAAGACAAGCTATGGCTGTCTTGTTAGTGCTAGATTTAAAAAAGATTTTTAGAGATTGACGGCCTATTAATTGAGAACAATAATCGTGATTATTGTTTTTCAAATCAAACTGTTGGCAAAATAGAATTATGGTAGATGGCTTTATATCTTTACCTTCGTTTGCCATCATTTTATCTACCTTTTTGAGTATATAATTGTATCTAACCAACAAAAAATTGTGATTTTTTTCTTTTTACCTAAACCACAGTCAAATTTTTGATTGACTCTTGCCGAAAGAAATTCTCTAAAGATAGAAACATAGTTAAATCGAATCCAAAAAATTGCATTTTATTGTGGATATTATGATTTGCAATTTTTTGCAATATAAAAAAATCATTTTTCAGTTTTATAAAAAATTATGCAATTGTTTTTCAGGTGTTTGAGATCTGATTCAATTGTAGAATCGCTGCATGAATGAAGCATCTTCAAAATTGAGAACTGTTGAAAAATTCCGTAAGTGGATTTTTGAAGAACGACAGCTACGAGGCTGGAGTCGAACAAAACTCGCTGAAGAAGCGCGTATGGCTGCAAAACAAAGAAACGTCGAAAGTAACCTTAAGCAGCAATCCATTTCTGCCTTTGAACTTGGGCAAATTAAGAGCATTCCGTCATGGATGCCTTATGTAATGGCTGCATTTGAGAATAACCCTATCTCTCCGACGATGAACTCCATTACCTTAACAAAATGTAATGCATCAAAAAATGTCGGCCTTCCGGAAGAAAAAGATCTTAAAAAATTGTTTCTGGGTCTTTTAACTCCAGTAGAGGAAGATATAACACCCCAATTAAAACGAAAAATTGCCAGTATTTTAGCGCAACGTCTTCCGAAAGGCTTGGAACAGATAAGTTTGTTTCAGTAATATCTTTTTGGTATAAATAGATATTATGACGCAGACCAGTATCTCAAAAATAGACGAAATACGCACATGGATAAGAAATGAGCGTAAACGTATAAACTGGACGGCAGCAAAGTTAGCTGACGAAGCAAAACAGGTGGCTGCACGTCATGGCGTTAAACTAAATTTACAACAGCAATCTATTTCCTTGTTTGAAAATGGAAAAATAAAGTCGATACCTCTGTGGCTGAATTATGTAAAAGCAGCTTTGTTGGAGCAGGCTAAACTAACAGATTTTGTAGTATCTAAACCTTCTTTCACAAAAGAAGAAGAACCGAAATTTTCGACTGATACAATATCAGAAGATGATAATAAAAAAATTATCTATAAAGAAATTCTTCCAAGCGAAGATAAACTCAAAAACTTGTTTTTGAGTTTATTAGTTCCTTTGGATGTAGACTTTAGTGACTCATGGTCACTTAAACAAAATATTGCATCTTCACTGGCAAAAAAATTCCCAGTCGCGTTATCTCACCCTTTGCTTTACAACGAATAGGCCAGATGGATAACTTAACGGATTTAGATAAGCTCCGCGAGTTTGTTCGAGCGTCTCGGATAAAAAGGGGATGGAGTGCGCAAAAGCTAGCCGATATGGTTTCTAAGGAAGCTGAAAAGCGAGGTGCTATTTTCACCACTACACAACAATCGATTTCTCGCTTTGAAAATGGGATAGTAAAACGAGAACCCTCTTGGTTGCAATTTGCCTTGTTCGCATTCGACGCAAATGCTGTTCCGGCACCGGCACCTCCACCCGATTTCTTTTAATTAAGAACCAAAAGCCCTTTTCTTTCTAACCGCTGCAATTCCTGTGAAATTGGCATTCAACCTTCTGTTAATAACGGGCTGTATCTTTACATTATCTCTCCCAGCTAACCGAATATCATATAAGTAGCATCAGGCTACATAATACGTAAATACAAATATAGCTATTAACTTAAATACGTATTTAGCTATATACGTTAAGACGTATCTCCATTTATAAAAAACCTTTATTTTAGGCGTTATGGATAATTACCTAATTGAAAACAGATGACTATTTCGGCCTAATAGCTTCCTCAATAAAGAAGAGATAAGACACTCTACGCCATTACAGGCGTAGAGATTTTAGTTAAGCGATCAAGGGCAATTCCCAAAGATCGGTCATTAAAAATTCGATCTTTACGCAAGGCCGCATCTGCACCACCTCGCCAAGAACGCAATCCCTTACGTAAAGCTGACACATTAGGTTCTATATTTTCGCGAGTTAGCAGCCAGTCAACTGTAGCCAGCAGCTCCATCCCAAAGGGGGACTCAAAACCATCAATAAGCATGGCGGCAGATTCTAATGCTTGCCTGTAAGGCTTGGCCTCACTTTTCAAATAAGCCTGTAAATCGTCTTTGCGCTTATCAACAAATAAAATGACATCCAGCGGGTCGCTATCGCTGATACGTTTATCAGAATGAAGATAGCTCCCATCTAAATTATTCAACAAGTGGTTTAGCTGATGAGTATAAGGACCATATTTATGTGGCTGAAAATCTAAATTCAGTGGATTATTATCTGGAGAATACTGTTCAATAGCTCTCTGAAGAAACCAAGCCAGCTTTTGAATTTCAAGCAAACTACACTCTATACTCATTACCCAGTATCGACGGACTAATTCAGCTATTAACGCGCGGGCGGGCGTTAGTTTTTCTACGCCTGTCCTCTTAGCCACGTTTTGGTATTGGGTAGTCGGCTCAAACACAAAAATATCAATATCGAGATCACTTAAGGCCAACTCGATCTGTCCACGAACATCTTTCCATGAAAGCCCGCCATTGCCAGCACCCAAAGGAGGAATAGCAATAGATTTTATATTCTTTTCGAGCAGGACACGCCGTAGATCCTGTAAGCCTTTTATAATCCATTCTATTCGTGACGGATTACGCCAATGCTGTTTAGTCGGAAAGTTCACAATCCAGCGTGTTTCCCCTAGTTCATAGACTGGAGTAACGAACATCTTACCGATTTGAACTTCCTTAGCCTTACACGCAGCAGAATACAGGCGAAAGTTCTCGTGGAAGCGCTCTTTAAACATGAGCGCAATACCCTTACCCATCACACCGACGGTGTTAACGGTATTAACAAGAGCCTCGACTTTAGCTTCTAGTAGGTTGCCTTGCGTGAAGATAATCATCAGAAATACCATTCCGGTCGGGCGTAGCTATCAATTTAAATACGTATTTAGCTATATGCGTTTATACGTATTGCAAAAAAGCCTTTATTTTAATTATCTCGATCGCCATCATGTGAATGGTATGAAGGTAACGCATCTGCCTCGCTTATCAAGCGTGAGGCACAACTGACAGATTTTTTATGTCTAAAATTTACCCAAAAATGTCTAACGAAACGTTAGCAATATTATTTCAGAAATGTTTTTTCAGACCCTTTGCGTTCGATGCCAGCCGAAACCCGCGGTAAATTTGCCCCCCGATTTTTACGCATCGGAATATGACGCAAGACAGGTCATAAATGCCTGTATTTAGGCCTATAAAGCAGATAATCTAATAAAATTATTCTTCTCCACCCAACGCATTTCAACGCAGAACTCCACATTTAAGTCAATTCGAGATTTTTGGCAACATTAGACATAATTTTACCACTATTTCTTGACCAAGGACACTCTGATTTAATCAGCAATTTTGATGTCATCTATCCAGTCAGTCTGGCTTGATAGCAGAATAAAAACTTTCAGAGTTAGAACACTGGAATGTTTTGTTAGTTCGTTGTCGCGGGATCGTATCCAATGTTCAAAGGCTTGTCGTTAAGCTAGTTGGCTTATCTAGGCTCAGGACCTGTTAATTTCTTGAGTTGAGCGGGCTGTTGTGATTCACAGGTTTACCGATGGAGGTGAAGCTGTGAGTGACGTGTTTTTGCTGTCTGAGCACCAGATGGAACGGATTAAGCCGTTTTTTCCACTGGCGCATGGTGTGCCGCGTGTCGATGACCGTCGTGTCCTGAGCGGGATCGTTTACGTGATCCGCAACGGCCTTCAGTGGAAAGACGCCCCGAAAGCGTATGGCCCGCACAAGACTTTATACAACCGGTTTATCCGGTGGAGCCGCCTGGGTGTCTTTGACCGGATCTTCGTCGCCCTGACGGAGCAGGCAGGCCGTTCAAAGCGTCTGATGATCGATGCAACACATCTGAAAGCACACCGGACAGCGGCCTCCCTGCTCAAAAAGGGGCTTTTCCCCGCCATATCGGACGCACGAAAGGCGGACTGAACTCAAAGCTTCACGCTGTATGCGATAGTCAGGGCCGCCCTGTCCGGCTGCATCTGACCGCAGGTCAGGTCAGTGACTTCAAAGGCGCGGATGTTCTGCTGGCAAATCTGCCGGAAGAAACACAAGAAATTCTCGGGGACCGGGGATACGACAGTAATAAAATCAGACAGTCTCTCGCAGACCGGAATATCACCGCCTGTATTCCGCCGAAGAAGAACCGGAAATCAAAGCCGCCTTACGACTGGCATCTGTATAAAAAACGTCACCTCATCGAAAATATGTTCGCAAAGCTCAAAGACTGGCGGCGTGTCGCAACACGATACGACCGGTGCGCTCACACATTCATGTCAGCAATCCATATCGCAGCAAGTTTCATCTTCTATCTCAAAGAATGAGTCCTGAGCCTAGTAATAGTAAGGGAATAATATGGATAAAATTACGTAAATACGTAGATAACTACATACGTATTTACGTATTAATTTTTTAAGGTCTGGAAAGAACAAAGATAACCACCAATATTTCCTCTATTTTCTATGGCAACACGACCAGTGGAAATGGCCAAAGTAAAATCTCTCCGATCTAGTAGTGTTAGAAAGTTAAAAATTTCTCAGTATTCAATTCCACATAACTCTTTAGCAGCAGTGAGAGCTGCACTTATATAAGGATGATATACTTTTTCAGAGAGCCAAACGTCCAATATTTTTTGGGCATCGCTAGTATCTAAATCTGTAAAAATATCTATAACGTTAGAACGTGCTCTTTTTTTTGACTCAATATTTAAATTGATTTTTTCGATAAAAATTTTAAAATTTTTATTTTGTACCGTAACATTTCCATCTAATAAGTAGATAATTTCTTTTCGAGAATTCTCATCACATGGATTCAAATAAAAATCTTTATCGTACCAATCGCCACGAGATTTTCCGCAAGTCAGAGGATCCCCTTTTTGAGTTTCTTTTTGACAAGATGCTAAAAGGTTAGAAAAAGATAACCTTTTTCTAATATCAATACTCCTTGGAACTATATGTTCAATATGTGCAGATTCTACAGAGATTCTAGCTTCACAATAACAACATATTCCATGTTGATCTTCAATTAACTTTTCTAAAATATCTACTTTTTCAGGATTCTGTAAATTTTCCCATGCAGGTTTCCAATCAGAATTTGCTTTAGCCTTCCATTCAGAAAAGGACTGAGGCTCTTTTGTTTTTTTTATTTGTTTCATTTATTGATAATTTTTTTTCTAAAAATAAGAGCCTCAGCTTTTACGACATCGGGATCGTCTCTCATTATTGTTTTTAAACATTGTAGCTTTGTTTCTGCCTCATCCAGTTCATTGTCTGAAATATTTTGAAAAATTTTATCCAATTTATCTTGGATCTTTTGGGGACGCGTTGTGTCCAGTCCCATAATTTCAGACAAAAGAACTTCTGAAGAAAATCCGTAAGAATTTCGAGCCTTACTTACATTAAAAGCTCCATTTTCATTTGTAGAAATGATGGATATACAATTTGAATGAACGTGAGTTATAATATGAGGAGAGTGTGTTGTTATAATAAACTGACAATTAGGAAATGTAGAATTTAATCGTTCTATAATATTTTTTTGCCACCTTGGATGAAGGTGAAGATCGATTTCATCTATCAAGATGATAGCTTTACCTTTTAGGGGATTGTCCATGCTGGGATTTGCTAGAACAAGTCGTCGGGCGATATCTCCAATTAACGCTAACATACATTTTTCTCCTCCAGAGAGTTGAAGGAGATTTAAATGCACACCTTCTTTTTCGATCACCATTCTTAATGGCTCGTATAAAACTCTAAGGTCAGAAAATCCTGGCATAAATTCATAAATAGCTTGGCATACCGCCTTCAACCCTTTAGAAGATAGAGGATTATATAATTCCTTAAGAATTTCTTTTATAGTTTTTCTGTATTTTGTAGCTTTAAAAAGCAGGGAATCAGTATCCGACAAATCCATAGAATGCAGAAGATTAGCTAAAGAAGAATTATGTTTCTCTTGCTCAAATCGAAACCATTCAAAAAAACTTTTAAAATTTACGTTTGGGTTAAGAGCCTCATCATATGCAGATAATTGACTAAAAGCCTGTCTTCTTCGACGCCGAATAGGTACCTTTACAATTGCCCTATCTACAGGATAATAGACAAACAAAGGCAGTGAAGCCTCATCGTTTTTATTATCCAACTCTATTTGGAATCTCTTGGAAAGAGCCGCCAAGAGAGAAAGTTCTGATTTCTGAGATCTAGCATTTAAGCCTCTCCCTGTTTTTACAAGCATCCAGTTAAAATCTTGATTATCATAATTTACTGTTATCGAAAGAGCGGCCTCCCGACACCCATTACGAATACTCAAATCATTAATTGGTTGTCCTGAAGAATTTTTATTAAGAGTTCTGTTAATAAGCCATGATAATAATAGAGCTATACTATCTAAAACACTCGTTTTTCCTGCGCCATTAATACCAACTATTAGATTAACTTTATTGCAAAAATCAAAATCGGCATTTTGAATGCCTCTGAAATTTTTAATACTTATTTTTTTATTTCCACAAAATTCTCCGTATGCGTTCATAAAATACTTAATAAATGAATATCTATTTTAAAATTACTTTTTTTACATTTAAAAAATACATTATATTATTTCTCACAGGGAATCACATTTAATATTTAAAGTTATATTATAACGCTATATTTATTTTTTCGCTTCTTAGTGAGAAATAATCCGAGCACCTTTATTGTGCTCAGAGGTTTTCCGACATACCGCGTTGCCAGCCGCTTTAGCGCTAAAATCAAATGCAGCCTTCCCCCTTGTTAGATCATTCTTTTTAGCTTCGTAGGTATCAATATCGGCTCTGGTTCGGACAATATATCCTTTTTTGACATCATTCCGAATAATATTTCCCTGGGTTAAGGCATTATCTTCAAGAACAAAAGCGGCATAAGGTTTTCCAGGTTCGGAATCCATAAATGCCATTCGCCCTTTAAGCCCCGGATGACCATTCAGATATGCCGCGACGCCGTCACGGCCTGTCGCTGTTGTTAAGAAAAAGATAAATTTTCCACGTGCTTGGCCAAGTGTTGGCCAATTTCCAGCAAAAACTGCATCTTCCAAATTAGGATAGCCGCCTCTCACATCATCGGGGATAATAACTTTGTTTCGACCTAATACATCCACAATAGTTTGATCGATTTCGTTATAAGTTTCATCGGTGAAGGGCGGTATTTTTGAAAAATTTGGGGTTTTAGCTGGGTTACTAGCAAGCTTTAAATGCAAAGGTTGTACCTTGGCTTCGATCATAACAAAAATCGGTATATGACGAGGATGAGACTCTAACCAATTTTTCATCTGAGTAAGACAGATGCGCAATGTTAGACAAGAACTGTGAATATTGACATCTCGTATATAAAAAATCTTTATTTACGCATATAGCTCAATACGTATTTAGCTATATGCGTTGATACGTTTACTTTCTTGTCTTAAGAGACGCTAAACCATGTTGGGCGAGGATAGCAGAAAAGCCTGCCTCGGCCATAGCTTGAATTGTTGTTCCCTCTGCATCCGCCAGCTGACGTAATCGTTGCCAATCGGTGCGGCGAACTTTCACCGTTAAAGCAACGGTGTCACCTGATCCTCTTTTCTTGCGCATCGGAAAGGCTGTTTGATTTTCGATGGTAGAGGTGGGCTCATCTGTCGAAAGATGAGTAACCGCTTTAGGGCGGGAAAAAGCAGCTAGTCCGGTTGGTTTCTTGGCCATAGCAAAAAGCCCTTATTTAAGTATATACGTATATAGCTATATACGTTCTAACGTATTATTAATCCAAGTCCATAAATGATGGATCTCTTCAGCAGCTTTGCCATTGCTTTCAAATTCTGTGACTGCGCATCCAGTGGTGACTGCGCGAGCAAAAGCGCGACGGTCAACAATCTCGGATGGAAAAATAGGAAGATTATAGCTTTCTAAAGCAAGGCGTGTCTCTTCGATCTCTGGAGCACGGAAAGGACAGGCTGACAGAATGAAAGCGCCTCTCGATTTCGATGCCCTAATAATATCCATAATTGCCGGCACAGCCGCTAAGTCAAAAGCGCTTGGTCTAATAGGGACTAGAATAAAATCACTTCGACGGGCGATCTGACTAGCCGTAGGAGCGGCATGAGGCGGTGCATCAATGATAGCCAAGTCTATACCTTCTGCCTCAGCTGCCGAAAGGGCGGCATCCAGATCACTAGCTTGAGCCGTAGCTACGATAGGTGTCGGCTTTTCCCGAGACATCCCCCAAGTTGTTGCACTCTCTTGAGGATCAGCATCAATGATGCAGACTTTCTTGCCGACAGCCTCTGCTGCCACAGCCGTGTGAACCGAAAGGGTTGTCTTACCACTACCGCCCTTTTGACTTAAAAACGTAATAACGTGCATACGTCAATCCTTTTTAACTTAAATACGTATTTAGCTATATACGTCGATACGTATTTTAAGAAATAAGCCTTTATTCTAGGAGTTCTGAATGTGTTCCCGCCCGTACGAAGATCACCATTTCGGGCTGACGGCTGTTGTCTATTCTGTAAATAAGCAGGAAGTCACCCCCTATATGACATTCCCTATAGGCGGCCATTTCACCCTTTAAAGGATGATCTAACCATTCAGCGGACAAGGGTTCATCATTCTCAATCAGGAGCATCATGACTGACTTTAGACGATTAAGATCGTAGCGTCCTGATCGTGATAAGCGCTTCCAGTCCTTTAGGAAGGTTTTGGTATAATCGGAGGATCTCGGTAGAGAAGCACGCTTACTATTTGCTGTGCGCTTCAAGGCCATCGATCAACTCTTTGGAATTAGAAAAACGACTTTGGTGGCTTTTAATAATTTCATCAGCTTCAGACATTGCCAGCCGGGTTTCTGCATTCGGGACACGTAGTTCGAAAGGGAATTTTTGTTCTGCTACGACACGATGTAGGAATAAACGAACAGCTTCGGAAACAGATAAGCCCATAGAGGCAAGGGTAGTGCTTACCTGTTCTTTCAGGTCACCTGCGACCCGAATATGTATCATTGTTTTTGCTGTAGGCATGAGAGGACTCCTATCTTGATTGAGATTGTATCTTAAATAAGATACAAAAACAACAGATCTGATGACGCCTCGTCAGTTAAGCCATATGGTAATTGAAACGGAATAAATGGTTGGAAAAAAATGGATAAAAGCCAGAAATGATGTCGCAATTTTTTATATCGAGTGGCTACAGCGCGCTACTGCTTGATCTAGATCCTAGGATTTTTGGCTAGATACCTCAACCGATAAGCTGCTCATCGTTGGCAGGTGGCTAGCATATCGCACTGTTTCGCAGGAATATGTAGAGAGTTATATAGATCAGATGCGTTCATGAGAGACATCTCGATCACCAACAAACCTCCACTGCAACACGAAGATGTCTCCATTTTGTGTTATTTCCATAACTCCAGAAGATCGCTTTATATCCTATGCAGCAGATCATACGGCTTGCAATGGAGGAAAACTGCTTCAATCCAGAAAGAGCAGATAGATCACGCTTCGTTCGTGGACGTACCAGATATATTGCTATCTTCTACCTCACTTAAATTTTATAATTTTTTTCTATAAAAACTTGTAGACTGGTTAACAGCCTTCCTGAATTTACGATGATAAATCTATATGCAATTAAAAATATTTAGTTATTCAATATTAAACTAAAATGTATTTTAATCTTATTGTTTAGGCTAACATCTAGAATGCGATTTTTTGCTGATGGCCCAGATATACCAGATGACCTTCTTTATGCGCGAGATGAAGGAGAAGTTTTATTCTTCTGTGGAGCTGGGATATCGATGCAAGAGGCAGGAGGGCTAAGCTTTCCTGAGCTAGCAAAACGAGTTATCTCTTCTCTTGGATCATCGGCTTCGAGTCCAGCTCGACAGCTTTTAGAAATTTCTGATAAGATAGAAACCCCACCCGGCGTTGGAGGTATACCTCCCGCTGATAGAATTTTTGCATTATTAGAACAAGAATTTGCGGTAGAAGATATACGATCAGATGTTTCACAGGCAGTAAAACCAAACTCTAATCCTGGCCTTGATCCTCATAAATCTTTATTTAATCTTTCCAAAATGCCGAATGGACGACATCGGCTTATTACAACAAATTTTGATCGATTATTCCAGCTTGCTGCACCAGATATCCCCGAAATTTCACCCCCCGATTTGCCAGATCCCAGAAGAGATGAATGGGAAGGGATTATCCATTTGCATGGTATGGTCAATCCTGACTACTCAGACGCAGCGTCAAAGGAGTTTATACTCTCATCCGCCGACTTTGGACGCGCCTATCTCTCTGATGGATGGGCAACAGCTTTCATGAAGACTCTCGTAGAAAGATATAAGATTGTTTTCGTTGGTTATTCTGCAGATGATCCTCCGATTCAATATTTGCTTGAAGGTTTGAAAGGATCAACAAAAACAAGAGGACTGTATACCTTTCAACAAGGAAAGGAAGATGAAGCCTCCGCTCTCTGGCAGGACAAGGGAGTTACTGCAATTTCTCATCAAGATTTCCCATCTCTGTGGGAATCACTGAAAGCGTGGGGAGAGAGAGCGAATGATCCACATGAGTGGCAGAAATCTATCATTTCAGACAAAGCACTAAAAAAACCTAGGGAGCTTGATCCTTACGAACGAGGACAGGTAGCCCATGTCGTGTCATCAACTTCTGGAGCGAAAAAATTTGCAGGTCATGCAACGCCCCCATCGGCGGAATGGCTATGTGTCTTTGATCCTTTTATTCGATATAGTAATCAAAATTATCTTCATGATTTATTTGAAGAAATACTGGATCCCCTAGCGATCTTTAATAACTTTTGCCTCGATAGTGATCCACGACCTCTTCCTGAGGACAATTCACAAAAACATCTAATACCTTCCAATGTATGGTCAGCATTTGAAGAAACATCTAATAACAAACAGAACTTGTTTATTAGTCTCAGAAATAAAGGAAACAACCTTCCTGCACGACTACAATCATTAGCGTACTGGATTGGCCGCGTAGTGAATCAAAATATCACTGTATGGTGGGCTAGCCGCCAGAACTGGTTACACTCTGAACTTACTAACAATATAACTCACAATATAGATGGAAATATGGAAAGTCCTATCAGACAGGCATGGCATTTACTCTTGTCATCTAAGTCAGATTCATCGGATGAAAATTGTAATTCAAAATTTTGGGAACTATATTATTTTTCTAAAAAGGAAGGCTGGACATCTTGGCTACAGCGCGAATTTGAAAATCTAAAACGACCGCGCATTTCAGTGGGAAGCAAAAGAAAAATACCTCTAGATGATACAAAAAATCATCAAGATCTCGTCTCAGCAAAAGTTATTTATCCAAATCATCCTACTGAAATGAAAATCCCGAAAAAATTCTTAGTTCGTTATATACGCGTAATTCGCAGCTATCTAGAATCAGCCGAAGATCTCGAGATTGACAATCAAGGCTATTTTGATCCTAGACTCCATCCTATCGTTGAATATGACGATCCAGCTAGCATTCCTGATAATGAGGAAGAAAATATATCTTCTTTGATTAGACACTACGCAAATGAATTAAAACAGCTATACGAGCATAATTCAGAGGCAGCGCGCTGTGAATGGAGGAAATGGCCAGATTCAGAGGATAAAATTTTTAGAAATTTATATGTCTGGGTAACAGGTCAAGCAGGACTGACCTCTCAACAAGAGGCCAGTGACATAATTCTGAATTTATCGAATGATGTGTTCTGGGATATCCAAATTCAGCATGACTTGCTTGTATCACTTAATACTCGATGGTCCGAGTTTGATGAAGAAACAAGGGAAAAAATTGAAAATAAAATTTTATCCGGTCCAAAACGATATAAAGGTATCGATGACCAGCAATATAAAGAATATCGAACCTGTCAGATTCTTAACCGTCTTGAATGGCTTAAAAAAGAAAAATTGACGGTCAGCTTCGACTTAGAAACAAAGCGTCTAGAACTGCGTAAAATTACCCCTGAATGGACACCGGAATATGCTCTAGATAATACTTATAGATCAAGTTCACGCGGCGGTTGTGTTGCTACAGACACAGATATTACAGAACTATTTGGAATTCCTATTGATAAAATACTAGAAAAATCTGATGATATTTCAAGAAAATCGCCTGACTTTTTAATAGAAAGGCGCCCCTTTAAAGGATTATCAAAAGAATACCCCGTTAAGGCATTAGCTGCCTTAATTTATGCAGCGAAACGTGGAGAAACCCGTAGGCAATATTGGTCAGAGTTTCTCTGTAACGAAGCACGCCGTACAGATAAACTAAGACTAAAGATACTAATTGTAGAACGGATCTACTCATTATCAGAAGAAGTATTCAATACCAGCATTGATTCTATTGCATCATGGATGGAACAACATGGTCGGGCATTGGCTATAGATGCAAAAAAATCCTACTTAAAATTATGGGAACGAATAGTTAAATCTGTCCTTATCTCTTTTGCAGAATCAGAAACTCTAGTTGTAGATAAAAAACAAGAAAACTGGCTATTTAAATCGATAAACTCTCCTATAGGTAAGATGACAGTATTACTTATTGATGAAATCTTAAATAAGACTATAGATGAGGAATGGCACACACGTGCTAATTGCCTAATATCAGCAAAGAATGATGCGCTTTGTTGTGTTATGGCAATATTTGGCACCAAGCTAGGCCGGATCTATTCTATCGACAAGCAATGGACTGATGAGCATATTATTTCACAGATAGAGCAAAATCCTAATTCTGAATCCTCCAGGGCATTTATTTCATCAGCATGTCAATATACTAGCTGGAACCATGATCTGTTTGCTCGTCTAAAAATAATTTTAACCGATTTAGTATCACAGAAAAATCATAAAAATTATGGCATAGTTATGCGCTTGCTATTTAGAGGATGGATATCATTAAATCAAGAAGGAGACAGGCTAGTTAATAACGAAGAATTACGTGATTTTCTTATAAAAACAGATGATAAAGGGCGCATTACTATAATAAATTCTGTCAAGATATGGGCAAAAGAAAAACAAAAATGGACAGAAGTTATAGAATTTCTTAATAAAGTCTGGCCACGTCAACTTATAACTCGAACCCAAGCTTTATCTGAAGAACTCATTGAAATCGCGCTATTGGCAGATGATAAAATGCCGGACATAGTACAACTGATTTCACCACGATTAACTATTATTAAAAATAGCTTGAAAATTGCTAACTGTTTTTCTCGTTTGGATGACACAATCATACTCAAATTTCCGAAAGAAATTTTTAAGTTACTTCAGGTCATTATCCCATCTGATATACAGGATATATTTTATGGATATAAAATAGGAGAATTAATCGATAAGCTCAGTAATATTGAATGTATAAAATCTGATCCTAAGTTTACCGAGCTTAGAAGAAAAATGAGACCTTAAAAAATTATAATTATAGAATATATAGATAGATAATCTAAAAATTTAGTATTTACTTACAAAATTTTATTATGATTTTCTGTTGAGCTGAAATGAGATAATGATATCAAGGCTTTTTTTAACATACACCGTTTATAATTATAGATACGGTCATTTATATTATATTTGATCTTTCTCAGCTCGAACAAAATTGCATGGTTGAACCTTTTTACCGGCAGCTTCCCACGACTATTCCTGTCTAATTTTCCTCATTTCCTCTTTTTAAGAAGTACCTACTCGTAGCCAGATGAAACACAATCCGAAGAACGAAAAAAAGAGGACATAGCTTTTGAGAAACAAGGAGTATTTTAACAGGAAAACGAGGGAAGCTACCAATGGGCAAGGCTGCATAAAAAGCGCCACCTTAGGTGTTTATCATAATCCTGGGCATGATTGCTGAAGGCGGAGGGGTAACGAAAACGCCCTTGGTAGCAGCATGCCCGACCAGACTACCAACGAACGCCTGCGCATCGGGGCGACCCACAGACCTCCTGGCCTGCACATAAACATGATCCAGCCCCAGCCTGTCTTCGTTGATGACACCATCCACGCCGCCATCACCAGAACGGCCGAGCTGGGTGACTGCATTCTTGTACGATCCGCCATATCCCATAGCGATCAGTAAATCGACGATCAGTTGCTCGAAAAAGGCCGGACTGTTCTGGACGATGCGTTCCAGAAATTCCGCACGAAGGGCCGATTGCACAGCCTGATAGGCCGTCTCAATCTGCTCCTATGGCGTATCAGTTTCGACTGACGGGGCAATGGCAACAGACCCGGCATCGTCGTCAGAAGATTTCTGTCCACTGTAAAATTCGCAGAAGCCTTCATAGTCCTTGAGGTCGCTCACACTGATGCATGCAGGATTGGATGCCAGCAGCGCCCGCCCCGCTTCGGTCGCGATGAAACGCCCCTGCTTTGGACATATAGAACTTTGCCCAATGGATGCGGTTGTGCAACAGGCGTTGCCGCCCGCTGGGCAGCATTTCTTCGCGTTCATCGGGAGTGAGACCAAGTTCATCGGCGATGCGTTCTGCGGCATCGGCCACGCGCTGTTCGCCAACAGCGGCAAGGAGCAAGACAGGCAGCATCAATGGAATGACCATGGGTCAGGCGACCTTTCTGCGACCACGCTTGGCCTTTGGCGCGGCAGCACGTTCTGCCCGGATGCGATCGAGCAAGGCACTGGCGGGTTCGTCGGCCGGGTCTTGTGGCACCAGCTCGCCTTTGAAGGCCTTGGCCAACATGGACTGGTCGAGGTGATCGATCAGCTTGCGGGCGCTAGCAGCATCGGCGGCGAGGCATTCGATCCAAGCAAATGCGGATTCGATGCGGCTAACGATCTCTTCGCGTTGCTCGGCGGCAGGCCAAGGCATCGAGATGCTCTTTAGTGCGGCCTGACTAAGGTTGCGCATTGAGAGTTGATTGCCGGTCGCAGCACCTTCTATAGCTGCACGCCCATCAGGCGAGCGCAAGAACCACATCAGCCATGGCTTGTCACCATCCTCAACGTCCAGTCGCAGCACCTTATCGCTAAGAAATAAGTTTGATGGGCATTCCAACACGATTACCACCGCGCCGACAAGCTCCAGTGTGTTTGCACGCGAAATGAGTAAATCCCCAGCCTTAATTCGTGTATTCTCGGGCGGCGTGAAGCTTTCAGGAAGAGTTTTGCTAGCTCGTGCATCGAAAGTTCCCCAACTTACAGCGCTGACTTTCACGACACCGCTTTCGTGTTCGAAAGGTGGGCGTTCCTCGCAGCGCAGGTTTTTGCCAGCCACAACCGCCCGGATGGTTTCGCCAACCGATATGAGCGGCCAGTCGGCCCTGAAGGCGGCGGAGAGGATGGCCTGTTTGTATTTCTCGACGAGGCGGGGGATGTGATCGAGATGGTCGCGTGCACGTCTGGATTTGCCGGTGAGGCTGTCGATCTTCGCCACAATCCTCCGTTGTTCAGGCAGAGGGGGGAGGTTGATCGTTCGCTCAAAAGTAGCACGTACCTTCACAAAGGGCTGCGCCGATCCGCCCTTTTCCCAAAAGTTTTCGTCATTCAGGAGTAGAAATAGAAATTCCGTCTCAACCACTTGGGGCTCTGGCCAAACAATGTGCGTGTTTGCGATCGCGCTCCACTGACCTTTAGCGCGAAATGCCTTGCCGCAACGCGCACCGACTGCGGACACAATGATGGCATCGCCTTCATATTCAAAAGCATCTCGCCAGACATCTGGACCGCTAGCGCTGAAAGCCGGGTAAAGGCCATTGCTCTCTTGGCTTTCAAGCTTCCCTTTGACGAGCTTACTATTACCCGATCGCTGATTTGTAATGTCAGCAAATGTTGTTTGAATCCATCCTTGTGGCAAGTTGCTCATTCTGCTTCCTCCACAGAAGCAGCCTCTTCGACGCTATCTGGTTCCAATTCGTCTGACAGCGTCTCGATCTCATCCAGCGCCGCTTTCAGATGGCCGATGATTGCAGCGGCGATGTCTTCTGGTTCAGTCAGCGTTTTTTCAGCTTCTACCTCGGTATCACGCAGCCAACTGATGTCGAGATTATCGTTGCGCTCGGCGATGGCTGCACGGTCGAACTTGCGCCAACGGCTGTCCTCTCCGCCATCTCGCCGCTTGGCTCCGCCATTGGCTTCCGCACCATATGCCTTCTCAAAATCCGCAAAGTCGGCAACGGTTAACGGGCGGGTCTTGCCAAAAGCGGGCATGTTCGCCCGCATGTCATAGAACCAGACCGCCTTGGTGTTACCCTTGTCGCTCTTGCCACGCTGGAAGAACAGCACGTTAGTCTTGACCCCTTGTGCGTAGAAAATGCCAGTCGGCAGGCGCAGGATGGTGTGCATGTCGCACAGATCCATCAGCCAAGTACGCAGGCGGCGGCCAGTATTATCCTCAAACAGCACGTTGTCTGGAATGACCACAGCGGCACGCCCGCCGGGGCTCAATGCGCGCACGATATGCTCGACGAAGGCGAGTTGCTTATTCGACGTATCCGCTGTGATCGAGAAATCGGAACGGGTTGGACGTCCCCCGCCTTTCTTCGTGCCGAAGGGCGGATTGGTCAGGATCAGATTGGCCTTGGGAAGCGCCTCGCCATCAGGTGAGAGCGTGTCGATATTCTCCACGCCGCCTTCAATGCCGTGCAGCAGCAGATTCATCATGCTCAGGCGGTGGGTGTCTGGCACCAATTCCGCACCACAGAAGGCGTTATGCCGTTGGAAGGAAGCCTGTTCCTTAGTCAATGTGTAAAGATCGTCGGTATGGTCCTTGATGTAACGATCAGCTGCGACGAGGAAACCCGCTGTGCCCGCTGCCGGGTCTTGAATCACTTCCCCCGCCTGAGGCCGCATCAGGCGCACAATACAGTCGATCAGAGGACGGGGTGTGAAATATTGTCCAGCACCGGATTTCTTGTCAGATGCGTTCTTTTCCAACAGGCCTTCATAAAGATTGCCTAACCCTTCTTCACGGGCAGAAAACCAATCGAGCTGATCGATGTTGGAAGTCAGGGCCTTGAGGTTAGTCGGCTTGCGCAGCCGAGTTTGGGCGTCGATGAAAATGGCGCTGACCAATTTGTCCTTTGCTTTGCCAAGTTCAAGCAACATCGCCTTGTAATAGTCGAGTTGATCCAGGCCTTCACGTTTGGCAAGTAGGCTCCAGCGCCACTCTTCCGGCAGGCGCGCCTCCTTCTCGGTTTCCTCCAGCATCTTGAGGAACAGCAGGTAGGTTAGCTCCGTCACATATTCATTGTAAGTGACGCCATCATCACGCAGGACGTTACAGAGGCTCCAGAGCTTGGCGACGATATCGGTAGTAGTGCTCATTTACGCGATCTTCTT
This sequence comes from Zymomonas mobilis subsp. mobilis ATCC 10988, assembly GCF_000175255.2. Lineage (NCBI taxonomy): Bacteria > Pseudomonadati > Pseudomonadota > Alphaproteobacteria > Sphingomonadales > Zymomonadaceae > Zymomonas > Zymomonas mobilis. Next base: position 7,928 of record NC_017183.1, on the reverse strand, counting down.
CCACAATTCTTCATTGATCCCGGCGAGGATATTTTCCAGCTCCCCGCCGAATACCTTATTCAGGCGATTGAAGCCGCCATCGGAGATAAATGGCTCTTTATCGATGGCCGCTCGGTCTACGACAATTTCTTTTTCAATCTGTTCGCCGATCCGCTTGAGCCAGCGCTTCTGCGGGTCGGTCCATGCGCGGCTCGCCATGATCGCACACATAGCTTCCCGCACGCGATCTTCATAGGGAACGAGAGCGTCTCCCAGCGCGGCCTGACGGACAAAGCCAATGACGGACGCGGCTATTTCCTCATTACGCGCATCCGCCCAAGCACGACGCAGGTTGGCGTCGGAAAATCCCTTGGAATCCAGAGCTAGGCGCAATTCCTTCAAATCGGCGCGGGTCAGATCGCGGGGGCGCTGCACGACAAGTTTCAGCGCAGCAATAGTGTTGATATTGTCGCGCACGAAAGCGGTGAAGCTGTCTAGAAAATCCTCAGGCTTGGTGGCGCTGCCATAACCACGCGATACAGCAACGACTTGGTCCGCATGGTGAGAAATCGGAACATAGTGGGGATTATCATCACCATCCTTCCAGTCGAGAATGGAGCCAATCGCGACACGATCCTTCAGCCATGCAGCAAGGCCCGGTGCATCACCGGCCATAACCCTCTGCAACGTCGCCTCCGGTGCTTCCCCCGCGATGGCCTCAAACTGATGCTTTGCTTCCTCGGTCAGCTTCTTGATCTGGCGACGTAGCTTGACAGCAATTTGTTCTCGAATAACCTCACGCTGCTCATCGTTCTGCGCTGCCATCATTTCCTGAACAAGCTGAGTGAAACTAATCGATGGATTAACGACGACGGGCTTCATGTCGGTCACGTTCTGAAGATGAGGATAAAGATCAACCGCATCAAAAATCCGGAAAACCTCCTTATTTATTTCCGGACACAGGCGCGTCGCACGTCCGATCATCTGTTCATATAGGATACGACTGTTCACGCGACGCAGGAACACAAGGTTGGTGATTTTTGGTACATCAATGCCTGTGGTAAGCAAATCGACCGTTACAACGATTTGCGGAGTGGCATCGTTACGGAACGAACGGATCAAGTTTTTTACCTTGTCCACGCTGCCGGTAATTTTCTTCACCGCAGCATCATCAATTTCACCATATTGCTCTGCAAAAGCCTTCTTTATAGCGCTCACCACCATGTCTGCATGGGCATCGGTCGCCGCGAAAATAAGCGTCTTACCCTGAAGTGCCGGATCAATATGCTGCGCCAACTCCTCTGCAACAGCGCGATTGAACTCCGGAGTAATAACCTGCCTGTTGAATGCCTCAACTTCAAAACTGATTTCGTCGGGCGCGTTGACCAGATCGACCTCGCCAGTCTGGGTATTGAGCTGCTCAAGCTCTTCATCCTTCTCGAACTTAATGCCTGCCCGCGCCAGAGCTGTTTCGATACGGATAGGTGGTTCGTGATCGACTAGGAAACCATCAACTACTGCCTCGCGATAGGAATATGTGAAGACCGGATCACCAAAAATATCAGTGGTATGCAGCGCAGGTGTCGCAGTCAGGCCAATCTTAACCGCATCAAAATAGTCCAGCACACGCCGATATTTGGAGATATAATCATCTTGCCCCCGAAAGCTCAGCTCAGCATCAGACATTTCACGATCAAGCAGATAACCACGATGGCATTCATCGATGACCATCAAGTCATATTGGTCGACAGGCGGTGTAGACGCAGCATCAGCAGCAAACAGCACACGCTTCACTAAGCCTTGAATCGTGCAGATATGGACTTTGGTTTCTATATCTGGCGTCACATCTCCCAGCCCTTTAAGGCCAAAAATTTCCGCGAATGTCTTTCCGGATACGACTTTGGTCGTCGAAAACTCTCCCTCTGTCTGATCGCCAAGAGCACTGCGGTCTACTACAAAGCAGATGCGCCGGAACCGCTTGGCCGAGAGCAAGCGGTATAGCATGGCGATAGCGAGTTTAGTCTTTCCGGTGCCGGTTGCCATTGCGATCAAGACGGCGCGTTGTTCCGCAGATAGCGCGGATTCAACTGAGCGAATCGCACTTTCCTGATAATGCCGCAGCGGAAAACCGAATTCGAATGGCTGCGCCTTCAGGGCAGCGTTGGCCGCATCCTGATCGACTTCAAGCTGACCGGTAAGGCCTTCTGGCGTCGGCCAGTCTACCAATGCACGGCGATGGTTTGCGGCACGGCGGGTATCACGGAACCAGATCCCGCTCTCTGTCTCAATCTGCTTGAGGTAGGATCTGCCGTTCGCGCTGAACACAAATGGTACTTTGTAATCACCCCAAGGACCACCTGCATAACTAAAATCGGCATTGTCCTTAATGGCGATTGAATAGCGCTCAGCCTGATCAATCGCTGCGGACACGTTTTTCCGTTTCCGCTTTGCCTCAACAACGCCGACCAACGTAGAACCAACGAACAAGGCGTAATCAGCAGGCCCTTTTGCGGTCGGCCATTCAGCGATAGCGAGATTACGGCCTTTGGCTGGGCGAATACCTTTGCTGTATCGAAGATCTTGGGTATCGACTTCCCATCCGCAGTCGCGCAGTTGCTGATCTATGAGGGCGCGGGTTTCTGCCTCGTCGAGGTCAATTTTTACCGCAGCTTTTTTACCCTGCTCCACCAATTGAGCAGCCTCGGCACGAGGACTGGTTTCCGCTTCGGCTTGGAGAGCAGTGAGCTTGCTTGTGACCTCGGCCTTTTCGGCATCAATATCCTGAGCAATCTTCTCCCAGGCGGCACGCTCCTCGGCCTCTCGCAGTAGCCTTTCTTCTACTGCTTCGCGCGCCTGAGCCTGTTCTTCAGCTTCAAGACGAGCGCGAGCAGCATCACCTTCAGTATCTGCTACTTTCTGCCTAAGTGTTTCAATCTCTTCGCGCAGAGCAACCATCGCATCGATGGGCTTTCGCGGTGGCACGAAAGCACCGGACTTAAAATTGGGTGCTCGATCATAAGTCCGATGAAACCAGATACTGAGAGACCAAGCGAATTTTAGCGCGGCAAGAGCGGTGGAATGATCGCCCTTTGCTTCATGTATAGCGCTGTTTCCGGCCTTCCGAAGAGTATGAAAAATATCAGAGACCTCCTTCGGTATCAGGCGGTCATATGATAAGCGACGCAGAGTTTCTTCAAATGTTTCACGCTCATCACGATAAACAGCGTGATGAGCAGCGACTAACTTGGCCATCAACTCAGCAAACTGGCGTAGCTTGACGATCACAGTAGAGGGATCGCTAGGGAAATAGTGCTCTGCAAGAGCTGCAAGGGTTACTAATTGCTTATTGTGCGGCCCTAAAAACCCAAAATTCAAAGTATCCACTATTCCCCCAGTCCATTAGACAAGTGGCTATGCGCAGCAAAGGCCATGGGTATCACCGTCTTCCATGAAGCCCGCGCTTAATTGATCCGCTGTTTTATTAACCATAATCCAGACGTTAAAAGTTGATGGGAACTTTAATAGGGTAATTAGGATTACGATAGCCCAACATGAGAATTTTCGACGCATCTATCAACCATTATTTTTTAGATATTTACTTCGAGAAATCAAATCGCAATATTGCATATCCGAGATGAAGGCCGAAGCAGGCTTATTTTTGAACAAATTTCAGCATGATACTTCCCAGATTGTTTAACCAACGATATAGGAAATTCAGTAACCAGAAGACAGCACGTCGCATTCTTTTTGCTGTTTCAAAGGGTTAGGAAAGTGTCACTGTGGGTTGATGCGGGTTCGAGTCCCGCAGTTCGCACCACAGACACTTGAAATGGCACGATTTTTCGGCTGAATGAGGGGCAAAGGCTGTCTTTGCTCCATCGTCATTCCCCACTGAGGGAAGATTTTATGCCCCGTATCCGAGGCACCACTTACCACTTTCGCCGTATCGTTCCCCCTACCCTGCGAGCCGCCTTAAGCCGACGGGAAATCTGGGTTTCCCTGAAAACCGGCTACCATGCAAAAAGGCATCACTCCTTACAGAATTATTCTCCCAGCCCTATCTTGTCCTCTCTGAACCGGATGCTTTAAGCAGGCTTGAAGGATGCGGGATTTGCAGAGCGTGAACCTGCCTTCATCTGCTCAGGAAACGGGGTCCTTGCCAGTTGCAGCATCGATCCCCAAACCCCGGACAGTGAAGAAAACGGCCAAACCAACCTTTAATGCTCTCCGGTGCGCTGAAACGCTTCGTGCTGGATAATCCCTATGCCAGCGCCGACACCAAGAAAGCAATACAACGGGCGGGAGAGTTGTTTTTACAAACTTTCAGAGACGCTCTTGTATCTATTATTGGTGGCGAGAAGGCCGGAGCGTTTCGAGACCTCCTGTTTTCCCTTCCGGCCTCACTGGGAAAGCGCAAGAGCAGCCTTACACTTGAGGAAGATGCTCAGAGAGCCAGAGAGGAAGGTCTGCCCACCCTGAGCGAGAAAAGCGTCAAGAACCACATGATGCGCCTCTCTGCCCTGTGGAATCAGTTATACCAGCGGGAACTGGTCACACGCAATCCGTGGACAGGCTGGAGTTTTGAGAATGGGCAAAAGACCATACGCAGAAGCTGGACTGCCAGAGAACTGGCTTTGCTAGCCTCTGCCTCATGGCATAGCACGTCCGTGCCAGAACAGACCTTCCGGCTGGTCACACTGATTGCAGCTTATAGCGGAATGCGATTGGGCGAGATTTACGTCTTGCGCAAAGAAGACCTTCAGAGTGTTGACGGTATCCCTTGCTTTCTTATCCGCCCCCATACCGAAACCGGCTGGGCACCCAAGACTGACGCAGGCACCCGCATTGTGCCAGTCCATTCAAAACTGATTGAAGCTGGTGTGCTGGTACTGAAAGAGACCACGAATGTCCCTTACCTCATTTCCGGTATTGAGACCTCGAAACAAGGTATCAGGGGAGCAGCCCTTGGCAGAGCTTTCTCATTGTTCAAGACCCATATCGGCCTGCCAGCAGAAATCACGTTTCATTCTCCGGCACACCGTCTCCACACAACTCAGAAACGCAGATGCCAACATCCGGGAAGTATGGATAGACCGCCTGCTGGGTCATGAAGCTACCCACAAAAGTCAGGGTACCACAACCTATTTGACCAGCATATCAACAGCCAACTTGCTGCAAACCATAGAAGCAATAAGCCACCCAGACACAGCCTTTGCAAACATGACGATTTAAAAGGGAGCCAGCAGTGTTGAATGGCTACCCATTCAACATCTGGCAAGGGGGAGTTCCACCCCCGTTGCCCCACAAACAAAGAATTAAAGCTGACTTTAATGACCGCTTCCGCCTCATATCGGTCATCCAGGCGGTTGGGAAAGTTTCCCGAAAGCTGACATGAATTATTCGACGCTCTGCCGGAAAAGGCGGATAGCGGACGAGGCGCGCCAGAATCGGATGAGAACTACGTCTACGCCATAGCCCTCTTCAGCCCGCCTTCGGTAATTGGCTGCCGTCGCGATAGTCTGAGTTTCGGGAAAACATATGGCTAACTAGGCGTCAGCACCATTCCTTAGCCAAGTCTGAGAGCTCTCGCTCAGCATATTTTAGAACTGTGGCTCCGCTAACCTGCATGAGCGATGTCTCGCGGTCGTCGGATACGATGGCGACCGGTCGGCGCTCAACGACCGTCCAGACGTTCTCGTGCAGGGGGTCCCCCAACTTCGCGCGTCTGCACGCGAAGAGGAGACAATCCTCTTCCACGATGTCGAGAATATCCTCGTGGAAGTTCAGATGAGAGCCGTGATGCGGAAGCATCAGTGCGCCGATGCGGCTCTTTAACGGCTTGTAAAAAGTGCACCAGTCGTTGCGCCTGCCGACCTGCGCAAGCTTCGCATCGCCCGTTAGCAACCAGCCGGGACCAGCCTCGTGTCTTTTCTGGCCTGCCCGCAATGGCTTGCGGCTAAAATAGACCTCATCCCGGAACGGCCCGACGTAGAGCGACATGGATACTGCATTCGCGTCGCCCAGTTCGTGCTCTTTGTAGGTAGCTTTAACCTTGGTCGGAAAGTCTGTCTCTTCCATCTTGCGATGGAAGGCAGCTATCATGCTTTCGTCCTCTCGGCGCTCGATCAGTCCGTCAAACGCCGCTCTGAACGCGTCACGCGCACTCTGCTTAGCCGACGTTACATACGGGAGGAAACACCAATCCCCGAACCGGCGACCGAAATGCGTCACCATCCAACCCGAACCAGAGTCGACCACACTGTGATCATCCGCGGCGTTGACCGCATCGTCACTCTGACGAACAAGTACAGGCTTCGCACCTTCGACGTCCTCTGATAACTCAGGCCCGTCGCCGGGGCCGTAACTCAGAAGCATGGCCCCATCAAAGCCCGGTCCCCCCGGGCGAACCTGTATCACCGACTTCGCACCAAACTCAGTCAGCCAAGCGACCGGGTCGAACAGCGCCTGGGTCAGTCCCGGCGCCACGCTAGCCCCCGCTTCCTCGCGGTCCGCTATTTCGCCAGCGAGAATTATCGCACGCTGGAGATCGTCAAGATACGGGATCACGACCGTGTCGACCTCCAGCGCAGACATCAGCTGCACGATCCCGGAGATATGATCTCGATCGAAGTGCGAAATGAACAAGAGGTCGATGCGCCGCTTCGCGTCGCCTGGCTCGCCCGCCAAAATGCCGATCTCCTCTGAGAGTCTCTGCTGTCCCTCGGTTCGTGAAGCGCCACAGTCGTAAACCCAACGGAGGCGCGCACTGCCACGTCCCATCGCACCGGTGTGGAATCCCCCGTGCCCGACGCTATGCTGGCGCATAACGACGAGCGGGGTAAATGCCAACTCCACCAGCGGGGAAAGTATCAAGTCGCCGCGCTCTTCCAAAGCGGCCACCAGTTCTTCGCCCGCTTCGGGATTGTCTGAGTGCCGTTCGAACTCCCTCATGAACTGAATCCCGTCGGCTCCATGCGACCAGTTGTTGCCTTGCTTAGATAGCGCAATGAAATCTTCGGCAAGGGCAGCAATCGACTTTCGTGAGTTCGAGATCACCTGTCATTTTTCCCTTCGACTAAATTGATTCTGCGTTGCGCCCGGTCGGTTCGTGCGAGCCGAGTGACATACTCCAGTATAAGCTGTTGCTCACATCAACACATCTAAATGTCTTAAAGGTGGTCGAAAGCTGCCGTACTGCCGGCTCGGGTAAGCAGTTATCAAGCAATAGCATGAAACTTGCTATACTGCACGAGATATGCGGTGATCGGCGGCAATATCGGGTTATGGAGAGCAATCGGCGGACTAGGTAGGTTCGAACACTCAAACTGAATCAATTGGCTGGTGCTTGGCTGTTTTATGAGTAAATGTCCTATTTTATCGATCGCCCTACACAAAGTCGACCTTCCGTTCTTCCCTCCCATTCTGACATCAAGAGAGGGTCCACGGGGGAGAGCTTTGCTCTACCCCTGACCGGTTTGCAAACCACCGCGACACAACATGTCCGCTGGTTTGGACGCATGGCTGCCCTCTTTTTTTGAACGAGCCAGCTTCACGCCCAACATGGCCTCTTCTCTCTTTTGGCTTGACGCACCCAGAGTGTTTAACCAGAATTGAAGGCAGAAAATTCAACCAGAAGACCGCGTGTCATTATCCGCTGTCTTTTCAAGGTGTTGTGCGACTGAGCCTGCGGGGAAGTGAGGGTTCGAGTCCCTCAGATTTTTGCGCTATATCCTTGAAAAGACGCCACAAAACCGGATTGTGATAGGTGAACGGGACTTTCCCAGTTGCCTTCCCAGTCTGGGAACTCACATGCTGCATCTTATCGGCTCTCATTACCATTTCCGCCGTGCCGTCCCGGTCGCCCTGCAAGCCTGTCTTGGCAAAACGGAAATCTCCCTCTCCCTGCAAACCAAAAGCAAGTTTCCGGATCGACATAGAGCAGCGGCTCT
>NC_017182.1 GCF_000175255.2 Zymomonas mobilis subsp. mobilis ATCC 10988 | reverse complement strand
TTCCACGTCCAAGTCCACGTGATCTTCCACGTCCAAATTATTCTTAGAAATTTTTTAACCATAAATCAGGCGTTTTCCGGCATAGAAGACGGACTAACCGTTAGCGGGTATAAATAGCTTCATTTTATATCCGCTAAACTTTGTCGATTTCCTTACTGAACGAGAACTAACTCATCATGTCTTTTCTATTGGCTTGCTATTTTTAAAAAAATGCTCGGAATTGTTTAAGAAGAGCCAAAAAGTCACATGAAAATTTTAGATAGAAGTCATTTGGATTAGAACAGGTAAGCACATGCTCATAAAGCCTTTCTGCTCGTGCTTTAATTTTGTCCTGTTCACTCCGAATAAATTCATATTGAGTAGCTAACAGCCGATTATATTTTATCGCTTGGTTTGAATAATCTATTTTTGTGGCAATCGAGGGTAGGATAGGGAACATATACCCCAGTTGAATCATCCCTAGCTTATTATCAGGTTTGTTTTTCTCATGCAGTTTAAAAACCGTCAAAGTCGATGGTCTTATTTTATCTTGCTTACTTTTGTATGAAGTTAAGGGCGCAAGGAAATCTGTACCAGAAACGCTTAGAATAATACCGACATATGCCCGCTTATTGTCTTTGGGGTCTCGAATACGAGAATCTATTTCTTTCAAGAAATTTATATAATTATCGTCAACCCGATAAAAGCCAATAGACATAGATGACCCAATATAAAAGGGGCAGTTTTTCAACTACCCCTGACCCACATTAAGGCAGTGGAGCGCCTATTTTCACCCCCACATTTAAGGTAGTGAGACACCTTACAAAGCAATTTAAGTATTATTCTGACGCTTGTCAACGAAGGATAATAGCATTTGTTTTCCGCGTGCTTGCTATTTCCGACAGCGATTACTGAGCCGAGATAGTAATAGTGTAGGATATCAGTTTATCGGTGATTTTGACTAAAATTATGTGTTTTTATGGTTGACAGTTATCAGTCAGGTCAAGGTCAACGAGGGTTTTAAAAAGATTACCTCTATGTCCTGATATCTACAATATAACCCATTGAAAATAATAATCTTTTTTTGATTAACCTCAATATTTTTAAAGATTTAAAACTATTTTTTTAAATTTTAAAAGATTGAAAGATCGGCTTTCAAGAATCTTGAAAAAAAACAGGAAAAATGAGGGGCAGGTTAGGTGAAGGACTAGTCCTTCACTTGATTTATTCGCATCGAAGATGCTCAATATACAGCTTATAAATATACGTTTTTAAGACGAGCTTAACCTGTTAAATATTTCTGGTAGAAAATCAGAAAGAGAAACCTTTAGAATTCTATTCTATTTTTGCTTGCTTTGAAGCGCAAAATAAGCGTAAATTTTCAACCAGTTTTGAAATACTTTCAGGGCAAAAAAAACGTCCGGTTGCAGGAAACAACCAGACGTTTTGATTTTGAAATGTAACGGTTACTAGAACCGACATACCAATAAAAAGCAATGTTGATTCTAATGATTGTTGCAGGAATACGCAAGCCTCTAAAGAGGTAAAAAATTGTGTAGTGAAATCTAGCCCTGTCCATAGAGAGGACAGGAAAATGATAAAAGTAAGTGCTTCTAATCTTATCCAGCAGCTTCAGTCCCAAGAGGATACTAGCGCAACAACGGATAAATTAGTTTTCCGAAGTTATAACGAACAACCGCCACAGCCTGAATTTGATGAGAATGACTATTTTCGTCAGCTTGTCAAAAGTGGTTTAGATGCTGAATCTGCGGCAGACATTGCCCATAAAACCGCCCAAGCCAGATTTCTTGACCCACTGGAACGTGCAGAAATCAGATTGAAGCCATTAGACCCCGTTCATAGAAATTCTTATGAAGTGGGCGAACGTGAACATCTCGTTTGGAAAGCTATCAATAAAGATCATATTGGTGCCTATCTTGAAGCTGTCGATCAGTATTCGATCAAGACACGGGCTTTAAGTGATAAAGCGGTTCGTTTGCTAAAGATGCTGTTTCGGATGGCTGACTTTAGAACAGGTCGTTTAGAACCGACTCTTGAGACTATTTCTGAAAAAGTTGGTTTTGCTCGTGCGACCGTTGTCCGATTATTGAGGCAGCTAAAAGAGCAAGGATTCCTTCGTTGGATACGGCGATCAATCAGAATTAAAAAGGAAGATGCCCGCCCTCAGCGGAGGCAAACCAGCAATGCTTACGGCTTTTTATCTCCGGCCTCTTGGCCTGAAATAGCGAAACAGGCCTTTTTGCATGTCATGCAGCGCAGACATATTCCCCTGCCCGATGATTTTTCTCATGCTCAAGAAAATGAGGCGGCAACAACGGAAAAAATGCTGGAAAGTTTGCCCGTAAAAGAGTTTGCGGAAGTAATCCTGGGAGAGACAGAAAAAGGGGAGAGAAAAGAGCGCAAAACACCGCCTGACCGACCCTTGAAAAAGCCCCAAAATTCGGGATTTTTACGAGAGTTCAATTTTGATACTCTATATAGTTATAATTATTTATATAATAACGCTCTGGAGACCTCTAAAACCCGAAAAGACCAAACTGATCCGTTCCTTTTAGCTCTTTACGATAGAAAGTTTCGGACAGATCAAAACGCAGCTATCCTTGAACACCGCAAAAAAAGAAAAAAACTCGGCTGGATGCCTCTTTCTCCAGACGAAATAGCACAGCTGTTGATTAAAACCCGACAGATGAAGCCATAATTATACCCAAAAGCTTTCAAACACGCTTAGAAGACAGAAAGCTGTTCGCTTCGCTCACAGGCTAGGCGAAAAAGAAATTGGGCTTCTTACGCTACTCTACGGACGATTAAACGCATATTTTTTTAGAAAGGGGAATGAAGTTTCCTTCTTTCTCATTCAATTATAGCGTTCCTGTCTCTATCTTTTTTATTAACCGGCAAAACCATTCATAGGTGCAGTCCAGTTCTTTACCGATCTCGTCAAAGATCATCTGGCGGGAATAACCCTTTTCTAATTTCCTAAAAATAAAATCTTTTCGGGCAAAAAATCTTACTTTTACCATGCCGCGCCGATTTCTTACCATTTTGAACCTATCCTATTTGATTTTGCTTCATTTAGTTACATTTAGTTTTAATTAAGGTCACTTAAGTTCATTTAATTACATAGAATAAAGGCTGAACTAGAATGAAACTAAATGTAACCAAATTTCTCCCCTTTTGAAGGCAAGATGGGTTGCCCCACATGGGGCAACAAACCTTACTCGCCTTTGGCTCAACGGAATAAAAATGTCGGACCGAGGGCGCAGAAATCTGTTCCAGTCAGAATGACTATAGAGGAATACGATCAGATTAAGAGGACAGCAGAAAAAGTTCGCTTGCCAGTATCAACCCTTCTTCGAGAATTGGCACTAGGTCACAATCCGCCTAGCCGAATTGAACAAGACACCTTTTTGTAAGTAGCTTATCTCCGAGGTGATCTTGTTGAGTAGTTAAGAAAAATTATTCCGGCAAAGGGAAAATAGCCACCCTTTTGGGAAAAAATCTATAGCAAAGCTGTAGCCGTATCTTTTGCTTTTTTATATTTGGACATAATTTAATCAGGTGTAATTATAATTACACCTGATTAGTTATATTTTACTTTTTTGGTTTTGGTTTTCTTTGAGAAAGATCTGAACCAGCAACGCTTTTTTCTGTTTTTGTGCTCTTCGGATCTCTCAAAATTTTTGATGATTCTGATGCTGGTTTTTTTCCTGTCGTCATAAATAATTCCTTTTTAAAATTTAAATACCAACTTTAATAAAAGGAAGAAAATCTAAAATACAATATGCAATTTATTATGAAAAAAACCAATAATAAGATTTGGTTTTTTTCATAATAAATTGACTTTTACTAATTAGGAATCTTTCTTTAAAAAATACCTGTCTTTTAATTTATAAATAGAAAGTGATCAGATGAAATCTGATGTCTTATTAAATTATCCAAATCCGCGTGATCTTCCACATCCAAGTCCGCGTGATCTTCCACATCCAAGTCCACGTGATCTTCCACGTCCAAGTCCACGTGATC
>NC_017181.1 GCF_000175255.2 Zymomonas mobilis subsp. mobilis ATCC 10988 | reverse complement strand
TTATCTGATAAATATCTAAATTATATCATTATTTTAAACAAAGATCCTCTAATATCTTAAAAGTAATCTTATCTGCCCAATAAGGGTATTGGTCTTATACGGGTAGCAAAGATAATAACAATCACTATCAATAAATGAATGAGAAACAAAGCTTCACTCGTTCATAAATGTCCTTTTAATAAGACACACCACCTTTGCGTCTTATCATGTGTTGCCTTGACTAGCCTTATAATAACCGATCCTGTGGAAGCGGCTTCTTCGATACAGGCAGAGACGACTTCAGCTTATAAAGAAAAGCCAACAACCGAGAATAAAGCTCTATTAAGACCAAAAGACATAACTGTTACGGCAAAAAGACCTATCTCAACACAGGCCTCAAGCTCGACGCATATTTCAGCTGAAGATATGCAAGCCTACCGGATGCAGACGGTAAGCGATATTGCCGAGCGTGTTCCGAACCTATCCTTTACCAGCATGACCCCCAGTAACCCTGTTGTTACTGTCAGAGGTATGGGGAGTTCAGAAGATCATGGCTCTTCTTCCTATACACCGATTTTGATCGATGGCGTTTCTGTTCCGAGCTTTGCCTTAGGGCAAATATTTGATCTTTCTGATGTAGATGTGATGCGTGGCGCACAACTTACCGAAGGAATCAATGCTTTTGCGGGTCTCATAAGCGCGCATTCACACGATCCAGGGGATAAACTTTCTGCAAGTGCCAGTTTTGAATATGGGACAGGAAACCGGAAAAGAGGCTCCTTTACAGCTGATATTCCTGTCAATGACTCGACCAGCATTCGCCTTGCCTTAGGGGGTGAAACTGCTGACGGCTATATTCATAACAAGGCACTCGATAAACATAATACCGGCGGCTGGCATAGCTGGTGGGGACGCTTAAAAATTCTGCATACAGACAGTTCAGGCGGAGAATGGCGTATCAGTCTGCATCACATGATCAATCATGGCGGCAACGACTATTTTGAAATACCAGAAAATGCGAAAAAACATATTTCTTACAGCACCGACCAAGGTAAAAACGATACCGAGTATCTATTAGGTTCACTCCAATATCACCGGAGTTTTAGTGAGCATCTGAATATCGATGCGATGTTTGGCGGGGTTGGTACGAAATGGAAATATTGGAATCCGCGCTCTGTTTTTAATGCCGTTTCAGGCAATTCGGCACCGACCCAGCAGATCGGTGGATCTCTCATGCTTTCGGGGACATTTGGGAAGCTGGACTGGAAAGGCGGTGTTTATGGGCAAAGAGCCCTCCGATCTTCTCCTTATGATTTTGATATGTCTCCCTATTATATCAGCCATACTACCGCTGATTTGGGAACAACCGAAATTGCATTTATGGGAGAATTGGGATGGCATTTTGCTCAAAACTGGAAATTAGTGCCTTCTATTCGGGTGGAACATGTTGAATCTTCTTTAAAAAATTGGACGAGTTCAATTAGCGGCGATGTACCCACCGCTTTCAGCATGTATCAATCACTCCCTGATCAGACGATATCGAAAACAGTACCACTTCCGGGAGTCAAGCTAGAATATAGTCCCAAGAATTTTTCATCGCTGCGACAATTTATGTGGTTAAGCTATACCCGTAGTTTCTTGGCTCCAGGCTATAATCCGTTCAGCAACTATGCCGAAACAGCTTCGGTGCCATATTCTTCCAGTTACGGAAATAATATCGAATTGGGTTACAGGGTTGGCGACAAAAAAAATATTTGGTCGATCGAAGTTGTCGGCTTTTCTAATTTTCTTTCTAATCTTCAAGTCGCAGCAACCAGCAAATTAGGTGAAACCGTTGTTGCTACGGCAAAAAAGGCGCATTCTCGCGGGATGGAAGCAACCGTCCATTGGAGACCTATCTATAACTTCCAACTGAATGGCTTTGTTGGGTTAACCTATGCGGCTTATGACCGTTTTATCTATGGCGGAAAAGACTATAGCGGTGAATTGATGGATTCCACTCCGATAAGCAATTTCGGCTTTTCGGGTGCATGGACAGTGATCAAAGATTTAACCGTTAATGCCAGCATTATACGGCGGGGGAGATCAACACTTCACCCCAGCAGCAACGTTGAAAACGATCCCTATCTTCTTATGGATGCCCAGATAGAAAAACGCTGGAAGCATTGGAGTATCGCGATTTACGGTCATAACTTGACCGATTCCGGTTATTACACGCGTGGCGTTCCTTCAGGAAGAGTAGTTGCAGCCAATCCGCGTCAAATCGGTTTGCGCGCTGGTGTCAGTTTCTAATCTTTCAAGAATAAAAACTCAAAAAACATAAAATCAATAAATCAGAATGGATAACCGGCTTATCCATCCGGTACATTTGCGAGGGTCGTATGAGAGGGTTTGAGGTCGTTACCAGATTGGTCGCTTTGTTACCCATAGTAAAATCAAAAATCCGTTTAGGAATGATTCTCGGTATTCTGGCGGGATTTTCAACGGTTATCGGTCTAAGCCTTAGTGCCTATGCGGTCTCGCAGCTTTTCGAACCAATAACGAAAAATTTTTGGATATATCTTGCTGGCGGATTAGCCGGCTTAAGTGGTGGATTTGGTCTGCGAAGCATGGCTGATCTGACCACCCATGAAGCCAGCTATCGGCTAGAAGTCAAAATACGCGAAAATATTGCAGATAGATTGGCAAGCCTGCCTCTTGGAGACATTTATCAGCTTGGCGCAGGACGTATCAAAAAAATCATGCATAACGACGTAAAGGGCTTACATGCTGCTGTTGCAGATGCCTCACCTTTCGTCGGGGTCGGTTTTAGCCAACCTTTGGCTGCGCTCCTTGTTTTGCTGATTATACAATGGAAAATGTTCCTTGTCGTCAGCCTGATGCTGCCTGTTATCGGCTTATGTATGTATTTTATGACCCGTGATTTTGCCGAGCAACAAAAACGCTACAATAACGCCAGCGAAGCGGTAAATACTGCAGTTATCGAATTTGTGCAGGGTATGCCGGTCATCCGGACTTTCGATGGCGACCGTCTAGCCTTAAAACGTTTTAAAGGCATTATAGACACCTTCACTCGAACGGTTTCCGTCTGGCTGGCTTTCTCACGCCAATCCAGCAAACTTAATAATATTTTCATTACTCCGTTACCGACACTTCTGCTGATAAGTGCCTGCGGTATTTTTATGCTGCAATGCCACTGGATCAGCTTCAGTGATTTCTTGCTCGCGATGATGATCGGTAGCTTGCCGGTGCAAGCTGTGATGCCGTTGATGTATCTGTCGCAAATGCTTTCCGAGGCAAAGGCTGCGGCCAGTCGTATCTGTGAATTACTGGATATGAAGCCCTTGCCTGAACCGGCGCATTCCCAGATTCCGCACCAATTTGATATTACATTCGACCATGTGCGCTTTAGCTATAACAATGACGCGCGAAAACCCGCCTTGGATGATATCAGTTTTGTTGTTCCCGAAAAAACAGTCTGCGCCTTGGTGGGGGCTTCAGGTTCAGGAAAATCGACAGTTGCGCGCCTTATTCCCCGTTTTTGGGACGTGACCAGCGGATCAATCCGGCTTGGTAATATTGATATCCGCGATATCAACAGTCAGCTTTTATTACAGCATATTGCGTTTGTTTTTCAGGAACCTTTTCTCGTTTCAGGGAGTGTCGCCGAGAATATCGCGCTAGCCTACCCCAAAGCCAGTGATGAGCAGATCAAGAAAGCCGCTCAGATGGCACAGGCCGAAGACTTCATTCTCAAGCTGGAAGAAGGCTACCAAACCCAAGTCGGCGATGGTGGCAACCGTCTGTCTGGTGGCCAAAGACAACGGATTACAATTGCAAGAGCCTTACTTTCCAAAGCCTCGATTGTCATTCTGGATGAACCGACCGCATGGGTTGACCCCGAAAGTGAAGCCAAAATCCAAATGGCCTTAAAAACGCTGTCCCAGCACAAGACCGTCATCGTGATTGCCCATCGACTGGCGACAATCATGGATGCGGATCAGATTTTGGTGATGGAAAAAGGCCATATCGTCGAAGGCGGACGACATGCCGAATTACTACAAAAACAAGGGAAATATGCCGAAATATGGCAGCATTATCAAGAAAGCAGCCATTGGCATCTCGATAAAGGCAAGAAAGATTCCGGAGGCCTCTCGTGAAAATTTATAAATTGATGATGGAGATTGCAGGAAGCTATGCCCGTTATTTCCGGCGATCCCTTGTCTATACAATAATCGCGACACTTATTCAGGTGGCATCCTATGCGGTTCTGGTGCCGTTGATGATGGCGATATGCCACGACAAGCCGAATACTGAAATATGGTCATGGGTCGGCTTTTATGCGGCAACTATTGTTGTTGAAGTCTTTTTCCGCCTCAAAAGCATGAATTTTAATTACCAATATTGGCCATGCGTCATCGGCGAACAAAGAATTCGTCTCGCCGAGGCTTTATACAAAATGCCTTTATTGCAATTAAGAGAAAAAGATGTCGGCGACCTCTCTGAAATCATGGGCAGCAATGTCATGAATGCCGCCAATGCCCTGTCATCCTTAGCCAATATTTTTGTTGAAGTTGTTTCGTTACCCATTTTGTTATGGGTCGCCATAACCTTGTTCGATTACAGAATGGGACTAATTCTGGCGGTTTCGCTGATCGCCATGCTGCCGATTTTGTATAAAATACAGGCTATCTACAATAGTAGTTCAGCCGATCTTGACAGAGCCGATGCAGAAAGTGCCTCCCGTATTATCGAATATGTCAAAGGAATCGCGGTTTTCAAAGCCACATCGCAAGCTGGCGCGAAATCGCCTCGTCTGGAGGCCGTTTTTCATGACCAACAAGATATCCAAAGCCACGGCAACAAATCATCAGCCAGTTATATTTCACTCTGTCAGTTTATTGTGCAACTCGCCCTTGTGATTCTGATCGCTTTTGCAGGCTGTCTTGCCCAAAAACACAGTTTAAATATTCCGAAAACAGTCGCTTTGGTTATTATCGCGGTTCATATTATCGAACCGCTCAATACGATCGCGGCGATCAGTAAATTATTTGAAATCGCAGAGATCTCACTCCAAAGAATTAAGAATATTCTGAATAGCAAGGGCTTACCCCAGCTCCAACCGCAGGCCATTCCTCAAAAATTCGACATCAACTTTAATCAGGTCACGTTTGAATATCCGGACTCACCGGTTGTTCTTCACGATATTGATCTGGCGTTACCGTCAGAATCTCTGACGGGTGTAGTGGGTTCTTCCGGCTGTGGAAAAACGACACTGGTTCAGTTGATCGCCCGTTTTGCAGACCCGACCAAAGGCGAAATCAAAATTGGCGGGGTTGATATCCGCTCTCTGACACAAAGCCAGTTATCCAGCCTTTTATCTATTGTTTATCAAGATGTCTGGCTTTTTAACGATACGATCCGCGCCAATATTTTAATGGGTCGCCCCGAAGCCACAGAAGAAGAGCTAATTCACGCAGCCCAATCAGCCAATATCCATGACTTCATTTGTTCACTTCCCCAAGGATACGATACCTTAGTCGGGGAAGTCGGGTCATCTTTATCGGGGGGCGAACGCCAGAGAATATCTATCGCCCGCGCCATACTTAAAAATACCCCGATTATCATTCTCGATGAACCGACGGCCTCTTTGGATTCTGAATCGGAATATGCTGTTCAAAAAGCCATCAGCAGCTTGATAAAAGGCAAGACGGTTATCATGGTTGCCCATCGACTAAATACACTCACAGCAGCCGACAAGATCATCGTCTTAGACAGAGGATCTATAATAGAGGAAGGCTGTCACGAAGATTTGATCAAGAATAAATCATATTATTATAATATGTGGAATACACAATTAAAATTAACCTAAACAAAAATATCAAATAAAACTTGAAACATTGGAGGATTATATTGCCTCAACTAGAAAAAGACAAATCAATGCTTAGATTGTCTGGGGTAAGTAAAATCTACCCCGGCAAAAATCCCGTTCATGCATTGAACAATGTTTCACTCAATGTGCCTTCAGGTATTTTCGGACTGCTGGGGCCTAATGGTGCCGGCAAATCGACTTTAATGAGTATTATCGCGACCTTGCAACGCCCTGATAGGGGCAGCATCCATCTGGGAGAAATAGATGCGCTCGCGTCCCCTCGAGAGATGCGCGCAAAACTGGGATATCTCCCTCAGGATTTCGGGACATATCCGGGTGCCAGTGCAGAAGAGCTGCTTCATTATTTTGCCCGTCTCAAAGGCATCTCGAACGCCGTTGAAAGAGAGCATCAGATCGGAACATTACTCGAAATGGTCAATCTCGATGCGGCTAAAAACAGACCGGTTAGTGATTATTCGGGCGGGATGCGTCAACGTTTCGGCGTCGCGCAAGCCCTGCTCGGCCATCCCAAATTACTGATAGTGGATGAACCAACAGCAGGCCTAGACCCCGCAGAAAGGAACAGATTTAATCAGATTCTTGCCAATATTGGCGAGAATACCGCCATCATCCTTTCAACCCATATTATCGAAGATGTTAGCAATCTTTGTCGCCGGATTGCGGTTATCAACCAAGGTCGGATTATGGCGGAAGGGGACCCCGAGAAATTAACCGCGTCATTATCGGGGCAGCTTTGGCAAGCCTTGGTCGATCGGGAAAGGGCTGACCAAATTTCCAAAAGCGGACAGCTTGTTTTCCGTAGAATACATCGGGGATTACATCTGGTTGTCATTCAGTCGGAAACCCAACCAGCAGAAGGTTTTACACCCAAAACACCCGATTTAGAGGACGCTTATTTTCTCGCCGTTCTGCAAAAGAATGACAGGAGAAACTGATGTTTTGGAGCCTTTTTTCAGACGAATTAAGCCGACGCTTGCGTTCATGGGTGCCATGGCTACTGATGGTTGTATTGGTCTGCTATACCGCCTCGGCACTTCTTGGTGCTGATACATCCGATCTTGGCGGCGGCGGCGTGCCGCATAACGGCAGCTTTGTCATTTATTATTGGGGCATGTATTCGGCTTTTTGGGTGGCGGTTCTGGGGCCTTTGTTGATGGCCGCTCCCCTGCTGCGGGATATCAGAACCAAAATGGCACCCCTTGTCTATACGGCACCCATTTCCAAAGAGGGCTATTTCTGGGGAAAATATATGGCAGGCATGGTCATAACCGTCATGGTTATGATGAGCGTTCCTGTCACGATTATTGTCATACCATGGATCGCCCATGCTCTCGGTGGCGGGCAAATGTTTGGCCATTTCACCCTCTGGAATCATATTGGCTGGGCGACCATCATATGGGTTCTACCCGCCTGTTTTATCTATGGCAGTATTCATTTTGCCTTGGCAGCGCGTTCAGGCCGCTTACTATTTTGCTACGGCTTTGCGCTTTTAAGTATGGCGGTATTCACCTTATTCTTTGTCAGTTTCAAAGCCTCAGCAGGCCATCACACATGGGTTGAATTGATCGACCCAATAGGGAAACAAACGCTAGATGCGCAGGCCTTATTTTGGTCTATGCCTGAAAGAACAGCCCATTTTCTTAGTCCCAGTATGATCCTTATCAGCAACAGAATAATTTGGATCACCATAGGGGCAATTTTTTTGATATGGGGAGCTGCCAGCTTCAGATTGGAAGATATGCTCAATAAAGGACGGAAATCATCGCCGTCATCTTCTCACCGGAAACATACCCCGAGACAGCTATTGTATATCAAAAGCGATAGCCGACTTGGCCTTCTTCTCCATCTGGCCTCTATTCACTGGTCAGCCACAATCCGATTACCTGTTTTTCGGGTCATTGTCGCCGCTTTGGTTGTGCTCGGTCTCACCAGTGCATGGGGCGCTGAATCAGCCTACGCGCTACCCGAAAACCAGATGCGCCCTTATGCCCAATATTTATTTACCGTCGTCCAGCCTTCGCTTTACATGATACTCGCCATGGCGATGATTTATTTTGCGGGCGAAATTGCCGCACGCGACAGAGAGAGCAAAATGTTGTCCCTGATATCGGCGACAAGCGTCCCCGGAAACGTCCTGATCGGCGGACGGCTCATCGCTATTATTTATATGGCGCTATTATTCTCTCTCTTACCAAGCCTGTCGATTATCATTTTCCAATTTTCGAATGGTTTCTTGGAAACTGAACCACAGCATTTTATCCGTTCGATTTTTTTACATCTTTTTCTCCCGCTGATCGAATTCGGCATCTTAACGCTGGCGCTTGACCTTCTGACGCATAAGAAGCTGTTCGCGCAAGGACTACCCCTGATCCTTTTATGGGGCGGGATCGCCATGCACGAAACCGGCACGATCAATGAAAGGCTAGCACTTTTTGGCGTGCCACAGCCGATGATTTTTTCGGCTTTTTCAGTGCTTGATGCCGACACATGGCGGCATCTGCTTTATGCAGCTTGGTGGCTTGGAATAGTCGGCATCATCGTTGTTTTGGCCTCCCATATAGACCTTCGAGGCGAACAAAAGCCCCTCTATATTCGGATCTGTCACATCACCATAAAGTGGCCAGCGCTCACCAGCATAGCAGCCATGCTTATAGTAACGCTGACAGCCGGTGCCACGATATATCGCGACTTATATGAAGTGAACGATACCCAGAGCTTGCAAGAAGACTATCGTGATCAAGCGCTATATGAACAGCTTTATGGCCAATGGCGGAACCAACCGCGACCACTCATCACAGAAATGGCACTGGCAACTTCAGTCAATCCCGCGAAAGGATTATTGACGACCCAAGGAAAATGGACTGTTTCCAATCCCGATTCAAAGCCGATCACGGCTATTCTCGTTAATATCCCTGAAAATAGCCGCCTAAAACTGGCCAATAAATCGCTGGGTCTTTCTCTCCACCATGACGATCATCAGGAACGGGTTCAAATCTATCGGTTCGATCATCCCTTGGCCGCTGGAGAAAAAACAACCATCGATTTTATGCTTCATTCGAGATGGCAGGGTTTTGTTGATGGTGCTTTTGCATGGCCGATAGGTCGGGATGTTGTCATATTGGACAATAATGCCTTCCCGCGCTTGAATTATGATCGCAAACGCGAGCTTGCAGAGACAAATGAACGCTTTCGCTATCATTTACCATCAAGGCCGTTGCCAGTTGATGATCCGTCTCGCTCGGCTTTAAATGATTCGGCTGGACGTGTCGTGATCGACATAAAAATCTCTGCACCATCCGACTTCCGTCTCTATACTAGCGGGATATCCTCGACAGAGCAAATTCATGATGGACAACATATCCTTGAAGCCACAGCTGATAACGCCCCCCTTGATCCGCTGATCATCGCCGTAAAAGGGGTAGAAAAGAAACAGCTTCTTTGGCGACATCCAAAATCAGCCCCTATCCCCATAACCTTTACATTCCGTAAAAATCACGGGCAGGCTTTGGATACCATCAGTAAAGAAACCCTCTTAGTGCTTGACCATCTAGTGCGTCGCTTTGGGTCGCCCCCTTTTCAAGCACTCAATATTGTGGAAACACCCCAATTTATCGATGAGGAGGCCTTGGCCGAAGCGCGATCAAGTGGTTCACTCCTCTATATCCCCGAACGGCGAGGATGGTTACATGATATGAGACGACCGCAAGCTCGGGCTTATCTAACATTTACGCTTGGACGTGAAATAGGACGATCATGGCATCATGCCCGTTTTCTGGCACCGTCATCGCCCCATGCGGTGGCAATGGAAGAAGGCTTTCCTATCGCTTTGGGGCTAGAATCCGTCGCCACTCAATATGACCAGAAAACGACCTCCGATTTTCTTGGAATATTACAAGAGAAACAACAAAAGATGAAAGCCGCTTCAAAGATTTTGCCTCGTAATCCATCCGATATAACAGATCAGCCCTATGCGGCTTTGCAAACAGGTCTTGATCTTTTTTATCGATGGCGTCCCGATTTTAAAATCGATTCAAACAGCCATAAAAATTGATCCACCAATCAAGGATAGGATGGCACTGATGCTATCCTATCCTTACAGACGATGATTAAACTATCGGAAAAGGCAGAAAAATTGAGCGATTTCGAATGACCTGACATAGCGTATCACTTACTTTAAGCCCTGGCGTTATACGGCTCTTTTCTATTTCTAATCTAATCGCAAATCCCCTAATTCCGATATATTCAGAAAAATCCGTCTCAATTACTGAGGAACCGCCCCGCATTGAGAAGTGATTATTTTTCCCGACATAACGGCATTTGTGAACACAGCCGAATCCGGCAGAGACGCATTAACGGTCTGGCTATGATCTAAACCTTTATAAAGATGCGCTTCAACGGTAGTTCCTGCCGCGCAGGCCGCTTTCACTAAAGCTAATTGCAAAGCTGGAGGCACATCCTTGTCAAGCTCACCCGTCCCAGTGAACAGTGGGTATTTAAGCTTCATCGTCGGATACTGCATTGCCGCTAAGGCGGGGGCAATTTTTTCAGAAAAATCGGGTTTAAGAGAATTATCGAAAGTCAGACCTTCTTTTTTAACCTTGGCGGCTAATGGCCCTACACAAATTTTGGCGGCAGCATGATAAGCAGGCATCGCCCGAGCTGTAAAAATCTCACTGGGCTTAAAACTGGGATGATAGCCAGCAAAGCCTTGCGCGAGGTAAAGAGAATATACCACCATTGGATTATAGGCCATATTGTCTGATGGCTTTGTAATCTGTTTTAAAAGTTCGGGTGTCATATAGGGGGTGCCCGTCGCCACAATGCCTCGAATATTCAATTCTGGTGCATATTCGGGGGCAAAGGCTGCGGAAGCAAATGCCGCCCCTCCGCCTTGGGATTGCCCCACAATCATTATTTTGTTTTCCAAAGGGGCTGCGGAAGAGATTGCCGCTCTTACAGCATCCAACAGACCATAAGCCTCAGCCCTTGTATTCAAATAAGGATGGGGGAGAGACGTTCCTAAACCTTGATAATCGGTTGCGACAATCGCAAAGCCTCGTTTCATCCATTCGGACAGATAGCGGCTATTGCGTTCCGACCAAGGGTTACGCGATGGGGCGCAGTTATTCGAGACACCCACCGTTCCATGAGCCCATGCGACAATGGGCCAGCCTCCGGCCGGTGCTTTCCCTGCGGGTAAAATAACTTCGGCTGTGACAGGCACCAGACCTTGCCCTGTTACGCCATTGGTCGAAAGATAAGTAATGCGTAAGGAACGTCCTGCGCCCGGAAGGCTGTAGGCTTTTGGTAAAAAGGACGATGCCGTTACGAAACCAGGCATTTGTTTCATTTTCGCCAAAGCCGTATATCCTGGAATCGCAACAAAACAGCAAGATATACCTACAAAAATACGGAGTTTTTTATATATAGAGTAAGAAAAAGGCACTGAATACCATTCCTGTAATTATATATTATTCCGGCAATAGTAATATTGTATTTTATATAATTACAAGCATCTAATTTAATAAATATATATTTAAATGATATTGTAACCATATGATACTTTAAAGATAATCCTTAAAATATATCAAATTAAAAATCTACGACAGCATTTTCTATAAATTAGGAAAATATCCAGAAGCTTAGGTTCTGTTAACACATAGAAGATAGCCACCATTTTATAGCCGCGAGATAAAAAAGTGAGAAAACGTCGTAGTGCTACGGCAGGAATCTCTATCAAGCTATTGGCATCAGAATAATAGAGACCTCACTGCCTGTTAGTTCGAAAGTTAGAGGCCAGCCCTGACCATCGGAACGGGCGTGGATCTTGCTCGTAAAGCCACCGCGGCTTCGACCAAAGCCTTCCTTGAGATTCTCCCTTTTGCGCCAGCCGCTTGATTGTAAGCGCACATGATGGTCCTATCTATTCAGTCACCCTCAACTATGGTTTCAAAAAGAGCATCCCAGACACCCTGTTCCGCCTACCTACGAAATCGAACATAGACCGAATTCCATTTCCCATAACGTTCATGCATATCTCGCCACGGGCAGCCTGTTCGAAGTACATAAAGCATACCATTAAGAAATAACCGATTGCTTTTTGCGGGACGTGCGCAACGGCCTCGTTCGCTTGGAAGAAGACCCTCTATTATTTGCCATTCCGCGTCCGTCAGATCTCCTTGCATCCTGTCTGCCCTACAAAACTTGTTCTCAATTTATCTCTAAAAATCTTAAATTATACCCTTTGTCAACAAAACCTAGTCATCAGCTACCTCTATTAAATAGTCAGCTATCACAGCGTGTCCGCTTTGCCGAGAGCGCATTGGATGGCCTGTCGGTATTCGATTATCCAGATAAACGTAATTTTGTGGCCGATAAGATCACAGCCATTAAAAATGAATTACTTGAGTTAGGGGCTTCATTATGACCAAAACAGCATCTTCAATCAGCTTAACGTGCCCGTCGCGTGCCGTTAAAAAGCCATCTGATGTTGATTAGTGGGTCGCAAAGTGGAACGCTGATGATAACGCAGAAAAGACAAATCGTTTTTGTCTATACCTGCAGACATTCATAGAAAGCTGAAACTTCAGGCCATGGATGAAGGGAAATGATGATCACTCTAGTCCATGAAATTTTAGCCGAAAAGTTCGTCTAGGTTTTGAGAAAATAAGCATTTTTTGGCATCTTTTTTACGTTTTACAAAATGCGTTGAGCATGCGTTTATTTGCGAACAGTAAAAATAGGCACTTTTGTAAAAAAATTTGTGTTTTAAAGGCTATTTTACGCGATATTTTTTATTTTGCGTTGAATCAGAAATTGCGTAGAAAAGCGACATGTATAGCGCGGGGGCTAGGGTGGGTTAACCGGACGCTAAGAGTATAACAAAAAAACACCTCTCTTGATATTTTTATATCAACTGATGGGTTTTGATACTGCTTCTTTAAAAAGAATTGATCCATTTCATCGGCTATAGTTAAGAGATATACCTTTCCAAAAGCTAAAAGCTATCTGCCCAGAGAGCCCTCTACAGCAAGAAAGAAGGTATATGACCAGTGGACCAAGAAGAGGAAATATTTTACTCTGAGAAGACATCCTAATGCTTTTTGGGCTTACAATCTTCTGTCCATAAGCCTTGACTAAAAATGGATGATGGAGAATCTTCTTCTGTAATGAAGGACTGATTTACCAAACAGTTAAAGATCCAAACTTCTATCCAGCCTGTATATTCCATTGCATTTCCCTGAGCCTTCTTACTAGCTGATTGCTATAATTATACCGGTCTTATTTTTCTCACACTCTCTCTTTTTTAACTCCTCTGCCGATAGCTAACTGAAGCCCAATCCCGAGGATAAAAAAGAGGACATAGCTTTTGAGAAACAAGGGGTATTTTAACAGGAAAACAAGGGAAGCTACCAATAGACAAGGCTGCATAAATATGCATAAGAGATTTTCGGCCGTATTTCATTGAATAAAGCTATCTTAAGGCCGTATTCTAGGTTATTTATGGCTGTCCTGCATAAGATCAGAAAATGCATAAAAAGCGACACCTCTACGCCGAGGGCTTGGGTGGGATTACCACTCCAAACAGGGCAAAATCATTTTTCGTAGAATGCGAGTGGCGTAGCCTCAGGTTATGAGTTTTGAAACATTGCGTTATAGAATTCACAATTGGCATAAAGAAGAGCAGTATATGCCAATTTTTTTATGTTGGAGATGATAAACTGACGACTGGCTGCTTGATAGCTTGGAGTTGAATTTCAACTAATTATCTCATTGATTCCTAAGAATACAGATATCGTTGCCGACCTTATTATTCAATCTGGCTAGCGCAAAACTATCGTTTTTGAAGCTGCGTTCGGACGAGATTCCATGCTAAAAGGCTATAATTTGGAGACAGATTGATGGCGATTAGATACGACGAAACGACCTTGTGGAAACGAACGATTGGTATGACGGGGGGCAATCCCCGAGAAGAAAGTGCTTTAGCGACGTTAAGGAGTACTTTTGAGACGGCGCATGACCGAATCAAGCCGATAGTTCGGCAGGCTCATATTGATTGTCAAGGCCTCACAATTCATGACGAAAGTCATTTAGACGCGTTATGGCAACTTGCGGATATCATAGCGGGTGATAATTATCCTTTGAACCCGTTAGAAGCCTTCATATTCGGATGCAGCGTTTTATTCCATGACAGTGCCCTTGCTGTGGTTGCGTATGAAGATGGTCTAGACGGGCTAAAAAAGACAGCAGAATGGCAACGTGCTATGGCGCAAATGACAGCCTTGCCACGAATAGACAAAAATTCTCTTTCAAAAGATCAAAGAAGGCAATTCGAGCGCATAGCCTTATTTTCCACGGTCCGAGGGCTGCATGCAAAACAGGCCGTAAAGATGGTTGAACGTGAATGGAGTAGACCTAATATTGCGAGTGTAATCTATATTATTGAAGATACCGAGCTTCGCGATTATTATGGTCAAATAATTGGGCGGATAGCGCAGAGCCACCATTGGGATGTAGACCGCCTTGCCCATGAGTTCTTGACACGTCGCGCACCACCACCAAGTCTGCCTGCAGAATGGGAATTAAACGAACTTAAGATTGCTATACTGTTGCGTTGTGCCGATGCTGCACATATTGATAATCGTCGAGCTCCACTTATGGACTATATTCTCTCTTCTCCAAAAGGAGTTTCAGCGTTACACTGGGGGTTTCAGAATAGACTGGGTATCCCGTCTCGAGGTGATCAAGCTCTTATATACAATTCTGGAAGAGATTTTGGCAGATCTGAAGCCGACGCTTGGTGGCTCTGCTTCGATACTTGCCGGATGATTTCAGATGAGCTGCAATCTGCAGCATCTTTACTTAAAGAATCTGATACAGAAGAATTTTTTGCAAAGAAAGTAGAAGGTACACAAAGACCAAAACTGTTTGCGAAATATGTTCATTGCGACGGTTGGGAGCCAGTGGATGCCGAAGTGCGAGTTACTGATCCTATTAGTCTTGCGCAAACACTTGGCGGTCGAAATTTGTATGGTAATGGTTATCATGCGCCGCTCCGGGAGTTGCTTCAAAATGCTATAGATGCAACTTTGTTAAGAGCTAGTATCGGTCGGGAGGGTTTTATTCCGCGTATTCGGTGCACGCTGGAGCGAAGTGAAACGGGACAACTCAGACTTATTGTTGAAGACAATGGAATCGGTATGTCAGAGCGCGTACTTACTCGACGGCTTTTGGATTTTGGCAGGTCTGGCTGGAAGTCGGAAGATGTTGCTCAAGAGAACCCAGAGATAAGTGTGGCATCTGTAAATATTTCGGGAAAATTCGGGATTGGATTTTTCTCGGTATTTCTACTTGGAGACGAGGTTACAGTAGTTACCCGACGGTACAAGGACGGCATTGGGAATGGATTGGCGCTAGAATTTGTCGGTCTAACAAGACGGCCGATATTGAGAAAAGCGGCAGAATCTGAGCAGAGCGATATATATACAACCCGAATTTCGATTGCTGTAACAGATCAAGTTGCTATTAATGGTTTTCTGCCCCAGAATAATACTTTAAAACATCCTAAAGTGACAAATTTTTTATCGGGGATATTCCATTCAGACGTATTCAGTTATCTCCGCTGGCTTACTGCATCTAGTGCAGTTGAAATTGAATTTGTAGACAAAGTTGCCAGTCGTTCTTTTACTCACGCTGCTAATTGGAGTTCGCGTTCTTCTGAGGAATTCATAAAAGATTTGACGAATGATCAAAATCATTCGGAGACAGACTATGTGACCCTATATTCAGAAGCTGTTACACCTATTGAAAATGATGATGGTCGCTTAGTTGGCCGTGCAGCAATACAGTTGAACTCACGACATTTACGATCGGAGATGATGTCTTTTGCCCGCGTCGGAGGTCTAACCTATCCAGTAAGGACAAAATTATTAGCTGGGCACTCCAGCAATAGCCAAGTCCCCTCTTATATTGGTATTATAGAAGGTGAAGCGGCTATAGCGACTCGAGGAGCAGCTCAACTTTCCATATCGCCAAAGTCTTTAGCTCAATGGGCTACAAATCAGGCTCAAGTCGGAATAAACGGAGCACTTTCAGTTATAGAAAAGGTGGAACTTGCTCGAGCTGTGTACTGGGCTGGGGGTGACCCCCTTACGCTGCCTATAGGATACTTTGACGGATCAACGATTGATTTATCAACTCTCAAGGCAATACTATTCCAGCGTGATGATATTTTTCTCCCTATACTCCATGGTGGATCTCGGAGAGCTGAATATCGTTGGGCAACCATTAATGACCTTGATTTGCGATTTTACTTTGATGAGATGTCTGCAGGGACTTGCATCATGGCATCTCATAGTCGAGAGGAGGCTATAAGCGAGCCTGAAAATGAAACCGATTTGGATTTAGTGTTTAATACGGTGATAGACGAAAATTTTCAAAAGCTTTTGAAGTATGGATCATACAATATTTTATTTGATCTCTTAGAAAAATCGGGTCGTCAATTTAAGCTTCGTTATGAACTGCGACAAATATTTGACGTTGGCCTGACAGCCAATCGTTCGATGCCAGGGATTGCTGTAGTGTTTGATCAGAGCTTGAATATAGGTGGTAATTAAGTAAAGTATATTATAAAATAATAAAAAGGTAATGAAAAATATAGAAAATAGGTAATATTTCCCACATTTTTCTTATAGTATATTGTTCAAGAATTCTTACATCTTTAATCCCGGGGTTAATGGTGTTGTATTAGTTCGAGGGATCGAATAACCCGGGATTGGATATTAGATTTTCAATCATTCGATCTCTGGATATGTCAACGGCATAGATTGGAAAAATGGTTTTTTCTTGCGATCCTTTAAGACAAATTTTAACTTTTCCATGAAAAATTCATTGGCTTTTTAACATCAAGTTGTATCTGTCCAGACGTCAGATGCTGATCAAGAAACTCCACGCGCAGTCTAGCAGTATCACTGGTCCAGCATCGGTGGTCTTCTATCTACGGATTCTTTTAAGAACAGCCTTATTGGTAAACTCATGGCATTCCAAATTGACTATGTCTTTCGTTCTTTCTAAGCTTCTGGATTACCCCTAACAAGTTGTCCTTAAGATACATTTGTGATGCCAGTTTCTTAAATTCTATATGCTCGGCAGAAAACGGCTTGCTGTCGGACAGAAATCAAAACAGGGACATGTCGCGATGAGCCTGTTCTTTCACAGGTCGGTGTCTTTCCTTCCATTCATAAATCCACCTCTGACGACCCTGGTTTTGGACCTCAAACTGCCTACTCAGCCATTCTTCCCGTTTCTGCAGATTGACCAGTTTCTGTTGACAAAGGAATATTGAACCGCTCCTGCATTAGCGGAGACCTCCGCTTTCAAGTGGTATTTGCCTAAAGAAAACAGATTACTTTCCACCCCAGATCCACCTGCCTGTTCAGGAATGTGGAATAAGATAGGCAGCAGTCGCCCAAGTAGCTTTCCACATCGCGAACATTGTTTGTCAGAAGTTCAGCACCGATAGACAATTACAACTTCGAGGGGTGTGAGGGAGAAATAACTCACAGTCTAACGCCAGGATTCAGTAAGCAGCTTGCGATTCGACTTGGATTATATAGATTGTTTTTTAATAATAGCTCAAATTAATTTCGAGGTTCACATGCGTGCATTTCTATCTCACTCGTCAAAAGATAAAGGCTATGTACAAGCAGTTAAAGATAATTTGCGTCCTGGGAATTACGAATTTGATTCACAGACCTTTGACGAAGGAGGATTGAACTCCGACGAAATCTTAAAGGCGCTAAATCGCTGCGACCTATTCTGCCTATTCCTATCGAAAGATGCACTGAATTCTGGATACGTAAATTTTGAAATTGCCTTCAGTAGAGAACTGATTGCGAGTGGGAAAATAAGTCGTGTCCTGACGATTTGTTTGGACGAAGACGTTTTTAATAGTGCTAAAGACTTCATAAAACACTATAATATGGTGCGTCGCTCAAGCAGCCCCGAAAGTACCGCTAGGTTGATTGAAGGTAAACTTATATCTTCGAATCACTCTAAAAGAATAAAATCTCATCCGTTTGTTGGTCGTGAAACAGAGCTAAAGATTCTTGAAAAGCAAGCAAACAACCTAGATAAACCTCGAATTAAGGCATTGTATGTCTCAGGAAATTCTGGTTCGGGTCGTAGGACGGTAGCCAAAAAGTTTTTCCAGAACCAATATCCAGAGATTGGCGCAATACCACCAACTGTTGAACTTGATAATTTTGACGGGTATGATGATATTTACAGGGCTATTATATCATCGCTAAACCCAAGTATATCAATTCCGGATCTTAAAGACCTTATCGAAGGCTTTCAAAATGCAGACAATAAACGAAAGTCGCAGATAATCGCTGATAAGATCAATGAAATTGTCCATGATCGAGAAACTTTATACGTATTTGATGGCGGCGGCGTCCTTCGTGAGGATGGTTCTTTTCAACCCGAGATTGAAAGCATTTTGGATAGAGTTGTAGATAGGCCACATCCTCCTGTAGTGTTTATATCACCTAGAATGATCCCAAAGCGGCTACGCAGAGCCGCTGATGACTTGGCATACCTAAGCGTATCCGCTCTTACTAGAGAGGATACTGAGCGTTTGATCACGGGATTACTCAAAGAGTGTGATGTGAGGGTAAAGTCGGGGCAACTAGAGAAACTGGTCGATATCGCAGATCAGCATCCATTCAATATATATCGTATGGTCGATCTGGTGTCGGAGACATCCGTTGATCTATTCCTCAGTAATCCTCGAGATTTCATCGAATGGAAACATAAGCAGACTTCAGAGTACCTAAGATCAGCTAATTTAAATAGCCTTGATCTAAAAATATTATCTGTATTTTCCATTGCTCCAGAGCTTGATTTCACATCCTTATCTGACGTTCTCTCCGAAGTAGACTCTTCTGAGATCAGTGGATCAGTTCAAAAAATGCTCGATCTGAATATCGTTCGTGTTGAAGATGAGAGGATTTCGATTTCACCCGCTTTAAGAATTGCGTCTGAACGCGATCCAAGAACTGAGCTCAAAAGTCAGGAAAGGACTCGAATAATGCGTTCCCTTTCAAGATCTTTGGAATTACGCATCGAGGATGGCGAAGCACCTATCACGCTTCTCGAATCGGCGATCTTGATGACTCTTGAAAGGGATGAGCCCACGTCGAAGCTTATGGAAGCTTTTATACTGCCTTCGCATCGTGTTTGGCTTGCTAAAAAACACTACGATGCACGACGATGGAAAGACGCCATACGAATGGCGCGAGAAGCAATTGAGGGACACGGTCGCCTATCAAGATCCGGTGCTATCGCCGCTTGCCGTTACCTAGGCTTAGCTGCCGCTCGCATCAATGATCAATCAACGTTCAATTTCGGTATCACACAACTGAAAAATTTAGCAGATGACGATGCGTCTGAAGCTATCGTACATTTCCTAAACGGCTTCAACCTTCGCCTTCAAGGCAAACTGACAGAAGCACGCGAAACACTGATTTCCGCGTATAAACTATCGCAGACCAATCGTGCTACGTCGCGCGAACTTGCATCTGTGTGCTTAAGTCTTGACCTTCCGGAGGAAGCAGAATCTTACGCACGCGAGGCGTATGAAGCTGCTAAGGCTAACCCTTTCATTATCGATATTTTTATTTCTTGCCTAATCAGGAACAAAAAGAAGCTTTGCAAGCGGGATCCTGAGGTTCTGGAGCTTCTCGATTCTCTCCAACAGTTAGATGAGGAGGAAGGACGCTCTTTCCATGCAACGAGATTAGCTGAAATAGAATATTTTTATGGAGATAACCGAGAAGCGCTTAGGCTGGTGCTGGAGGCTCTCAAGAAAACTCCTTCTCTTTTTGCGCCTTTAGAACTCTATGCAAAGATACTTCTTAAGGATAGAAACTTTTCCCGGGCAATCGAGCAAATAAATATTGCTCGCAGAATCGTCATGGACCGATCTACATTCGATTTACGAGCAAACTATAGGCCGTTTCTTCAATTGGAAGCAAATTATTACCTCAATATAGGCGATTTTGATAGTGCAAGAAATATTTATCAGGATGTAAAGTTCTTTTCTAATTTGGATCGAGAGACCCTGAACAAAGAGATTGAAACGATTCAGTCCTACAAAAAGGGACGATCTGAATAATCATTGATATTAGCCTATTTGGTTGTCGAAATGACAAATATCGGTTTTAGGAGCAACGTAAGTTGCCCCGAATAACTGAACAGTTACGTAAAGCCGTTAGAAAAGTAGTTCACAAGGATGTCCGGTTGGGTGGTCATGCTGCCCAACAGCCGACTTTCTGCTTACCCCCTAGATGCGTTTACCTAATCCCAACATTCCAGTTGGAAATTCGAAGATGCTCAATATACAGGTGATTTTCGGCCAGTGATTGATATTGAATGATTCTGGTCGAAATTGCCAAATAGAAGTAAACGGAAAACTTTGACGGAAAAAAAAGAGTGATGACAATCTTGCATCCCTAGTTTTCCGATATTTCTCTGAAAAAATTTTATGAAATGAAAGACAAGGTACCGCTTACTATAATTAGAGAAACTCTTTTGAAACAATACGGATTTTTAGGAATTAGATAGCCCTACCGAAAGGCGGATTTTTATTCGCCAAGCTTGTGAGCGAAGCGAGCAGCGCCGAGAGATTAACGGGTGGTATGTTTTGAGAAGGATAGCTATCGGTATCAGGGTTTCATCTGTCTTGTTTGTATAAGGAGGCGGGCGGTTTCGTCCGGTGACAGAGGCATCCATCTGTTCTTTTTCCGTTTATCTCTGTGATTTAGGCAAGCTGTGATTTGATCGAGACGATAACCGCGAGCTTTAAGAGTTAAGAGGAAAGGATCGTTGTCAGTTTTTCGATCATAAATAGTATCTGCACTGTCTGTGGTAGCAGGATCAGTGCAGTCCTTATTTTCTTCTTTGGTTTTTAGTTTTGTATGGTTGCTATTAGATAAATAAGTATAACAGGATAGAGTATAAGAATTGAACTCGCGTTGATTGTCCGAGATTAGGGGTTTTTTTGAGGTATCCTCCTTAGGTGTTTGGGAAGGTGTTTTAACCCCTTCTTGGTCAGCCTGTGCTGCCTTCTTAACCTGCTCTTCCTGTTCCCGTTGTTCAGCACGCTCGATAGATTTGGCGAGCTGTATTAACGAATCTGTTAACTCTGTTGGCTCTTTATCGCCCGATATCGCTTTGACGAAATCTTCGGGCGGCAAGCTTTCAACGATAGCCTTGGTTTCGGCTTTGTCCGCCTCTTGGGCGTGGTCGATATCGTCAGGAATAGGTGCGTTCCTCCGGCGCATCACACGCTCGAAAACCTGTCTGGCCAACTCTGGCCAAGCCTTGGGAGACAAGAAGCCGTAGGCGTTACTGGTCTGCTTGCGGCGGGGGCCTTTGCCATCCGCTTTGATCTTGATTGATCGGCGTATCCAGCGGATGAAGCCTAAATCCTGTAATTGCCGCAGTAATTTAACGACCGTCGCACGGGCATAGCCGACACGATCGCATATTGTGTCGAGGGTTGGCTCCAGACGGCCAGTTTTAAAGTCGACCATCCGAAACAGCATCTTTAAAAGGCGAACGGCCTTATCGCTTAAGCCCTTGGTTTTGATCGAATATTGATCGACCGCTTCCAGATAGGCACCGATCTCTTGCGGATTGACCGGCTTCCAGACCGACTTCTCGCGCTCGCCCACCTCATAAGAGTCACGGTGGACAGGATCAGGAGTCCGACGACGTGTTTTATTGCGGGTGGCTCTTTCGAGAGGATCTCTACGTCTTGCAATAGCTGTTTTACGGGCAATATCGGCAGCGGTTTCAGGATCAACGCCGTTTGAAACCATCTGGTCAAAATATTCGATTTCGTCGAATGCTTCTGATGCGGGGGCGGTAACCTCACGATTGGTATTTGAGGCCGGAATTTCGGGATTAGCGCTATTGGCCAAGGGAGGTGATTGGCGGTCATATGTCGCACCGACAGGCTCCCTTTTTTTGGCGTTTTTAAATTCCTCAGCAGCGAGATCAGCCATGTCTTTTGCATGGTCGTAGGACATTCCCGTCTGCATCAGCATTGAACGATAAGTGCCGCGCTTGAAACGCCCCAACCTGTCCACAAAAGGGCTACCTTCAAAAGACATAGAGGAGGGAGATGAAGGTAATGGAGCTGTAGAAGAATCTGGTAAGATGGTAGCACGTAATGGAGAAGCCAAGGATAGCGAAGACGAAGCGGAGATCGGCAAGGATAAGTCAGCAACTTCCAAAGGCGATACAAGGTTAGGCGACATAGAAGACAACTCAGCGGATAATGGGGCAGGCGCGAGATTGGGCTTTGGAGAAAGAACAGAGGATGCGGAGAGGGTTGCAGAAGAGGCAGAGTCAGAAGAGGACAGATCGGCATTAAGTGAAGAAGACATAGGAGATGACGCCACGAAATGAGACGATGAGGAAAAAGAGGCGGTCATTGTGCGGGCTCCAGTCTTGGACGCAAAAAAGCCACAGCGAAGATTCTCCGCTGTGGCAGGCCTGAATTTGAAATAGATAAAAGGGAAGAGGCTGCGCCGGTTCTGATCACGGGACAAGCTTCCGGCTCATCGCCCGATCATTGACGATCTGGTTGATCAGAATACGAATAGAATTTTCAGGATGCCCTTTTCGCGAACGGCTGACCGCAAGCTTGGCCTTCTTGATGTCGTATTTCTGGCCTTTCAGATCCCGATAGGCTTCGGCAATCTGGCCATCCAAACGCGCCTTTTCTTCTTCAAGACGGATAATGGATTGGAGCTTTTCAGTCAGCTCTTCGGTCGCATGAATAGAACTCATAAGACAGTCTCTCCAATGAGAAGATAAGGGATTGCCGAATAGGCATCGGCCAGAAACCCAAGGTTAGAACTGACGGAAACAGAACAGGTCTTTTCCAAATAGGAAAGGCTGAAAAAACAATGGGTCATAAGGACGAGCCAAAATTTTCAATGAAGCCCGCCAAGCCATCATTGGCCGTAGTTGCTGAACGCTTAATCACCTCAATAAGACTTAATATTTCAGTATTAAATCTTATAAATTCATCTTTTGAGACATTTTCCAGTAAAGCATAAGAGCGGGTTTCTTCCGCTCGGCGAATACCTTCCAAGCGATCCATCAACAGGCGAAGACCGCATTCCATCTGCCCCATATAAAGATATAGGGCGTTGCTGATCTTCTGCTTGAATCTGCTGATCTCGCCATCGACCACAGAAGGCATATTTTCGGCTGTTTTAATTGTCATTTTGACACAACTTCGGCTTTGATGATTGAGGAGAGTTCAGAGAAACTTTGAAAGAATTTCGCTCATGTGCAGAGCGCAGAAAGGTCATTTGCAATAAGAAACGGTAATTACATCCCCCATTTTTAAGAGTTGATGTAATGACCTTCCTCAAAAGCGCAGATTTATTTTTTATAAAAAAAACAGATGTTGCGAATCTATTTATATTTTTTATAAGAAAATATGATGAACGAATCATTTTAAGAATCTTTAGATTCATTAAGATTGATCACATCATGTGTTTTTCTGAAAAAAAACTGTGTATTTGGGAGATTAATATTCTTTTTCAATAAAAAATCCATAACACATCAGGCTCCGCACACATCATTTCAGAAAATAAATATCGACGAATCATTTTTTATGATGATTAATCATAAAATTCAACTACTTTTATCTAAAAATCACAAAATCTATCGATTTTATTAATGTCTAGTTATATAGATTAGCCTAAAATTTAGGCATGACGATAATGCCCAAAATAGAATTTGAGAGATTAGAACGACTGAGACTCAACATTCGCCAACAACGCTGCATGCGCGATTGGACAGCTCGACAGCTGGCTGATGAGGCCAATAAAGCAGCTAAACGTCGGGGCATTGATCTAAAATTAAAGTTATACTCTATTACCTCGCTCGAGACTGGCAGAATGAAAAGTGAACCAGTCTGGGCTAAATACGTATTATACGCATTTGAAGATAATCCTGTTGAGATTGAAGGTTTTCAATCAGTACCGCAAAATGAAAAAAGTGAGGCCCTTAAAAAAGAGTGTGATAAGGTTCTAGCACTACCGGAACCCCCGCTATTAAAAAAAATTCTGATTGGACTGCTAGGGCCGATAGAAATTGGGAATTCTCTGGAGTCGAAATTACAACTTGCTGATATTCTCTCTCAAAGATTGCCTATTGGGGTAAAACACGGCCAATCTTTGTTTGAATAGTATTCTTTTGGCATAATCACAGCTTTTATGACAATAATTCCACCAGAAGAATTCCAAAGACTCGAGGCCATGCGCCAGTCTATGCGTAGAGAACGGTGCTTACGCAACTGGACAGCTGCACGTTTAGCGCAAGAAGCTTGTAAAGCTGCAAAAAACCGTGGTGTAGATTTACATCTGAAACAGCAGTCAATTTCTGCGTTAGAACTGGGAAGATTAAAAAGCATTCCATACTGGATTGAGTATGTTAATGCATCTTTCCTAGACAACCCAATCAATGAGGTCTCGTCTGTATCTATTGCTGGTTTGGAAACCTCCAAAGAATTAAAGATTGAAGAAACTACTCAAAAAAATCATAATATTACTAAAACTTGCTCAAAAAAAATAAAAATACCTGACCAACAGGCTTTAAGAAACTTGCTATTAGGACTGCTTATTCCAGTTGAGACAGATGTCTCTCTGGAATCAAAACATCAAATTGCTAATGTATTAGCAAAACACTTACCAAAAGGCTTAGAACAGATAAGTTTGTTTCAGTAATATCTTTTTGGTATAAATAGATATTATGACGAGACATGCATCATCTGAAACAACAAAGATCGAAAAGGTGCGGCAATGGCTCCGTGAGGAAAGAAATTCTCGCGGATGGAGTGCTAATAGATTAGCAAAAGAAGCCAAACTCTCGGCAGAAGCTCGTGGCAAAATATCAGATATAAAACAGCAAACTATATCTG
The DNA here is from genome assembly GCF_000175255.2 of Zymomonas mobilis subsp. mobilis ATCC 10988. Classification (NCBI taxonomy): domain Bacteria; kingdom Pseudomonadati; phylum Pseudomonadota; class Alphaproteobacteria; order Sphingomonadales; family Zymomonadaceae; genus Zymomonas; species Zymomonas mobilis. The sequence continues at coordinate 6,814 of NC_017181.1, read as the reverse complement.
CATTCGAAAATAGACAGACAAAGGGTATCCCAGAATGGGTAACTTTTGTAGCAGCCGCGTTTGAAGATCATCCAACGCCTTCGGTAATAAAGAATATTACTGAGGCAAAATGCACGGAAGCCTCGGTAAAATTACCTACTCAAACAGAACTCCGAAAAATGCTGCTTGGTTTGTTAGCTCCGATGGAAATCGGAAGCCCAGACTCATGGAATCTTAAACAAAAAATAGCATCATCGCTTGCGCAAAGACTACCTATTGTGATGACGCAACCGCAGATATTCCATACTGAGATTTAATATCATCTCTTCCTGAATAACTAATATTCCTAACATGTTGGTTATTCAGAGAAATTTCCGAATGCCGCGTCCATGATTTTATAGAGAGCGCCCTGCCTTAGTTATTCTATGCGACACATCGGCTTAAAACAGGAAGCGTCTGCTTTCTTCAAAAGCCTTGGTCTGACTGCATCTGATGCTGTCCGCATGATGCCTGATAAAAGTCGTTCAAGAAAAAGCTCTGCCTTTTGATCCTTTGATTCCAAACAAAAAGACATTGATTGCTATGACAGACGCACGCGCCAGTAAATTAAAAAAATTCGACAGCACTCAATCTCTGATGGATGGCCTCCATGCGGAATGGTCGGAATTTCATACAGTCTATTCATGCATTGAATGGATGCTAGCTTTTATTGAAAAACGACTATCATACAGTGATTCTTATTTGAAATAAGTATACATTCAGCGTATTATTGGTAGCAAATATATGATGAATGTATATCAATAGGTGTAAAAATGGCGACAACAAGTTTCAATCTGCGATTGGATCAGGATTTGCGGGATCGAGCCTTTCCGGTATTAGAGCGTTATGGATTAAGCGCAGCGCAGGCATTTAAGTTATTTTTAAATCAAGTGGCCGAGACCAAAACGATTCCGCTATCTTTCGATTATGCTAAAGATGAGCCCAATACGACCACACAAAAAGCGATGCTGGAGGCATTAAGGCGCACTGATTTTTCGGAAGCCTTTACGGCAGCAGAGGCCTTGAAAGTATTACAAGAGAACCATGATGCGTAAGGTCTTGCTTGAAAAACAATTCAAAAAAGACGCTAAAAAGAATTTTCTAGAGTTTGTTACCCCCGCATGGGCAGAAATTTTAAACTGCCTTTGTCAAGATTTGGAACTCCCGCCAAGATATAGAGATCATGCCCTTTCAGGTAATTGGCTTGGCTTTAGAGATTGCCATGTAAAACCGGATTTAGTGCTAATTTATATGAAGAATGGCGATGATTATGTTCAATTAGTACGTTTGGGAAGCCATTCTGAACTATTTGGGTAGAGCCATAAAAGCGTCCGAAATATAAGATTACCCGATTATTTTATTTATCCGGTAATTTAAAAAACCAGATAAATTTTAATATCCATAACAGCCTGATTTTACAGTTTCATTATAATAATTATTTAAATTGATGATATATCATAACCCAATAGTTAAATATCATTAAGTGCTATTGAAAATTATTACCAATAAGATATGCGTTTCAAAAAAGGGCTATCAGGTGGGTTTTGTTATGAATTTTCGAGCGCTTTGTCTGAACACCATCGGACTATCCAGTTTGCTTTCCGGTATGGGAACAGTGTTCCTTTCGACCCCTGCATGGGCAGAAAATTCTACATCACAAAGCAGAAACAATGCGCTTCTATTTTCTTCAAAAGCATCTGATCTTAAAAAAGAAGAAACCGTTCCGGCCGTTACCAAACAAGAAGATCTTATTGTAACAGCTTCTCGCAACAATCGAATGTATGTATCAAGTGGTGGGGATTTGGGCGCCTTGGGCAACAAAAAAGGCCTTGATGTTCCCTTCAATATTCGCAGTTATAATTCTAGCCTCATTTTGAACCAGCAGGCTCAAACCTTGGGTGAAGTTCTTCTTAATGACCCAACGGTCAGGACGACAACAGGATATGGAAATTATGCCCAGCTTTTCCAGATTCGGGGTTTTACCCTGTATGGTGATGATGTGGCGATTGATGGATTATATGGCGTAACACCTCGTCAGCTTGTTTCTCCACAGCTCTATGACTCCGTGCAAGTTTTAAATGGCGCCAGTGCTTTTTTAAATGGAGCGGCTCCCGGCGGATCCGCTATTGGCGGTAATGTTAATCTTGTCCCCAAACGTGCGACATCAACAGATATAACACGGGTTACCGGCGATTATACCAGTAATGGCCAAGGTGGCGGTGCGGTCGATATAAGTCGAAGATTTGGTCAGGATCGTGCTTATGGATTCCGTTTTAATGCGGCAGGCATGAATGGTCGAACAGCGATTAAAGGAGAACGCCGTGACGATATTGCTATTGCCGGTGCTTTTGACTGGCATAATGAAGATACGCGGATAGATATGAATATGAACTACCAGAAACAACAGGTTTTTGGGGGGCGTAGTTCTATTATCGTTTCCAGCCTTGGAACAGATATGCCCGTTCCAAAGACGACTTCTCCATCAAAAAATTGGGGACAGAAATGGGCTTATACCGATTTATCTTATTTATTCGGTACACTGAATATAGAGCATGATTTTGGAGACCATATCACTCTTTATGGTAAATTCGGAGCGCAGAGTGGTCAGGAAATAGGCAATTATGCCACCACGACTTTAAAAAATTCTTACACAGGAGATGGAAGCGTTGGTGCGATGGCTACGGCCTATAATGTCCTTAATAAGTCAACTCAAGCCGGTGTTCGCGCCCATTTCAAAACCGGCTTTATCAAGCATGAAATCAATGCAGGAGGATCCGCTATTTGGGAAGAATCCTATGCTGCCTATGCCATGAGTTTGGTCGGCCAAGCAGGGAATATTTATAACCCTATCCAATTTACCCCGAATGAAACCTATGCCAGTGGTAATATGAAAAATCCGGGACGAGTTTCCATGAACAAGCTCTATAGTTTGTTTTTTTCTGATACGATGAATTTCTGGGATGACCGCATTTCTCTCACCGGCGGGTTCCGTTATCAAAACATCCTGTCCAATTCCTATGCTTATGGCACAGGTAAACTTCAATCACAGTATGAATCGGGCGTTATTTCTCCGGTTGTCGGATTAGTGGTTCATCCAATAAAATATTTTGCTGTATATTTTAATCGTATCCAAGGCCTTTCCGCAGGCACAACGGTAGGAGCAAGCTATGTTAATGCAGGTCAGACTTTTGCCCCCTATCAAAGCACACAGTATGAAGTCGGAGCAAAATATGACATTGGCCGTTTTTCTGCCAGCGTCTCCTTTTACCAGACAGCAATGCCTTATGGGATGGTAGAATCCTATGGGGATACAGGCTTGTTAATTTATACCCAAGACGGGAAACAACGTAACCGCGGTATGGAGCTAACATTTAATGGAAAAATTTGGCGCGGGTTACGATTTAATGGCGGTCTAACTCTGATTGATGCCAAACAGATACGAAGTTCGGGAGGCAGTTACGACGGAAAAACCGTGATTGGCGTTCCAGATTATACGATTAATGGGAATCTCGAATATGATATTCCCTTTGTCAAAGGTCTGACCTTTGTTGGGCGAGTAGTCAGCACAGGAAAGCAACAATTTAACAATGCAAACACCGCTCATCTACCTGCATGGTCAAGGTTTGATTTGGGAGCGCGATACACCTTCCTTGTTCGCAATAAGCCGCTTACTGCACGGATCGAAATAGATAATGTTGGCAATCAACGCTATTGGGATTCCGTTTATCAAAGCAATTTGATTATGGGCGCCCCACAGACTTTTAAATTTTCAATTACGGCAGATCTCTAAAAAATATTTTTAACGCACTGTTTTTAAAAGATTTTTCAAAAAACCAGATATTTATAATTACCGGATATTTTAAAATATCCGGTAATTTATTAAGGTTTTAGGCTTGCAGACCACCATCAACAGCAATAGCTGCGCCGGTAATATTACCGGATTCCGAGCTAGCTAAAAAAGAAACTGTGCGGGCGATATCATCCACTTGGCCGTAGTCTTTCGTCGCTGTAAAAGAAGAAATTAAATCAAAGGCTTCGCCATCTGCCGGATTCATATCCGTATTGATAGGACCGGGTTCAATGACATTGATCGTTATAGCTTTTTGACCAAGATCACGCGCAACGCCTTTGGCAAAGCCTCGTAAGCCAGCCTTGGCAGCCGAGTATAAAGAAATGCCAGCAAAGGGGGCTCGACCTGCAAATGTTGAACCAATCAAGATGATACGACCACCAGATGGCAAATGACGCACAGCTTCGGATACTTCGACCATGACAGAACGAAGATTAAGGTTAAGCATATCGTTGATATCATCAACGCTTACCTGATCTATATTTTTATAAGAAAACATTCCTGCATTGCAGACCAAAACATCCACACGACCAAAATGTTTGGCTGTTTCTGATATAACTTTTTTATTGCCTTCTACTGTTGAGCCATCAGCTTGAATAGATAAAGCCTTGCATCCCAAGGCTTCTATTTTTTGACAAATTGCATTGGCTTGGGTAGCACTTCTTGCAAAAGAGATAGCTATGTCGAAGCCATCATGAGCTAATTTTTGAGCAATGGCGGCTCCTATACCGCGACTTCCGCCTGTGATAATAGCGACCGGTTTCGTCATTCGTATTATTCCTTACTTCTTAGGCCTCATCCTCGAAGTATATTATGCCTATCATCAAAATGGTTTGAAAATCATTTATTATTGGATAATTTAAATTATCCGGTTAATATAAATACCAGATAATTTTAAAAGGGTCATATTATGCCTACTGTTGTGGTTGCATCCCCCAAAGGAGGTGCCGGAAAATCAACAACAGCAGTCCTGTTGGGAACAGGACTGGCACATGCTGGAGCTGAAGTTGTTATGGTTGATTGCGATCCCAATCGCTCTTTAACCATATGGTCAAAACGCGGCACAATGCCTCAACGCATGCGCGTTCTGTCAGATGTCACGGAATCAGAAATCGTTAAAACGATTAAAAACCATGACAATGATGGAAAGATTATTATTGTCGATTTGGAAGGCATTGCGTCGCGATTAGTCTCTCGAGCAATATCTCAAGCCGATCTTGTGCTTATACCTATGCGTGCGACAACTCTTGACGCAACGATCGGCGCAAGAGCTTTACAGCTAATAGAGGAAGAGGAAGAGGCACTAGACCGCTCCATTCCTTATGCTTTGGTTTTTACAATGACCAAAGCGGTTAAGTCAAAACAGCATAGTGGCATTGAAAAGTCTTTTCGAGAACAAGGTGTTGATCTCATTGAACCGCCTCTGATGGAGCGGGCAGCTTTTTCGGCTTTATTCGAATTTGGTGGAGATCTCTATAGCATGCCAGAACAGGGCAATATGGAAAAAGCGATAGAAAACGCCTCGCTTTTTGTCCAAGCTGTCTATCAAAGATTAACTGGAGATGCCCAGTGAGTAATAACGCTTTTAGTATCGATTTAAGCCGCTTAAAAAAACAACCCAAAACATCCTCGACTAAAGAAACAGATCAGGTTGCTGAAGAATTGGGTTTTTCTTCACGAGAAATCGTAAAAAAAAGAGGGAGAAAGCCAAGCCCTCGCACTGGGCAAGTCCATGCTAAAGTGATGCCAGATACATCTATCGAAATTGCGAATGAAGCAAAGCGCAGAGGCGTTCAGCAAGGTGTTCTTATTGAAGAGGCATGGCAATTATATAAGCAAAATATAGCCATAAAATAATCCGGTATTTTTAATTACCGGATATTTATTTTAATCTGGTTTTAAAAGTTCAAATTTTTGTTAATTTTCTGTCTTAATTTATAAAATTTATATTTTGATAATAAAAATTATTTGCAATAAATTAGGGGTTATAATTTTACGAAGAAATTATGTTTAGCAATGAAAAATATTAGATCTAGCCATATACATATAAAACACCCCTCATATCTTGTAGGGCAGTCACTGTTACATCCTGTATTCAACCAGTTTCACAGTGGTCTTAGCGCTAGTTGGTTTACATCTGAAAATGCTTGTTCTGTAGAAGGCGTTTTTGACAACGCATCTTCGGTTGTGAGATGTTTAGTTATTCTTTCTGGAAGTTGTGAAATACATATAGACGAAGATATCTATATTTTAACAAGCCAAGATATTGTTATGGCTAATCTTCAAGATTCAAGATTCAAAATTAATACTAGTCATGATTTTTCCTGTCTAGAATTACATATAACACTCGAATTTTTAGAAGATATAAAAACACCCTCATGGGAAACTGAAATTTTCACAAAAAGAAAAATTCTTCGCAAAAGCAAGCTATGTCTTCCTCTAAGAAAGGCGGCAACAAGCCTATGCCTTTCTATGCAGAAAGGGTTTCATAATGCGCCCTTGCGCTGCGCTATGGCCTTAGCTGTGATTGGTCATTCTTTTGAACATATACAAGAAAGTCATCCACAAAACACACTTTCAACAATCGAGAAAGCTCGTTTGGACAAGGCGTATAAATTACTGCTTTCAAGAAAAGATATTGCTCCAAGAATTATTGATTTGGCCAAATATAGTGGCCTTAGTGCGACAAGGCTGAAGACAGGATTTCGGGAAATTTATGGTTGCGGGCCTTATAGCCTTTTTCAGGCGCATCGGATGGAGCATGCCAAAATACTTTTGAAGAAATACTCTGTCACTGAAACAGCTATTCAGCTGGGATATAGTAATATCAGTCATTTTAGTGCCGCATTTCAACGTCAATTTGGTAAATTGCCTAATACTTATCGTAAAAAAAATTGATTTTTTATTTATAAAAACAATATCTATAAAATAGATTTTAAACAAATA
>NC_017180.1 GCF_000175255.2 Zymomonas mobilis subsp. mobilis ATCC 10988 | reverse complement strand
AGTTCGACCTTATCGTATAATTAGACGCAAAGAGCCAATGATTTTCGCGTTCAGTGCTTCACCCTGCGCAAACTGCTCCTTCAGGGTCTTCTCAAGGGCTGCGAAGCGTTCAGTAAATGGCACGCTGTCTTCTTCGACTTCCTCTGCTCCCACGTAGCGGCCCGGTGTTAGCACAAAGCCTTGATGCGCCACTTCATCCAGTGTAGCGGATTTGCAAAAACCGGAAATATCCTCATATGTGCCCGCGTCCTTTTCTCCACGCCATGCGTGGTAGGTGTCGGCAATGCGGGCCACGTCCTCGTCTGTCAGTTCCCGGCGGGTGCGGTCCACAAGCTTGCCCAGCTTGCGGGCATCAATAAACAGGATTTCTCCGCCCCGATCTCGCCAGCCTTTTTGCTTCTTGGTGCGGGTGAGGAACCACAGGCAGGCCGGAATCTGGGTGGAATAAAAAAGCTGACCGGGCAGGGCGACCATGCAGTCCACAACATCTGCTTCCACCATCCGGCGGCGAATTTCCCCTTCGCTGTTCTGGTTTGAGGACATGGAACCATTGGCCAGCACCACGCCAGCGGTACCGTCGGGGGCCAGATGCCACAGGATATGTTGGAGCCACGCATAGTTGGCATTGCCTGCTGGCGGTTTGCCATACTGCCAGCGCGGGTCTTCCTCTAGTGACGCATTCCACCAGTCCGACACGTTAAAGGGCGGGTTGGCCAGAATATAGTCAAAGCGCAGGTCTTTTAGTTCATCGCGCAGAAAGCTGCCTTCATTGTTCCAGCGGATATCCGCGCCAATACCCCGCACAGCAAGGTTCATGCGAGCCAGACGCCACGTAGTGTGGTTGCTTTCCTGCCCGTAAATGGCAATGTCACCCAGCTTGCCACCATGGGTTTCCACAAAGCGTTCAGACTGCACGAACATACCACCAGAGCCACAGCATGGGTCATACACCCGGCCCTTGTAGGGTTCGAGCATGGAAACTAGCGTGCGTACCACGCTGGACGGCGTGTAAAACTCGCCCCCGCGCTTGCCTTCAGCTCCAGCAAACCCGCCAAGGAAGTATTCATAGACCCGACCCAACACGTCCCGCGCCTTGTCGTCCGTATCGCCCATGCCTATGTCGGAGATCAGGTCTATCAACTCACCCAGCATCACGCTATCAAGGGCAGGCCGCCCGTAATCCTTGGGGAGAACACCCTTGAGCTGTTCCGGATTGGCTTTTTCAATGGCCAGCATGGCTTCATCAATTATCTTACCGATGCTAGGGGAGCGGGCATTATCCCTAAGATGAGACCAACGAGCAGTCTCCGGCACCCAGAAGATATTTTCAGCTAGATATTCGTCTGGGTCTTCCGCTGCTGCGGGATCGTCTAGCATCAAGGCAACATGGCGGGCTTCAAAGGCAGTGGAGATATAGCGCAGAAAGATTAGGCCAAGAGCAACATGCTTGTAATCTGAGGGTTCAAGGTTCTTGCGCAGCTTGTCAGCAGCAAGAAACATCTGCTGTTCAAATCCTAATGTCGCAGTCGCTGTCTTGGCCTTGCTTGCTTGCTTGGAAGCTGGAGCTACATCCGAATTTTTAGATAGACGACTGCGAGCCATGCCAAAGAATCCTTATCTGTATCTTATTCAGTAAATTAAGTGTTTACAGTCTTATCAAGATTGGCCTTCTTTTCAAGAAATATGAATATATTATCAGATGGTTATAGCCCCTCTTTCTGAAGGTTAATGTCCTCGGTTTTTTTAGCCTATTCGTAGCAGCCTACAGTTTCGTTGATATCATTGCAGCTAGCTCGTCAACGCTACCTGCAGCTTTAAACTTAACGAACTTTTTTAGCCACCTGAGGGTATATAATTGATAAAACTTAGATCTTTTCAACCTCAGTGAGCTGGTCAGATGGTTTACGAATGGCCGTAGCTCCAAATGCTTCGTCTTTTGAGTCATTGATCATCTCTATAAGGTTATAGAATCCTGATGACGGTAATGAATAATTTGAAAGGTAATTGATGGCCAAATCAACCTCATCTTCGGAATAACTTCTATTGTTTGACCTTGCCATGGAAGGCAATAGCATCGCATTATCGCGGGTATTATTTTTGTTACTAACAGCAGCATATAGTTTGTTATAGCTATCGACGTGCATAACGTATCCTGTAGCAATAGCTGCCAAAATAGGCTGTACCCAAAGCCAAAAGTAATCATAAATTTACGTGACACTGTAGCGTGTCATTTTTCTTAAGATGATTAATAGAGTAGACGAAAGATATACTATGAATAGCAAAATTCACTTGAACAACAATATCAGAGCTCACTGAAAAATGAGAAAAAAATATCGGGGTTATTTTTAGAATATGCCGATATGCAGCTCTAGGTTCGGTCATTGTATAATATATTTGAGAGGTCTTAGTTTAATAAAAATAGCTAAAAGCTACACAGACAAGCAAAAAACAACCTGTGAAGGTTGAGATGAAACGGAGGGGCTTTCACTATAATTCCATACCCGATATCGATTAGCTGATCTAATGAAAGCATTATCCTCATAATAACATAGCAGATCTTTCTATTTTTCCCAAAGATCCCAGACGAACTCCAGTATCAGGATAATCTTAAAGAGATTTGGGTAAATTCTGACAAAAGATAGCGACAAGCAAAATTTAACATGCCTATCAATGGCTTAAACAGATCAATTCAGGAAGAACTCTACTCAACATCGTTTTCCTATCCGAACAGACTGTTAGCTATGGCAGGGCTAACCAAGTAGCCCTCTTATCAGCTTTTTCTCAAGAGCGGTTTTGAGAAAATAAGCATTTTTTTGCCCGTTTTTTACTATTTACAAAATGCGTTGAGCATGCGTAATTTTGCGAACAGCAAAAATGGGTATTTTTCTAAAAAACTTTGCGTTTTAAGGGCTATTTAATGCGATATTTTGTTACTTGCGTCGAACTAAAAAATGCGTAGAAAAGCGATATCTATGGCGCGGGGGCTAGGGTTGGTCTACCGAACGCTAAGGGTATAATAAAAAAATACCTCTCTTGATATTTTTATATCAACCAATGGGTTTTGATACTGCTTCTTTAAAAAGAATTGATCCACTTCATCGGCTATAGCTAAGAGATATACCTTTCCGAAAGCCAAAAGCTGTCTATACATCATCAGCCCAGAGAGACCTCTACAGCAAGAAAGAAGGTATGTGACCAGTGGACCAAGAAGAGGAAGTATTTTAATTTTACTCTGAGAAGACATCCTAATGCTTTTTGGGCTTACAATCTTCTGTCCATAAATCTTGACTAAAAATGGATGATGCAGAATATAACCTCTATCCCTCGATCTTCTTCTGTAATGAAGGGCTGATTTACTAAACAGGTGAAGATCCAAACTTCTATCCAGCCTGTATATTCCATTGCATTTCTCTGATTCTTCTTACTAGCTGCTTGCTATAGTCTGATTTTTCCCACACGTTCTCTTTTTCAATTCCTCTACTCATAGCTAACTGAAGCCTAATCCTGAGGATAAAAAAGAGGACATAGCTTTTGAGAAACAAGGAGTATTTTAACAGGAAAATAGGGGGAGCTACCAATGGACAAGGCTGCATAAATATGCATAAAATATTTTCGGCCGTATTTCATTGAATAAAGCTATTTTAAGGCAGCATTTTAGGTTATTTATGGCTATCCTGCATAAGGTCAGAAAGTGCATAAAAAGCGACACCTCTACGCCGAGGGCTTGGGTGGGGTTACCACGCCAAACAGGTCAAAATCATTTTTCGTAGAATCCTGATGACATAGCCTCTGATTATGGGTTTTGAGACTTTCTTTTTTTTTGCGAAAAAATCATCGGGTTATGGTATGGCTATTGTGTTTCGGCCTCCATTGCTGTGAGATCACGAAATTAGCTCAAGAATATGCAGGATCTATTCCTGTCGTTGTTTTAGGTAGGATTGCAATTGATCAGCCTTTATTAATTGGCACCCAACAGGGCTATTTAAAAAGCTCTTGGAACAAGATTTCTCTACCAAAATGCGATGATTCAAGTTGATAGAATAGCTAAAAGGCTTCTTATCCTTAGTTTATTGTATTCCGCTGACCTGATGATTAAAGTCGAACTACGGGAGCCCCATATTGCTTCCATATAAACTATCTGTTTGCTTAGCGCTTACAAAATCACGATAGTGCAATAGGAAAAAATGAAAAGAAATCCCTCCCCATTTTATCTAGTCGTATTATTCGCGCTTAGCATGATGTTAATTCCGGTTACAGCGCTAGCTCGAGATGCTCTACGGCAAGATCATCGGATGGTGTCCGAACAGATATTCAACCTGCCATTAAGAGAAGGAAATTATCAGAGAGTTTTACTTTCTACACCCCTATCCGCGCGGGGAACGATTGTAATGCTTCCCGGTGGAACTGGAAATATAGGTCTAGAACAAGACGGCCACATTAGGCACAATAAAAACTTTTTGATACGAACCCGCGCACTATGGAATCGGCGAGGTTATGCAGTGCTTATCCCAGATTCGACTGATCATGCCAACTTACGCGGTGTACGCAGTTCATCCATTTATGGGCATATAGTTGATGACCTTGTTAAGTTTGCTCACTTACATGGGACAACTCCTGTGTTCCTGCTTGGCACGAGCCAAGGAACAATTGCGGCGGTGAATGGTGCAGCACACGCCGCGCCGGGCAGTATCGCTGGCTTAGTACTTACTGAATCCGTTTCGGTAATGGGCGGTAGTGGCGAGACAGTTTTTGATGCTGATCCGCAGCATGTTAGTATACCTGTCTTAGTAGTCGCCAACAGGGACGATCGCTGTAAAGTAGCGCCCCCTAAAGCTGCAAACCAGATCGCAGCCGCGATGACTGCCAGCAGAAACGTGCATGTGCTTATTGTCTCTGGGGGTATAAACAAATCAACTAAGGCTTGTGGATCGCTCACACCGCATGGTTATTACGGTATTGAAGATAGTGTGGTGGGTGCCATCAGCCACTGGATGGACGCGCAAAATTAATAGGGACAAGTTTCTCTAATGCTTTCATAATTCCGATTAAACTAGAAAGGCTAGGATTACCTTTTTAATAGCCAGTCGGAACACCTTAATAAAATCGTACTCCATCAGTCTCCTACTGGAGCTAAAATCGGCCAATCCACAAGGAGCTTAAGTCTTTTCCAGTAGCCGAGAGCATCAGAATTGATCATCGGTGGCTATGTAATCGAGCGAGACTTTAACCTCAAATAATCAGAAATTTTACTTAATGCATCATCACTAGAGCATATCGCGGTGTCGATGATTAGGCGAGGGCTAGACCATGGTGTATATTCCATCTCCCAAATGGCATCCCATTCTGGGACTTTGTGTCCAGGAATGTCCGCCAATCGAAATTCAATCCGACGCCTGTGTTCTACAGGATCAGAGCACACGACTTCGACATCTATGACTGAGGAATTGGTTTCTTTTCCGGTTTGATAAAACATTTCTCGGCTTTCGAAAACTGGGTTCACACAATCCACGATAACCATTGTTCCCAAATTTAAATTTGAACGCGCCAGGTAGCTCGCCACTTCGTAACCTACTGAACCAATGTCATCTCGTAAAACATTCGAATATTTAATTGCCTGTTCGATCTCATCTACACGAATATACACAGCCGACAATTTTTTGGAAAGAAGCTGAGCAATTGTCGTTTTCCCACACCCAGGCAATCCTGTGAATACAATGAGCATACTGAAACTTCTCAAAATCCACTTTAATAATGTCTGCTATCTATAAAATCAAACGACGTATTTCACGTGTTTTCATGTTAGATCGTTAAGAAACTGAGAGAAATACTGCCATGTCCGTTAATTGGGGGATGTTGTTGTCAACAATCATAGGTATTTTTGCTTGGTTCTACCAAAGGGCATGGGATCGATCTGAAGAAAGGCGAGGAAAGATTTTCTGGTTTTGTCATAGCGTCTGGCAATACGTCTGAACTGCTTCAGCTTATTAAACATCCGCTCAATACAATGACGATCTTTGTAGTGCTGGAGATTATAAGGAATAGGCTTTTTTCGATTGGAACAAGGCGGAATAACAGGAAGGATGCCTCGAAAGAGTAGTTTTTCGCATAACCTATCGCTATAATATCCTTTATCGGCGAGAAAACAGCGGGGCGTTGTCACAAGGGCCAGAATAATCAGGGACCTCACCACCTGTAAGTTCGAAAGTTAGAGGGCGGCCTTGACCATCGGAACGGGCGTGGATCTTGCTCGTAAAGCCTCCGCGGCTTTGACCAAAGCCTTCCTTATCCGTCCCCTTTTTGCGCCAGCCGTTTGGCTGTGGGCGCGAATAATCGTACTATCTATCATATGTTGCCAGTCATCTGTCAGGCCAAGGTCAACCAGGGTTTCAAGAAGAGCATCCCAGACACCCTGTTCCGCCCATCTAGGAAACCGAACATAGACCGAATTCCATTTCCCATAACGTTCATGCATGTCTCGCCACGGGCAGCCTGTTCGAAGCACATAAAGCATACGTTGAGAATAACCGATTACTTTTTGCGGGACGTGCGCAGCGGCCTCGTTCGCTTGGAAGAAGACCCTCTATTATCTGCCATTCCGCGTCCGTCAGATCTCCTCGCATCCTGTCTTCCCTACAAAACTTGTTCTCAATTTGTCTCTAAAAATCTTAAATTATAACCTTTGTCAACAGAACCTAGTCGGGTAGGTAAAGTGCAATACTAATTACGCAGAGAAATTTCATATAGATGAAGTAGGCTTGCAGGATACTTTTTTTGATTGAGAAATATCAGATCATCTTATTTCGTAAATGTGATTTTACAAAATATTTTGCACTTTTCAATTCAATAGTGGCGCATTCTCTAAAATAGACTGAGACGTATATAATGGCGTACGATTTAAAAAAGATTGGTGGTTGGTGTCGCATCCAGCGCGGTTTTTGATCTCAGTGTTTCAGACAGCATTTTTAGACAAGACGGAGAGGAAAAATATAGAAAGTACCAAGAGGAAAATTTACATAACCCTCTTCCAACGGGTATCGCCTTTCCGTTTGTAAAGCGCCTGTTATCATTAAATGATCTCAGTCCTGATAAGGCAGACCCGCTTGTGGAAGTAGTGCTGCTATCAAGAAATGACCCCGACACAGGTTTGAGGGTTATGGATACGATATCCCATTATGGTCTTGATATCACCCGCGCAATTTTCATGCAGGGGAAATCCCCATATGAATACATACCAGCTTTTAATATTGCTTTATTTTTATCTGCTCATAAGCCAGACGTCGACGCCGCAATCCATTTGGGACATCCAGCCGGTCAGGTACTCGACTCCACATTTCAAGACGACGAAAAAGGTAATACTCTAAGAATCGCATTTGATTTTGATGGAGTGCTTGCCGGGGATGAATCTGAGGCCGTGATGCAATCATCGGGTTTAGATAGATTTCATGAACACGAAACGCGAAATGTTATGCAGCCACATAACCCAGGACCTCTCCAAAAATTTCTAGTAGAAATGTCGTAAATACAAAAAATAGAAGAAGAACATAAAAGTAATCATCCTGATTATAAAAATAGGCTTAGGATATCGATAGTTACAGCACGCAATGCTCCTTATCACGAGCGAGCACTCCGCACTCTAAAGAGCTGGAATGTTATGGCAAATGATGCCTTTTTTCTTGGTGGGGTCGAAAAAGGAAAAATTTTATCTGTACTTAAGCCGCATATTTTCTTCGATGATCAGTCTGGTCATCTACGGTCAGCCAGCGCTGTAGCACCCTCAGTTCACATCCCATTTGGCATTACCAATCAGCAGAAGGTCGATTTACCTAAATCAATTTCTTAAAATAATGACCATAAGACGAACTTTCTTTCATCAATTCCATTGTCAAATTTCTGATCTCATAACTGGAAATCTACCTATCCGCCCTCTTAGTTGCCTGTCTGTTCGAAAACATGAAATAGACAGGCAGCAATCGCCTCCATGGCAACCGTTTAATTTGGCCGTGTACCTTCTCGAAACCGGACCTCGTTACGGTGCGCTGCTCACGGTCAAGTCAGAACATTTTCAGACCGCCAGCTTTCGTGAAGAAACTGTCTAAACCTGCCGTCTATCCGGTCCATTCTAGTAAACGCTCGAAGAACGCCGGCAACGCATCTTCGGGATCAAGAGAATCTGAAACGATGGGGGAGACCCCGCGGCTTTCCATTACCGTCTCCTGAACGACGTCGGGCCGGATAAGGAAAATAAACGACCGCGGACGCTTCTTTGCATAGGGAGTGCCATCCCAGGTTCGCTTCAGTTTGTAGAAAAGGAGACGCAGATTTAGGTCCTTCAGGCTGTACCCAACAAACAAGATCGTGCGTCCCAGAACATCCGACCGCAGCTTCAGGTCGAGCGGCGATTTTAATTCTAGCCTCTCGAAGTAGTCCGTCTCGGTAAGGACCAGCGAGTTGTCGTCGGCGAAGTCTCCATGGAACTTAATGACGTGAGTATGGCCTGGCTTCGCATTGGCGATGTCTATGACTGACGCAATTTTCGAGACCTGTACTCCGTGCAGCTCAAATGCTCGCTCAAGATTGTTATCGTAATTCGTTGTGTAAACGAGGGGAAATTTGAGATCGACAATCTGCTGGTGCACTTTGGATGCCAGTAGCTTATCGTCGGACACATTCCAACTCCTGTCCATCCAACTTCGCAATTCGCCGATGTTTCCCTTCTTCAGTTTGTAAAACTCTGCGACCTGCAGATAATCAGCACTTGGCCCGACAAGGACGTCGCGGTCGAAGCCAAGCTCTTGTGCCATGTGCTTGATGAGTTTTCCCCACGACGGAAGCCCTAACGGTCGCGAGAGGCCTGCTCCTACGAAAAGAATCACCCTATGTTCGCGGATCTCGCGCGCAAGGAAGTCAAGCATCGGCTGCCTCCCGCAAGTGTTGCGCAAAGGCATTCAGCGCGCTGCGCCGCATCGATATCTCGTTTTTCCTCTCGCCCATCTGAGCAAATGTTTCCTGATGACCATCTGGAATGAAAACGCAGTCCCATTGGAAGGCACGATCGCCACGCGGTTCAGAAGAGACGCTGCCGCGGATCTCCCCTTCGAATTTGTAAATTTGCCGACCGTCGCAGTAGCCGATCCACGTTTTCGCGGTAACGCCTCGCATTTCCCCACGACCGAACAACTCGCAGAAGCGCTCTGCTTCAAGTGTATCCCAAAACGGCTGAGTAAGGCCCCCAGGAAAGCCGTTCAGGGCGTCCAAGTAGAGACAAGTCTGTTCCACAATTAGTCGATGGCCAATTCTATCGAAAGCGCGTAGCACTTTGTTTCGGATGATCGCCTTGACATCAATGGTCTGAAGTTCATCGATCTGTACCGTGATAGGAACAACCTCGACATGCAGAGGATTGAGTATTTTCTCAGCTTCCGCGATCTTATGTTTGTTCTTTGATAAGAATCTAATACGCATTTAGACTTCCACGCTCCTAGTCTAATCTGTATCAACGGTCGCTATGTTAGTCGACCTTCATGTTCACCTTCGGGGGACCTTGCTCCGCGATACAGTAATTTTACTTGCTAAACGCAATAACGTTTCAATCCCCTCCTCTGTAATCTCGGCTGCGCGCTACGGGTGGCATGATTTCCCTTCCTTTTTGAAATCCTACGATCTGATCACATCCGTAGTGAAGTCTGCGAACGACCTTGAGCAAGTCGCCACATCATATCTCCAGCGATGCTCTTTGTTGGGTGGTTCTTATGTGGAATTCATGCTGTCACCTCCCGATCTCGCCCGCACGGGCGTTCCGTTTTTTGATCAACTGAGAGCACTACAGGCCGCTGCTGATCGGGCACGTCAGGAGTGGGGTGTGCATTCCTGTCTCATCGCCACTGCAGTCCGTCACCTCGGCCCACTAGCCGCCATAGAGGCTGCTCGCATGGCGACATCCATACGGTCGAACATATTGGTCGGTTTTGGTCTGACCGGTGACGAAAATCAGTATTCCGTTGGCGATTTTGCCGAGGCATTCAGTATTGCTCGAGGGGAAGGCCTCAAGGCAACAGCACACGCCGGCGAGCACTGTCCTGCCGAGACGGTTATTGAGGCAATTGAAATCCTCAACCTTGACAGGGTTGGGCATGGAGTACGTGCAGTCGAATCGCCAAATGTGATGCGGCAGATTGCATCGTCCCGAATTCCACTCGAGGTCTGCCTTAGTAGTAACGTGGCCCTAGGTCTTTACCCAACAATAACCGCTCATCCGATCGGCAGGCTGGCCAATTCCGGATGTGTCATCACGCTTGGCACTGATGATCCGAGTTTCTTTGATACCGACCTGTTGCAAGAATACGCCCTTGCGCGGACCGTTGGGTCATGCCTCTCGGACTATATAATTAACAAAAACGCCATCGAGGCGGCCTTCTGTGACGAGCGGACAAAGGCAATTCTGACAGCGCGTTTGAATAGATAATTTATAGATAAAATTTTATAAAAATACATTTGATTGTACAATAATATATTTTTCTAATTCAAGCTAAAAATAAATATTTATGAGCTAAATATATCTCACTGTACTATAAATAATGGCGGATTACGCAAAAACTTATTGACATTATCAGTCTCGAATGTTGTTATTTTTGACGAATGTGTCAATTCCTTCACTGCAGTAGGGTATAAACTGGCATAATATATATGCTCTAGATGCCGTGGATCGGTGTCGCGGGTGAATTTTAGATGTTGTCTATGGACGTCGTCTGAATGTTGACTAAAGCTTTTAATTGATTCCCCCTGTCAGTCGCTTCTGTTCATGTCCACTTCCTTTTTTCTGTAATCTGAAATCAGACGTTCCGCTTTCCTTCGATAGTGTTGAAAAAGTCGCGCTTACTTTGAGAGTGAAGCACTGATTCACTCTTCGCAGGAGGAATCTGCAAATGATGGATGATCGAACGAAAATACAGGAGGCATTGTTCTACGAGTTCCGTCTTGAAGATCATGTGCCAGCTGGCGCAGGCTGGTCATTTGCTTCAGTGTTTCCTTATAGGTGGCGCGGTCTTTTTCGGTAAAGCTGGTGTCTTCAAAAAATGCTACGGATTGCAGGGCTACTTTCAGGCAGGCGGCAAATTTTGTGAGCGTCTCATAAAAATCATCGGGGCGCTTGTCTTAGCCGCAAAGCAGCAGATGAAGATTGATGGTAAAAATCTTTATCTGCATCGCGCCCTGATCTAATAAATAAAAGTCTCATAAACGCACGAAAGACGGTTAATCTTAGGGTTGGTTGCCTTTCTTTTTGCGATAGAACTGAGGAGGAACGGCTTTATTTACCTTTTCTACCTTGGTTAAAAATCCATCCTTTTTCAGGTTCAATTTTGTTTCACTATGCTCAATCACAGCGACAAAATTTTAGGCTTTATTTATATACGGGATTTCCGTATAAGGCATAAATGAGATTCGACCCTGCCAAAGATGCTAAGAATTTAGAGAAGCATGGGCTTTCGTTAGCCTTTAGTGATTGGCATTGTTGGCTTGAAACTTTTCACTGCCGTTTTTGTTTAGCGCAATGATTTGCCTCGATTCATATCGGTAAGAAGGAGCAATAAAGGTGAAGAAAGAGCGTATCATTCTTCCTGCTGACCCTGCGGATGAGGAAGATTTCAACGTAACCAAGGAAGCCATGGAACGGGGGCAGCGCGCTCGGTTAATCAGAAAAGCGCGCTCGGCTTTGGGATTATCTCAGAAAGATTTTGCTTCACGCTTCAAAATATCTGTAGGCACGTTGCGTGACTGGGAACAGACCCGCAGCACGGCACCGGATTACGCTATTGCTTACGTGAAGGTGATTAGTCTTCATCCCGAGATGGTTGCTGAAGCAGTCGCAGCTTAAGCTGCCGAGTAACAGGTGTTTTCCGGCCAGAGATAGCACGGGTCTAATTTAGGCCGGAATTATCGAGGGAAAATAGGCGGAAAACTTTAACGGAAAGGATGAAGTATGAATTCATCGTATGATGATGTTTTCCATTAGGTTAGCAAAGGCTTTTAAAATACAGGGAAACGGATAAAAAAAGACCCCGCCTTAAGCGAGGTCTTTTTTGTATCTTTTGTCCTCAGGGGGAGGCATAAGCCAACAAAGACCCGAGGCGAATATGTGGTTGATTATATAAATGGGTAGCCATGCTGTCAATTCAAGATAAGATTATCTCTATTAGAAAGACCTTATCGGCTCCCCGACTTGGAAGATATGAAGACAAGGTTAGGGCATTAGGAAAAGATGATCTTGTCGCCTTGGATTTATATGTATGGAATGCACAGCTATCCGGCGCATTGCTAGCGCCCCTTCATATAACAGAAATAGCTATCCGAAATGCTGTAGCAGAAGCGCTATCCTATACTTATGGAGATCGCTGGCCATGGTCAGAAGGCTTCCTACGAAGCCTTCCGGTTATAAAATCAGGATACAGCGCATTGACGGATGTAAACAAAGCTTGTTGGAAGGCGGAAACGACTGGAAAGGTAATACCAGAACTGAACTTTGTATTCTGGCAGGCTATGTTCACGAAGCGCCATGATAAAAGGCTTTGGCGTTCATATTTGTTAAAAGTATTCCCCAACCTTGACCAGACGCAAGATATTAAAGACCATAGACAGAGCCTTTATAGTGATCTGGGTGAAATTCGGATGCTGCGTAATCGCATAGCCCATCACGAGCCGATATTTGAAAGAGATTTGCAAGCTGATTGGGATAGAATTGTTCGTTTGATTGAATATCGCTCAAGACCAACAGCAGATTGGATGCTGGATAACAGCAAAAGCCATGTCGAAACGTTATTAGAGAATAAGCCAATTTAAGCACATTTCGATAATGCGAATTGTTAGAAATTTGATAGCCTCCCGAAAACTCTAATTCCTTCCTCGCCGCGCCTGTGAGCGAAGCGAACAGCACCGGAGGGATAAACAGACGGTGATCTGTCAGAATGACAGCTGACAGGGTCATGGGCGCATCTGTCCGGTTTTAACGAGGAGGTCGGCGATATCTTTTGGTGAGAGGGGCATCATGCGCTGTTCTTTCCGCTTGTTCCTGTGTTGAAGGATAGCAGCTACCTGATCATGCCGGAGGTTCAGGGTATGAAGTTCTTTTGTGAAGCGGTCAGGTTCAGGTTTCGTGTCTAAAACAACGCCTGTCGAGCCTGCGTTAGCAGGAGCGAGACAGTCCATATTCTCTTCTGTCGTTTCAAATTTGTGATCGTCGTTATTATATAAATAACTATAACAGGATAGAGTATAAGAATTGAACTCGCGTTGATTGTCCGAGATTTGGGGCTTTTTTGAGGTATCCTCCTTAGGTATTTGGGAAGATGTTTTAACCTCATCCTGATCGGCCTGTGCAGCCTTCTTAGCCGGTTCTTCTTGTTCCCGTTGGTCTGCCCGCTCGATAGATTTCGCAAGCTCTATCAATGAATCTGTGAGCGCATTAGGCGCTTTTGCCCCCGATATTTCTTTCATGAATTCAACAGGGGGAAGATTTTCGATTATGGCTTTGGTTTCGGCTTTGTCCGCCTCTTGGGCGTGGTCAATATCGTCAGGAATAGGCGCATTTCTCCGGCGCATGACGCGCTCGAAAACCTGTCTGGCCAACTCTGGCCAAGCCTTGGGAGACAAGAAGCCGTAGGCGTTACTGGTCTGCTTGCGGCGGGGACCTTTGCCGTCCGCCTTGATCTTGATTGACCGGCGTATCCAGCGGATGAAGCCTAAATCCTGTAGCTGTCGTAGTAATTTGACGACCGTCGCACGGGCGTAGCCGACACTATCGCAAATAGTATCAAGGGTCGGTTCCAGACGGCCAGTTTTAAAGTCGACCATCCGAAACAGCATCTTTAGAAGACGAACGGCCTTATCGCTTAAGCCCTTGGTTTTGATCGAATATTGATCGACCGCTTCCAGATAGGCACCGATCTCTTGCGGATTGACTGGTTTCCAGACCGACTTCTCGCGCTCGCCAACCTCATAAGAGTCCCGATGCACAGGATCAGGAGTCCGACGGCGGATTTTATAGCGGGTGGCTCGTTCGAGAGGGTCTTTGCGTCTGGTCTCAGCCGTTTTACGGGCGATATCGGCAGCGGTTTCAGGATCACACCCGCTAGACACCATCTGATCAAAATATTCGATTTCGTCGAACGCTTCTGATGCGGGGGCCGTAACCTCAAGATTGGTATTTGAGGCCGGAATTTCGGGGGCGACGCTATTGGCCAGTGGCATTGATTTAGAGAATATGCGGTCTATTTTATGCTGT
This sequence comes from Zymomonas mobilis subsp. mobilis ATCC 10988, assembly GCF_000175255.2. NCBI lineage: Bacteria > Pseudomonadati > Pseudomonadota > Alphaproteobacteria > Sphingomonadales > Zymomonadaceae > Zymomonas > Zymomonas mobilis. The sequence continues at coordinate 18,204 of NC_017180.1, read as the reverse complement.
TCTGCGGCCTGATCCGCCATGATCTTTGCGCTGTCATATGGCATGCCGGTTTCTATCAACATTATTCGATAGGTGCCGCGCTTGAAACGGCCTAGCCTGTCGATAAAAGGACTGGTTGTGGGCGTCATTTGTTCAAAAGATACAGAGACAGGCTCTGAAGAAAGAACAGAGGCGTCCGACAGGGTCGCAGAAGAGGCAGAGTCAGAAGAGGACAAGTCGGCATTAAGTGAAGGAGACATAGGAGATGACGCCACGAAATGAGATGATGAAGAAGAGGCGGTCATTGTGCGGGCTCCGGTCTTGGACGCAAAAAAGCCACAGCGAAGATTCTCCGCTGTGGCAGGCCTGAATTTGAGATAGAGAGATAGAGAAAGGGGATGCCGGTTCTGATCACGGAACAAGCTTCCGGCTCATCGCCCGATCATTGACGATCTGGTTGATCAGAATACGAATAGAGTTTTCAGGATGACCTTTCCGCGAACGGCTAACCGCAAACTTCGCCTTCTTGATGTCGTATTTTTGACCTTTCAGATCACGATAGGCTTCGGCAATCTGGTCATCCAAACGCGCCTTTTCTTCTTCAAGGCTGATAATGGATTGGAGCTTTTCAGTCAGCTCTTCGGTCGCATGAATAGAACTCATAAGACGGTCTCTCCAATGAGAAGATGAGGGGTTGCCGAATAGGCATCGGCCAGAAACCCAAGGTTAGAACTGACGGAAACAGAACAGGTCTTTTCCAAATAGGAAAGGCTGAAAAAACAATGGGTCATAAAGACGAACCAAAGTTTTGGATAAAGCTATTCAAGCCTTCATTGGCCGTAGTTGCCGAACGCTTAATCACCTCGATAAGACTTAATATTTCAGTATTAAATCTTATGAATTCATCTTTTGAGACATTTTCCAGTAAAGCATAAGAGCGGGTCTCTTCTGCCCGACGAATACCTTCCAAGCGATCCATCAACAGGCGAAGGCCACATTCCATCTGCCCCATATAAAGATACATGGCGTTACTAATCTTCTGCTTGAATGTGCTGATCTCGCCATCGACCACAGAAGGCATATTTTCGGCTGTTTTAATTGTCATTTTGACGCGCCTTTAATTTCGGAGATTTCGGAAGATTCAGCGAGATCTCAAAAAACTTTGGCTCTTCAACTGTGTGAATGAATGAAATCTGCAATACAAAGCGGTGACCGCACCGCTTGTTATTACATTCAACATAACTGTCTCGGATCAAATCCGATTGCATGTGACTAGACAAGACATGCACGCGCGAGCCGCAATAAGGACAATATCCTGAGGGAATATCTGCCGATAATTTATGAGCCTGCAATGTAACTGATTTATTTGTCATCAGCTTGCCCGCAATTAAAATCTACAAAGATTCTTTGTAAAATTTTTATTGAAAAATAATACATATTGCTGTCTAAAATGCCTCTACTGACAGAGTCGTAATTAGAGTCGTAACCTTATATTTGTTGTTCATATGTAATTATTTTGTATTTTTCAATTTAATTATTGAATTTTGTAAAAAAATAAAAAATTAACAATTCAGTCACACATACATTGATTAACAAACGCTTTTGAAGCGGTTGTAAAACATGCATGTTATGAAAAAGTCAGACCAAATCGATTACATCCGGAACTGGGTTCGCCAAGAACGCCTGTTGAGAGACTGGAGTACGCGAGTGCTGGCGGAAAAGGCTACTCAGGTTGCCAAAGCTAACAATGTTCAGATTGACTTAAAACAGCAGTCGATTTCCTATTTGGAACTGGGACACATGAAAAGTGTCCCATCTTGGCTACAATTTGTTGAACAGGCTTTCGAAGAGAACCCTCCGAAATTGCTTGGTAAGGTTTACCAAAAACCGCAGACATTCGATTGTAACGGTAAGACTTTTTTACCTGATGAATCTTCTCTTAAGAAAATACTTATTGGGCTTTTAGCACCCATGGAAGACCATATCCCATGGGATTCTAAATACCGTATTGCATCCAGCTTGGCGAAGAATCTCCCTAAAGGCATAAAAGAAGTAGGGATGTTCCTCAGTTAAATCATAAATTCAGGCCCCCTGAATAGCCAATTCCCAATTCTATATTGGCTATTTTCCAACAGGGGGAAGTTTTTATTCACTGCGGCACATGCAGCTTTAAAAGAGGAATGATGCTTTCTAAAAAGCTATATAAATGATAACATGTATTACATTGTCATTCATATAGGAGGAAGTAATGGCAGCTAATCAGCTCGTACAGGCTCGCATTAACGGACAGATAAAACAGGAGGCTGCTGTTATATTAGAAAGCATTGGTCTGACGGTATCTGATGCTGTCCGCATGATGCTGACAAAAGTCGTTCAAGAAAAAGCTCTGCCTTTTGACCCTTTGACTCCAAACAAAAAGACATTGGCTGCCATGAAAGACGCGCGTGCCGGTAAAATGAAAAAGTTCGACAGTGTTCAATCTCTGATGGATGACCTTCATGCGGATGATTGAGCGAACATCTCAATTTAAACGCGATTACAAAAGAGAACGAAAGTCAGATCCGCAGTTAGATAAATATTTTATTCCTGTCGTTACCCATCTAGCCAGTGACGTTATGCTAGCTCCTCGTTTGAAGGATCATTCGTTGACGGGAAACTGGAATGACCATCGGGAATGTCACATTAAGCCTAATTTGCTTTTAATTTACCGGAAGCCTGACGAATACACCCTTCATTTGGTGCGGCTAGGATCTCATTCAGAGTTGTTTTGATTAAGGTATAGGCCAGTTGATAAGCGTTAGGACAAAGGGACTTTAGTCTTTCGAAGGATATCCGCTTGCTTATGGATAAAATCACCAATGAGCAACGTTAATCTCTTCCAGAAAAAACACTAATAGCAAAAAATATATTATTGAATTGTAATCAGGAAAAGTAAAAGTGTTTAAAGATACTGGCACCTTGTTTAAAGATTTAGGTATTTATAGTGGCCGTGTTGACCGTAAACGACTGACTACGACCACTGATGAAGATACAGTTTTTGGTCCAGCCACTGCCTGGCGAGCAGTGGCGGCTTAAAAGACTACTCGTTAGAAAAGAGGGTATGACAACTTACTTCTTTTTTATTTTAAGCTGCATTATTCATGAGCCATTCTATTATTTGACGTATAGAATCTTGATTAAAGCTAAGTAATTCAAAAAAGCTGCATTTAACTTTTTCCGGCCTTACTCCTAATCAACCAACGTTAAAAAAGATAAATGGAACATCCGCGAGAATTCCCGCTGGGATATTTTAAGCGGCCTGCGACGTAGACGTATATTTGACTACCTATGATCTGCTTTTCACTAGGTAAAGGGGCAACATCAGTATCCCTAAAGGTGTCGAATCCACGCTTGTCAAAAGCTGTTTTTCCCAACTGGGTGTACCCAGACTGACTAGGTTTCATCGGTAAAAGGAAATTCGTGTCTCTTCTGTCTATCTCTACAATATAAATTAAAATTCAAGTGCTAACAGGTCATCTCAAGCCAAATATATCAAATCTTAATTTTTTATAGATGCCCATATTTGGTTTAATGATTTTTGAAAGTGTATTACGCTCGAAGCCAGGGGTGTCATTCCCAGCTTGTCTTAGCTCCAATATTTTCTTGGCCTTGACAGATAATTTTCCGGCAGCTTTTTTTATATCATCACTTAGAGCTCCATTTTTTACTATCTCGTCGATAATTTTTCTCTTTTCATCTATGAGATCAGCACTCTTTTCAGGTTTTTCAACGGAGTTACACAAAGCAATCAGCACTTCGTCATCATAAAGGTAGGATTCAATATGGCGTTGGCTTAATACTTGGATACCTTTATTTTTAAAATCGTTAATATCTTCAATTGTATAATCATCACGATCTATAAGACGGATAATTTCTATACCCGTAGCCAGTTTCGGTAATACAGCGGCCAAACCTATAAAATCATTCTGCACCTCTTTCGAATTACCGGCTGAAATAAAAGTAGCATCAGGAAATTCTTCAGCAAAAATTGCTCCATAAATTTCAGCATCATGATTTGAATTTTTTCGCGGCACATTTCCAGATGGATTACCTTCGCAAATGATGACCTGCTTAGGTGCGATTAGTTCGGCTAGGTCATCAAGCGCAACATGCATAACATTCCTCCAGAATGCGCGTGTTGGCTTTGTTGGTGTCAGCACGACAGGTTCGTCTAAATCAACTCCACTGAAGTCGATAAACGCTACAGATGAAGGATCAGCATCATACATTTCACGTGCTTTTCGCATCATTCCTATTGAGTGTGATGCGATCCAGAGCTGGGAGTTATCTGGAATTAATTCAACAAGTTCTTTGAGAAGAGCAGCCTGCAGCCGTGTATTCATATGTGTTTCAGGCTCATCGATACAGTATATTGCGTTATTATAGCTATCTCGCTTAACGACAAGGTCAAGAATAAGATCAAAAGCAGCCTTTTCACCAGCAGATAGGTTTTTGTATTCAAATTTCTTTGACATCCCCTTGCTAAATTCAAAGGTACCATGATCTACTGGATTACCTACACTAATTAGATTCAGATCTAAGAACAATCGATTCAATGATACTCCGATCTTACCTATTAAGTTTTCACGAAATTGTCCTATAGTTGTGGTAGGAGATTCTTTTTGAAAAACATCTTCCATTGCTTGTGATGCCAAGCGCTGATAGTTCACACTGACAGTAGCATCAGCTTCAATCATACGATGAAGAGGAGGGTTGTCGAGGATATTCTCTTGGCGTGTTAGACCCGTTGTTTGAAAATCTGGATCGTTTCGATAGGCTGTACGAACATAAACGTTACCTCGATTCAAAGTATTACCACAGTCTGTTTCAACAGTAATTCTCTTATCCCAAGTAGCTGTCTCACTGTGTTGTCGATTATAATATTTTTGATCGCCATTCCAACCGAAATGACTGTCAAGACGATATCGAAGAAGAAGGGCATCAAAAAATGATGATTTACCAGATCCATTCGGTCCAGCCAACACTACTAGTTTTGCTGTTTTAGGTATTTCTTTGATAGTTAAATCAGCAAAGCGGCGAAAATTAGTAATATGAGCGCTTAGTAGATGCATAAATAATATTTCCTATTTATATCACTCAATATTATAATATATCGTACCATAATTTGAATGATGTATTTTATCATCTATTATCTGGTAACTATGTTTAATTAAAATAATATTGTAGTCTCTTATAAGTTAAAAATAAAATAGTTAGTGAATAGCCAAATATCCATTATTTGGGCGACCATGTAGATCGAGAATGGCTATCGAATACGATTGATGTAAGATATTCTCCATCGGGTAGATGTAGACGGCACAGATAAGGAAACATTTTCCAATGTATATCCGGCGACTAAGACTGTCCAACACGCTTTGAGTATAATCTAGAAAAGGTCCCGCTGATCTGATGGGCATACCGCTCGCTACTTGGCAGGATTGGGAACAGGGACGCGTGGCTCTCGATCCTGCCATCAGGATGCTATTGAAGATTTTATGGAAAGAACCAGATGCCGTCCGGCGGGCAGTGGCAGCGTAATCTTAAAAGAGGTATCCGTTAGAAAAGGGAGTAAACAACTTACTCTTTTTAAGTTCTATAACATTATTTCAGAAATGTTTTTTTAGACCCCTTGCGTTCGATGCCAACCAAAGCCCCCGGTAAATTTGCCCCCCTATTTTTGCTCAAATCGATACAGCTCAAACATACCCTAAATCCTCCGTATTTAGCCTTATAAAGCGGCATATAGCTAAAAACAAGCTGGAACCCTCATCTCATTTCATCTCAAGGCAGCGCATTTAAGCAAATTGTCTATTTTTTAGCAAAATGGGGGGGGATCGATAGATATCATATTAGGAATAATGATCATCAAATCGTTAAGCTGCCGATCATCTAATTAAGGCTTATATTCTGTTATTTTTGACCAATATGATAGCAGTGTTAGTCATACAACTTATATATAAATCTATAATGTTATCAAAATATCATTATAACATGATATCATTTTTAAGTCGCAACTATGACTATCATTTTAACCCATATATATAGATCTGATTTCTTATTAAATTGATGATATCGAATGTCATTTTCGCGCTGTTTATATGCGACATCTCTACTTAGTTTTCTGTTAAATTGATAGGATTTTGGATTTCAGAAAAATGATGCGCCATGCATTAAGCTATATCATTATTGAGGAGCCAAATTTTTAAAGTGTTAAAATACCTGTTGTGTAAAATTCTAGCCGCACCTCTAGTAAATGCTATAATGCTATAATGCTATAATGCTATAATGCTATAATGCTATAATGCTATAATGCTATAATGCTATAATGCTATAATTTTAAATATTCTCTTAATAGCTTTTCAACAATTTTCGTTTCACTTATTTTCTGCCCTGTTTCGACCTGTTGATGAGCAACATGTAATTTCAATGCATTAATAACATCGACGGGCAATCGAAAAATTTTCTGCTGCGTTTCAGTTTTCTTGACTTCGACTTTCGATTGTTTCTTTTCAGCCTTATCCGCGATGGCTCCATTTAGAAAATCATCTGGGTCTTTAGATAAGTGAAACTTGCTGACATCGGGTTTACGTTTCATTCTATTCATGCTGTGATCTCTTCAAAAAAATGGGTTATTTCAGTGATAGCCGCAGTATCTTTTTTTATTTCTGCCACAGTAGCGCCTTCACCAATTGCACGCCGGAAAGCCACACGTTCACAAATTTGACTGGATAGCACGGTCAAATTTTGATCTTTTAGAAAGGCCAGCATTTCAGCAGAATCTTTGGTTCTAGGGTCAATCCGAGAAAGTAAGATATGTATCGTTAAGTCGGAATTATAATCCCGAGCGATATCTATTACCTCTAACAGATCAGATAAGGCTGCCGCGTCCATATTAGAGGCACCAACCGGAACGATAGCTTTCTGACATAACAGCAATGTCGATCTTAATCCGGATGTATCACGCCCTCCGGCATCGATAACGGTATTCATAAAACCAGAAGATAAGTCGCGACCTTCGCTATAAATCGCTTTGCCAGTAAGACAGGTTGTTGTTGGATTGAATGGATATTTCTGGTCACTATCTCGCCGCCATGCAGCCCAACTAGCTGAACTGGCTTGAGGATCTCCATCAATAAGCAGGGTTTTTCCTTTGGTACTAAGATAGGCCGCAAGATGGACAGCTATCGTCGTTTTGCCAACGCCACCCTTTGTATTGACGACACCATAAATCATCTGCACACCTTTGTATGATATCTATATATAATGATATATAGATATTAAGCTATCATTATAGATTAATATAAAAAACGTTTATTTATCTGTATGTTATATCAATCAGTGCCGCACAACTTTTTTATAGATTTCTCTTCTGTTGCCAATTCTGACAACCAAAATACGCAGCATCTTATCTTCAATATCGACAATGACGCGATAATCACCAATCCTATATTTCCATAAGCTGCCTAGAGCGCTCCCCTTTAAAGCAGCACCTAATGATCTTGGATTATCGGTTGAAGCCAAACGTTCGGATAAAAATTTTAAGATGCGCTTAGCTGGCTGCGTTCCTAATTTTTTTAACTCTTTTTGAGCGGCTGGATCGAACTCAATTTTCCAAGCCATATTCAGCCATGACATTTTCTAAAGAAACAGTTTTAGTCTTCCCTGAACGAATTTTGATGGCACGCGCCTCTGCAAGATAAGTATCTTCCAGCTCTTCCAAATGTTGAAGTATAGCTTCTCTGGCATAAAAGGTTTTGGTCCGGCCGGTCGCCTTCGCTAGCTGGCTGAGACGATCTTCAATTTCTTCTGGTAAACGAATTGCCAACATTTCAACACTCCTTATGATATACATGTATATCATAAGTTTCAGAAATATACAGATGAAATTAAATGGTGACAAAATTATAATTGGCGACACGCTCGAAGGTTTTCGATGAAAACCTATAATTCTTGTTGTCAAGGAGACAAATCGGACGACCTTGGGCCTCACATGCGGCGTGGAATGTCGAGTTTGTCTACTATTTGCCCGTCCGATATAATGAAGAAAATCCCTTTTCTAAGCAGGAAGAAGTGGCGTCAATCATCAGCTGCTTTTACCAGCCAACCTGCGCGGCGAAAATTCTGTCGAATACCCAAGCTGCTCTTGGTATCGGTCTCATAGACTTTCGAGGCATCTTTCTACTGAAGCCGTTAAGGATCACGTAGACAATCCCGTTTAGAACCCACAGCTCATAGGAAAAACGCGGATATTGGCTCTATCAGGCGCTCAGACGGCAAAAATAACTCATTCACAGGCTCATCTTCCACCGGTAAGCCTGTGGATCACAACAACCTGTTAATAAGTTAATAGCTCATAAGCCTAAGATTCAGCCATCTTTCATTGGCTAAGTTGTCACATGGTTTAATCTTATTGAACATCCGATACGGTTGAGCACTTTGCAATCCTGCATTTTTTTGCAAAAAAATTAAGTAAATTCCAAACAATATCGCATATTTATATATATTCATTTAAGTTTCAAAAAAATCACTGTCAAAATAAATTTATAATTATTAGTTATGTACGATTTTAATCGTACATAACTTAGATAATTAAATTTTTACAGAAACACGCCCGTAATAGAAAGCACCAGTCATTGGTACTTGTGCAGAATTGGCGTCATAAATACGGGCACCATAATTATTATTTATTTGATTTACACGACGAGGTCGGACATTAAAAATATTATTGGCACCAACAGCAAGATGTATCTTTGAATTTATATTATATCCTACTTCAATATCAGTCATCCAGCGTGGTGTATTTTTAAATTTAGCAAAACAAGTATTTGAGTAGCGCAAAGCTTTACCATTTGCCTCACATATTGCAGAACTAGGTGTCCAATCTTGATAAACCAGCATATTAGTTGTGGAGCCATATCGTGTTTCACGCAAATTTATATTCCATTTACCGACTTCCCAAAAAGCATTCAGGATTAACTTACTACGAGGATAAGAACTCGTAATATAACCAGCAGTGGCAGCATTAAGTAATGGAACGGAAACACCATTCGCCGTTGTAGATGCAACATGCGTTAAAATGGTTTTGTTAATGTCTAAGGAAGCAGAGAGTGATAAAATACCGAGTTCATGCAAATGAACCAAATAGTCCGCTTTTACATCTAACCCTCTGGTTCGAGTATTGGCTCCATTTGCAAAATAATAAGTACTAACAGCATTAGGATCTAAGCCGGATGGGATTACAAAACCCAAGCTATCCAATGCCGAAATTGCATTACTGCCATTTGTTGATCCTCCAGCGATAATTCTATTACGAATATTAATTTGATAAGCATCGGCTTCTATATGAAAGCCCTTTATAGGCTCTAAAACAATACCACCACTGGCATTAAAAGATCTTTCCGGTTTAAGAGGAGAGGCTCCAAGAATATGAGCAGCGTTCGAACTTACGGGCAGCAATCCAGAGACCGTTGTTGCTCCAACATTAATAGAGCTAAAATGCTGTTCTGCTAGTGTCGGTGCACGGAAACCGTTACTAACGGTACCACGAACGGCAATATGGTGCGAAATATCATAGCGGGTAGAAAATTTTCCATTTAAAGTATTTCCAACATCTGAATAATGTTCAAATCTACCAGCAAAGTCGATATTCCATTTTTTTAAAGGATGGAAATCAGCATCCACATATCCCGCAAAAATGTTTCTATTCCAATGTCCTGCATTTTGCGGACTAAGACCAACATATCCTGCCATACCACCGGCTTCATAAGAAGGCGGATCACCAGCCTTAATTTCATAGGTTTCAAGTCTGTGTTCTGCACCAAAGACTAATATTGTTGAAGTAGCGAATCCGGTATTTATACTTCGTCTAATATCTAAGTTATTAGTCCACTGAGCCATCCGATAGGATTCGGCGCGTGTCTTTGTTGGTGACCAACCGCACCCTTGACTGGAAGCATAGGCGCTAGTTGTTTGAGGATTTTGACGACGGTCAATACATTTAGTACTGAGCATACCATTATTTATACTATTTTTATTACCGATATCATCCTCATCTGCCCCATAGGTTGAGCTAGCGTCCCAAGAAAACCCAAAAAGGTTATCTCCTTTTAGACCCAATGTCGCTGCGTAATCATTTTCTTTAATCGTCTCGAGAGGCGAGAAACCATAAGGATAGATAGTGGGTACGGTATCAGGCGTCCGATAATTTTGGTAGGACTCTGACTGACGATGAGCATAGGTTATTAAACCGTACCCTTCCACTCCATCGGAAAGCGGTTTGCCAAAATCAATACTCAAATTTTCGCGCGTTTCTTTCGGGGTACTCATAACCTTGTTAGAATTAAGAGGGACTGAAACAGAATCGGTATATAAAGAAGTTCCCGCACCTGCGGGCTTATATCCTAACAAACGATGATCTTCCGTATAGGGCACCATATGATTTGCACGGTACGACTGGGCACTCAAATGCAAATACCCATTTTTTCCTAAAGAAAGACCACCATCAATATTAGCCTGATATTGCCAACCATCCCCATTATAAGCATTTGCACCCGTTTGGACACTCGCATTTAAACCATTATTACTTTTTTTTGTAATAATATTTACAACGCCAGCAATAGCATCCGAGCCATATTGAGCGGCAGCCCCATCTTCTAACACTTCAATATGCTCTATTGATGCAGATGGAAGCATATTAAGATCAACAGGCGTTGCACCAAAATCGGGTCCTGCATCAGCATAAATATTGGCTGTCGTGTGGCGCCTTTTTCCGTTTACAAGTACTAAAACCTGATTTGGGTTTAATCCTCGCATACGAAAAGCCGATGTAAGAGCCCCCGCATCATTCCCCATCGTACTAACGTTGATCGATGCATAAGTTCGAGTAATGGCATCTGCTAAATTGAGTTGTCCAGAACGCTGTAAATTAGCTGCAGACAATACACTAACGGGTGAAGCGCTCTGGCGCGCCTGCCTATTAACCGTTCTGGTACCTGTAACAATTAAAGTATCCGAACTATTATTTGGTGAAATATCGGAGTTATTATTTGATTTTTCTATTGTCGCCTTTTGTTTTTGGATGTCATTTATATCTTTTTTTTCTGCTGCGAAGACAACATTAGTGGATGTAATGCTTAAAGTAGAAAAAGTACTAATCAGAAGAGCTTTTCGAATTGCCATAATATTCTTCCAGATCATAATAAAGAGGCTCAGACATTTCATTTATTGAGCTTCCATCTATGAAAATTATTAAAAAAATATGACATTTTATAATTTTATTATTAATTAACATTTTAATGTTACAAAATTGTAATATTTTTGTGATAAAAAATAAAAGAGATTTTCTAATAGCGCATTTTACTTTGGATTTATCAGATGGTGCATCTTAATCGACGTAAGATTTTACAAGCTGCCAGTATTATGGGTCCGACTTTTTTAGGAAATAAGGAATTAAATGCACAGTTATCCTGCGATAGACCTATACGGGCAAGGTTAAATGTTACAAAAAATCCATTTGGCCCATCGCTCAATGCGCGCCAAGCTATTGCAGCCTGTATATCAAAAGCTCCCTATTACATAGAAGACGAGTCCGAACTACGAGTAAAAATTGCGCAGTATGAGCATCTTAAAGTTGAACAGGTCGGACTATCAAATGGATCTCTTGATACTTTGTCTTTGCTTTCTGCTGATATTGGACGGAATGGAACAATTATTGCGCCTAGTCCAACTTATTCTACTCATCTATCATATGCACAACGGCGAGGTATAACTGTAGATTTTATACCATTAAAAAACCATAAGATCGACTTAGAAGCTATAAAATCTGCAATAACCTCACAAACCGCACTTATTTATTTATGCAATCCCAATAATCCAACAGGGACTGTACTTGATATATCTGAATTATTCAGTTTCTGTATAGAAATATCTACAAAGATACCTATCATTATTGATGAAGCTTATTATGAACTTTTATCAAATTTTTCTCAAAAAACAGTTGCTCCGTTACTTAATAAAAATGCTGATATAATCGTTACACGTACATTTTCAAAAGTATATGGACTTGCAGGTCTAAGAATTGGATATTGCCTTGCCCAACCACAACGGATTAAACAACTGTACAGTTTAACAACAACCTCTCGAAATCAAGCGGGTTACGCTGCTGCACAAGCCTGTTTTAGAGATTCTAATTACTTACAAGGTGCAATAAACTATTTAAATTCTTGTCGAAAGATAATTTACAAAATATGTAAAAATAATAGATTACCTTATTTACCGAGCGAAGGAACCTTTGTTTATATTAATACTTTACGACCTGCGCAAAAAATGAAAGACGCCCTCATGTCTCAAGGCGTAGATGTTCGTATTTTTAACGATCCTAACTATTTGAATTGGATCAGGGTTGGGACAGCAACTCCTCAAGAACTCAATTTTTTTGAAATAGCTATTTCTAAGATTATCTCAAATGTTACGAAATAAAATGTCACAAAAATATTTATCGTTATCTATAGAACGATATATTCGGTTATTATACTAATAAATCTTTTCAAAATTCATGACATAATTAGGTACTGTTGACAAAAAAAGGTAGTCATAATTTTACAGCAGCAAGATTCAAAAAGGCGAAGAAAGGTTTTCTTATTTTGCTATAGCATATGGTGACACGTCGGGACTGCTTCATTTATTAAGGTTACTAGAAAAATCGAATTATCATAGGTTCAAAATGATCGAGTAACTTCTTTTATAATTACTACAACCGAGGGCGAAAATTTACATCTTACACGACTGAAAGAGAAAGCTAACCAATATAAAAGCCGTTTATTGGCAGGCGCATTACTACCAAAAATCACTTAGTCTTCCAAGCTTATCTATGTAATGCGTTCCACTTCTTAATACCCAAAGTTTTCCTATTTTTTTGCAATTGCCCCCCCCCAAGGAAAGAATTCAATCTATTTAGCATTGCTCGTCATTTACAAGAAAATGGTCTTGCTGGTCGCGTTTTAATACAAAAAAAATCATATAAATTTAGTATATTTATATACCTCCTTGCTCAGCCCAAACAGGTGCAAATTGTTCGGCCTGTCGCAGGATGTGCTGTACAGCTTCATCTTGCATATCAGGCGGGTATCCATAGCGGCGAAGTAGACGCTTGACAGATGTACGCATTTTGGCGCGGGCTTGGGCCATGACGGTCCAATCAACGGTAGCATTTACCCGAATGGTCTTTACTAAAGCTGTAGCAATAGCGCGTAGACCAGGGTCACCCATGGCCTCCTTGGCGCTTTCATTCTGTGCGAGTGCGTCATAAAAGGCGATTTCTTCCTGTGTCAGTCCCAGTTCCTCGCCCCGGTCGCAAGCGGAGACCATATCATGCGCCATGCGGATAAGTTCATCCAGTATCTGGGCAGATGTGAGTGCATTGGCATGGTAACGGGCGACAGCTTGTTCCAGTCTTTGTGAGAAAGCTTCGGCTTCCGTGATGTTGGTGCGTGTGCGGCTACGTATCTGGCCTTCCAGCAGCTTTTTGAGCGCATCAATGGCCAGATTGCGCTGAGGCATTTCCCGCACTTCCTGCAAGAAGGTGTCCGAGAGGATGGAAATATCAGGTTTTCCAATGCCTGCGACTTCCATGATATCGATAATATCGGTTGAAATGACCGCCTTGCTGACCAGTTGCTTGATAGCTAGCTCGAGTTCCTGCGCACTGCGTCCATCGCTGCCATTGCTCGCACTTTTGACCAGTGCCGCCCTGACTGCCTCGAAAAACCCGATTTCATCGCGCAGTCTGGCAGCTTCATCACTGGCAGAGGCCAGAGCAAAGGCGACTGAAAGCGCCTTGACTCCATCCGGGTAGCGTTTCTGGATCGCTTTACGCTCTTCAGCGCTTTTGGCTGTTACCATGGCGCGTTGCTGCTGACCCAGAATATGGTCAAGTGCTCCTGCCATGATGGAGAGCTTGGTCTTAGCTGTTGCCTCGTCCTGCAAGGCTGGGCGGTAGTCAAAGCCAGCGGCCTGACCAGGATTGAACATGGCTCGCACGACTTCGTAGCGTTCCTGCAAGGCGCGGATGGCTTTGCCTTCATCAATGCCGACCTGCTCGCGGTCTCCGGCTGAATATTCACCCAGAGCCGCCTTTAGATTCTGAGCGAGGCCGATATAGTCTACCACCAGACCACCGGGTTTGCCCTTGAATACACGGTTGACGCGGGCAATGGCCTGCATCAATCCATGCCCGCGCATAGGCTTATCCACATACATGGTGTGCATGGAAGGCACGTCAAAACCCGTCAGCCACATGTCGCGCACAATAACCAGACGGAGCGGGTCATTGTTGTCCTTCATGCGCTTTGCCAGTAGTTCACGTCGGGCTTTGGATTTCTTGCCAATATGGGGCTGCAACCCGGCAGGGTCGGATGAACTGCCGGTCATTACCACCTTGATGGCTCCTTCATTGTCATCATCACTATGCCATGCGGGGCGCAGGCGGATGATCTCGTTATACAGAGCCACACAAATGGCCCGGCTCATACCAACTATCATGCCTTTTCCTTCAAGGGCATTCAGGCGGTTTTCAAAATGGGTTACAAGGTCTACGGCAATCCGGCGCAGGCGGGGTTCCGAGCCGACCAAAGCTTCTACGCGGGAGTATTTCTGGCTGAGCTTGTGTTCCTCGTTCTCGCAAAGCCCTTCGACAATATCGGCCAGTTCATCGTCCAGCTCGTCCTTGAGGTCTTCATCCAGTTCGATGCGCACAAGGCGGCTTTCGTAATAAATAGGCACGGTTGCGCCATCCTCGACAGCCTGCGCGATGTCGTAAATGTCGATGTAGTCGCCAAAGATGCCGCGTGTGTTCACATCGGCATTTTCAATGGGTGTACCGGTAAAGCCGATAAAGGAGGCATTAGGAAGGGCGTCGCGCAGATATTTGGCAAATCCATAGGTCATTTTGCCGGTCTTAGGGTTGAATTTGGCTTCCAGCCCATACTGGCTGCGGTGCGCCTCATCTGCCATGACCACCACATTGCGCCGGTCGGTCAGCATGGGCAGGCTGGTTTCGCCGTCTTCGGGCTGGAACTTCTGCAAGGTGGTAAAGATGACACCGCCCGAGGTACGCCGGAGGAGTTTCTGCAAGTCGTCTCGGCTGTCCGCCTGTTCCGGTATCTGACGGAGTAAAGCCTGCGCGCCGGAGAAGGTGGCGAAGAGCTGGTCGTCCAGATCATTGCGGTCTGTCAGCACAATGATGGTGGGGTTTTCCATCTCCGGGTGGCGGGCGATCACGCCTGCATAGAACGTCATGAGCAGGCTCTTGCCGGACCCCTGCGTGTGCCAGACTACACCCACCTTGCGGTTTCCATCCGGGGCAGAGGCCCGCACAGTCTGCGTCACAGCCTTCAGGCAGGCATGAAACTGGTGATAGCCCGCCAGAATTTTGATAGGACTCCCGTTCTTCTCGCCAAACAGCACAAAGTCACGGATCAGACCCAGAAACCAGTGTGGCGTAAACACGCCCCGCAATACGGTTTCCATTTCCTCATGGTTTTTGGCGATCAGGTCTTCGCCGTTGATGGTGCGCCATGGCATGAAGCGGTCACGGCCGGCTGTGAGGGAGCCAACGCGGGCCTGTGTACCATCTGAAATCATCAACGCTTCATTGAAACGGAACAGGGAGGAAATAAGGCTGCGATAGGTTTGGAACTGGTTCCATGCGGAATCCAGCGTAGCGTTCTCGGAACTGGGGCTTTTGAGTTCCACCACTCCAAGCGGCATGCCGTTGATGAACAGAACGAGGTCTGGCCTGCGGTTGGCCTCGTCCTTTTCAAGGACGAACTGGCGCACGACCAGAAAGTCATTATTCTCCGGGGTATCAAAATCCAGAAGGCGCACCCGGTCGCCAGACTGTGTGCCATCTTCGCGCACCACGTCTACCGGCACGCCATTGACCAGATAATCATGCAGGCGGCGGTTTTCGTCCACATGGTCGGGTGTGTCTTCGCGGATCAGAGCCAGCAGAGTTTCATCCCGCGAGGCTTGGAGAAGGTGTGGGTTCAAACGGTCTATGGCCGCACGCAGGCGTTTTTCCAGAATGACGTCCGATAACGAGGCGCGTTCCGGCTTTTTGCCACCGGGGGCAATATCTGGCCCCCAGACAATGGTGTAGCCACATTCGCGCAGAATATCGCAAGCCCAGTCTTCGATCTCGTTTTCAGACAGAAAGCTCATGCCGCGTCTTTCACCATCTTTTCGGCATTCCGGATACTTATTTCACCAGACATGAGCTTTGGGAGAAGAAGGTCTCGGAGCTGGGCAAGAGTATAAGATTCGGCTTCATTGGTAATAATTTTTTTAAAAATTGGGTCTACGCGTTTCTCAAAAACATTCTCGACTTTACTTTCTAAAACACCCAATTTTTCAAATTGCTTTTTGTTGATGGAGCCGAATACTGTGCCGTTGTCTTCAAAAGAAAAAAATATTTTTCTTAGGGATTTCATTACAAGATAGGTATAGTAAGGCAGATTCTGCGGATGGCGAATGGCTGCTAACCCCCTTCCGATACAACACTCTTCAGCTGAAAGATTTACCTCTCCAACAGGTGCTCGTACGCTGACCAAACTATCAAACGTATAAGCCATACGATTTGGGGCTGCGCAATACATTCTACGAGTTGGGAAAATGGTTCCGAAGTCAGCTTTTCCTTGATAAAAAGGCTTACCATTGCCGTCTAAGTTATATGTATATCCAGGAGGGGACTGTCCCATGGTAATATCAAATTGTTTGCCAATTTGACTATTTTTCCACCCTTCTGGCTTACCTTCATCATCCAGCCTGTCGGGAAAAAGTTCCCACAGTTCTGGTGCGAGGTAAGGGGCTTCTCCGGCCATTTTTGCCCGTGTCGGCCCAAAGTCGACAAACCAGTCCCGAAACAACGCTCGCGCCATGGCTTCCAGTGTTTCGTTTGTCCGGCGGTTGAGGTCGATTTTGTCGTCGAGGGAGCCGAGGATGTTTAGAATACTGGAGCGTTTTTCTTTAGATGGGAACGGTACAGGTAATTCAAAAACATCACGAAGATTAAGTGTTGGTTGTACGGTTGTGTTGAGTTTGCTGTTGATAAGTTGTTTAATGGTTTCTGTTTTAAGTGCTAATTGTACCCATCGAGCGCCGATATCTTCTCGGACTGGAATGCGTGCAATTGCGCGTGCGATATTCCATCCTTTAAGAGATTCTGGCACTATAGCCGTTTCGCCAACAGTGCCAACGATACTCAGCAAGAGTTCGCCTCCTGTTAAACGTGTGCGTAAATACGAATTTTCAACCTCTTGTGAAATTTTTAAAGGCTTTTCTGTTTTTATCATTCCATCGCGTACATCTGATACACGCACAATGGGTACGCCATTTAAGGATTCTTTGCCAGGTTGAACGACACCATAAGAAATTCTTTCGGTTGGTACTAAAATCGAATCAAGGCGAACGGATGGCCATTTAGTGATATTTCTTTTTTGTATCACAACATAATCTTTTTCTATTATCTTTTTAAAATCGTCGTCTAAATTGTACCAATCAACAATATCTACTTTCCAAGGTAAATCCGATTCTGTGAAATTTTTTTCCAAATCCATAAATAATTCTTCGGAGAGAGGCTCCTCACCAAGTATTACAATATCCAGATCAGAATAATCTTTAGCAGTCCAACGTGCACGTGAACCGAACGCCCACACTTCCTTTTGTGGGACAAATCCCTGAAGTATCGCTTTGATGATAAGCCAATCCTCAGGGGAAACATCAATTTTGGACATCATTGTCATTTTATTTTTCTTAAAAAATATTCCACTTCTTCGATGAATTCAGGTATTATCTCAACAACAATCTCAGCATTTGTTTCGTTATACGTATGACTTGTTAAATTCCTTCTGTCTCTGTACTTTTTCCATTGCCTCCAATCACCTTCCAAGATTCCTTTTTCGCTTGCTGATCGAATGATATCTGCAAAATCCATGCGATCATACAAATCAGGAGATGGAGACGTTAATTCGAGATATCGCTTAATAATTTTATGTGAAATTTCATAAGTGAACTCAAAACGTTGGATTAGCCCGTCTCGTAGTTGCTCATCATCTGAGTGAGCCAAATAACGTGCCCAGCCCTCTTTGAGGCGTTTAAGCGCACGCTCTAGATGTGTTGTTTGTAACATTA